>JAFVSI010000019.1 GCA_017503865.1 Clostridia bacterium | reverse complement strand
TCACGACTTGATCCTCCTTTGATGTTTTTATTGTTTGGTTGGCAGACCAACTTTATTATACATCAAAGGAGGTATTTTTTCTCCGCATAGCTAAAGCTTTTTGGTGCCACCAGCACTGCTGGTGGTTGTTAAGACAATACAAAAGCAGGTCAAGAACATTTCTTGACCTGCTTTCTTTTTTACCCGAAAATTCCTGCGGGGACATATTCGGTTACTTCCACCTCAACTTCGGTAAGGTATCGGTTTCTATAAACCTCGATTTTTACCTTTTCACCGATCTCAAGCTCACTCATAGCTGCTGCGTAGCTTGACGCGTCGGTCACGAGCTGACCGTTTATCGAACGGATAAGGTCCTTAGGCATAAGGGCATCGTTGTTTGAGCTTGTAACGAAAACTCCCGTAACGCCTACTCCGTATTTTCTATATGCGTCAAAGGTATCTGAAACGTATTCAGCCTCAATCCCGAGCGTAGGTCTGCCGTGAATGTACCGAGTCTCGATTATCTCGATAAGCATATCGTAAACGCTGTCGATAGGTATCGCAAAACCAAGTCCCTCAATACCCTCGGCAGAATGCTTGGCATTTACTATTCCAACAAGCTCACCCGCCATATTGAAAAGTCCGCCGCCAGAGTTACCGGGATTTACTGCCGCACTTATCTGTATGAGATTCATTTTCGTTCCCTCAATGGCTATCTCACGGTCAATAGCACTAACTATTCCCTCCGTGACCGTTCCCCCGAGACTGCCGAGAGGATTTCCAATTGCTATAACGTCAGCACCTACGTTCAGCTCGTCACTTGAGCCGCACACTATCTTAGGAAAGCTCTTATCTGTCTCAACGCGGAGCATAGCTATATCGCTTGCGGCATCTCCGTCAAGATATTCCGCATCAAGCACCGTTTTGTCGGTAAGAGTTATCTGAACCTTTGTAGCCCCTTCGACAACGTGATAATTAGTAACGATGAAGGCATACTGCTCGCTCTGTGCGATAACAACACCGCTTCCCGCACCGCTTGTGACGTAGTTTCCGCCGAAGAAGGAATTAGTCTGCACCTTTGAGGTCGTTATCTCGACCACCGAATCGGCAACAAGCTTTATGACCTCTATTCTTGTAAGGTCGTTATACCCCGTACTTCCCTCGATTATTTCTACGTCTATTGACGAATCGTTCTTTGTCATATTTATCGTTTCGTCTTTAATTATATCATCGTTTCCGATACCTACGGGCGTCTCTGTATGAAGCGAGCTCAAGAGAATCGCTCCGAGAACACCCACCGCTACAGAAAGAACAGCACAAAGAGAAATAAGTGCCACTATCCAAGCCTTTTTTGCGTCTCTTTTTGCCTTTGGCTCATCAACACTTGACGGATAACTTCCATAGGGAGAAGAATAGCCGCCATTATTTCTCGTGTCGGGAGACCATCTTCCCTCGAAAGCATTGTGCGAGGTCGACGAAGTACCGCTGCTCCACACGTATTCGGCAGAGTCACCCGTCAGATCACGCTGCGAAAACGCTTGACTACCGTCCTGCCCTTCTCTCTGAGTACCTTCTTCTTTGATAAAAGTATTCTCTTTTTCTGCATCAACTGTCTTTTCTTCGCTCGAAAGCTCCTCTTGCATTTTCTGTGAGCCTTCTTCGCAGTTCTCAATATCGTTAGCATCTATAACCACCTCATCATCGGTCATTTTTTCGTTTAAAAAGTCATTATTTTGAGAGTTGTTATTAGTATAAGTATCCTTGTCCATCATAATGCACCCCCTTACTGTTTTTATTCTACATTTCATTTGTGACGATATTTTGAACATTAGGGCAAGTCTTGCTGAAAAAAACAAATATTTTTTTGTTTTTATATCTACCTTTGTCCTATTTATGGTATAATGAAAGTGATATAATTGAAGTAGCAAATACAAAACGTTAAAAACTCTTATTTCGAGGTAGCTTATGATAAACTTTATTTACGGAAGAACGGCAAGTTCAAAGCTCGAGCATATATCGAAAATGATAGCTGACGACAACAAAAACAAGATCCTCTCTTTTCTTATCGTTCCCGAGCAGTTTTCGGTACACAGCGAGCGTCATATGCTTCGTGCCCTTCCCCCATCTGCACAGCTTACCCTTGAGGTACTCAATTTCTCACGACTCTACGACAGAGTTTGCAGAGAGTATGGCGGAATTGAGTACAATTATGCAAAAAAGCCCGTTAAATATGCTATGATGTGGCAAAATCTGCGAGAGCTTCGTCCTTTCCTTTCGGTTTACGACAAAAACCTCTCGACAGACACAAGCTCTCTTTGCGATATAATGCTTGCGGCAACAGGTGAATTCAAAAGCTGCGGCATAAAGTCGCACGAGCTCGAAAGCGTTGCCAAAAAGCTCGGTGACACTCCTCTTGCCAAAAAACTCAATGATCTCTCCTTGATATATGCTTCATACAACGGACTTATAGAGAATTCATTTTCCGACTCCTCAGATGATATTTCAAAGCTTTACGACAAGCTACTCGAACACGATTTTTTTGCGGGAACGAACGTTTATATCGACTCCTTCACGTCATTTACGGGAGTTGAGCACAAAATAATTGAACGCATCTTCAAAACAGCGGCAAACGTGACCGTGTCGCTCCCGCTCGAAGCTCCCCGTGACGAGACTCTTTATAACAAGAGTATAATCGAGTGCGAGGCAAGACTTAGAAGAAGTGCCGAAAAACACGGAGAAATAAACGAAATAGTGCTGTCGGCCACAGAGAATCAGGCTGAAGACATCAAATATCTTGCAAAAAATCTTTGGTCTTCCTCGAAAGAAAATATAAAAGATAAGTCTTACGTTTCAAACTCCGTTCAACTCATAAAATGCTCATCTCCCTATACCGAGGCTGAAGCGGCGGCAGCTACAGTTCTCAGCCTTTTGCGTGAAGGCAGACGATGCCGCGACATCGTCGTACTTATGCGTGATGCGGATGCTTACAGAGGTATAATAGAGCCTGCGTTTGACAAATGCGATATTCCCTATCACTTCTCGGAAAAAACCGATCTTTCCACAACGCCGATAGTTAAATTTATCCTTTCGGCTCTAAGAATAGGCATATATAATTGGAAAACATCGGACGTTATCTCCCACCTCAAATGCTCTCTTTATAACCTTTCTGATGACGACGTTGACCTCTTTGAGCAATACGTTACCACATGGCAAATACGCGGCGACCGCTTTACCTCGGGTGAGTTTACAATGAAGGCTGACGGCTACGTTGAAGAAGACTCAAAACGAGGAGAAAAAATCAAGGCGGCAGCTAACCGTGTAAGAGATATTCTCAGCAATTCTATCCTTACTCTTCTTAATGACATTGAAAACACGAGCGACACGGCTGAAAAAATCCGTGCTATATACACCTTCCTTTCACGCTCGGGTGTAGAAAAAAAGCTTGAAGAACTTTCACAAAAGGAAAAGAAAAACGGCAACCCGAGAACTGCCGAGGAATACTCGAGAATTTTCGGGATAACCTGCGACGCACTTGCCGATCTCGTCAAGGTCATTGACGGCAACGACGATTTTTGCAGCGATCTCTCGCTTAGTGACCTATGTGAGCTTCTTAGCGTTTATTTCTCGAAAAACGAAATAGGCTCAATTCCCTCGTCTGCCGATCAGGTCATCATCGGCTCAGCCTCTATGATGCGTACGGGAGAGCCCAAGTGTGTCCTTATGCTCGGTATGTGCGAGGGTGTATTCCCTGCTCCTGTGAATGACAGCGGCGTTCTTTCCTTTAGTGAAAAGAAGCTCATTTGCGAAAGCTCATTTGATACTATAAGCTTTTCGGGCAGCCTCGAGCTTGCCTCATCGGACGAGCTTATGTACGTTCAGCGTGCTGTAGAGGCTGCGAGCGAGGAGCTGTATATGTTCTGCTATACCGCCTCGACCGACGGAAGAAAGACGATGCCCTCTCTGCCCTTTACCATTGCTTCAAGAATATTCAAAAACAACGTCAAGCACTATTCGGGAAAGGACCTCAAAAACTTTACACCGAGTCTATCCTCGTCAATACAGTACCTTGACAAGATAAACGATAAGGAATTAAAGGCGGCACTCCGTCGCTGTCTTAGCGAGGATAAAAAATTCTCAAGGCTTGTTAGCGAAAAGCGTTCTCCCATTTCCGACGTCAATTGCTCGGTAGATGCCGAGACCGCAAAAAAGATTTTCCCTGACGAGCTTTATCTCTCTCAGTCGAAGATCGATAAATTCGTAAAATGTAACTTCAGCTATTACTGCACGTACGTATTGAAGCTTCGCGAGGAGCATATCTCAAGGTTTAAGCCGAGCGATATAGGTACGTTTATCCACTATATTCTTGAAAAGCTGTTAGCCGAAGTAGTAACCGAGGACGGCGTCTCACCCGACCTTACCGACGATAAGCTCAACGAGATGATATCAACTGTAGTTGAAGACTATATCAACCAAATAAGTCCCGCAGGAACACCGAGAACGGCAAGACTTTCGCACCTTTATCAAAGACTCGAAAAACTCTCCACTCTTCTCGTGCATAATATTATCGAGGAGTTTAAACACTCGAGCTTCCGACCAAAATTTTTCGAGCTTGATACGAACGGTAAAGAAAACAATCCCTCACCCCGTGAGTTTGTTCTCAACGATAAGCAAAAGGTCATTTTTTCGGGCAAGATAGACCGAGTCGATCTCCTGAAAAAAGACGGAAAGGTATATATCCGTGTCGTTGACTACAAAACGGGTACAAAGCAGTTCGCACTTGAGGACATTGAATACGGACTCAACGTACAGATGCTTCTCTATCTCTTTACCTTAATAAATAACAAAAACGAAGCATTCAACCACACTTTAGGCTCTGACAACCTTAATGCTGCAGGAATACTTTATCTCTCGTCAAACGATGCCGCAAACGCACTTTCGCTCTCCGACTATAAGAAGGAAACCGAGGTATTCAGCGAAGCTCAAAAAGGAATCGAGAGAAGCGGTCTCTTGCTTGAAAACGAAGATATCCTTCTCGCTATGAACGATGAGTTTTCAAAGGATTTCCTCGCGGGAATATCTAAGAAGGTAGAAAAGAGCAAGAAAAAAGGCGAGCCCGACGAGGAAAAGCTCACCGGAGAAGCTCTTACCTCTGCCGCTAAATTCGCACTTATCGAAAAGGACATTGAAAGAGTTATAAAGCGAATTGCAGTTGAAATGACCTCGGGGGTTGCGAACGCCATACCCTTGAATTACAAAAAGAACGATCCCTGCAGATACTGCACAATGAAACCTATTTGCCGTAGATTAGATTCGGCACAAAGGAGATAATATGCCATTTACACCATCACAAGAAAAAGCTATAGACACAAGAGACAAGTCTCTCCTTGTTTCTGCTGCCGCAGGCTCGGGAAAAACCTTTACTCTTACAAAGCGTATAATATGCTCTATCACGGGTGAAAAAGTAAACGGCGAGGCTGACAAAAATACAGAGCCTGTTGATATCGACTCGATGCTTATAGTTACCTTTACGCGTGCCGCTGCCTCGGAGCTCAGGCAAAAAATATCCGAGGCACTGTCGGAAGCACTTGCCTCGAATCCTGAAAACGAGCGTCTCGGCGAACAGCTTATAAAGATGTCGGGGGCTAAGATTTCGACTATAGACTCCTTCTATCTCGATATTCTTCGCTCGAATTTCGACAAGGCTGGAGTTTCCCCCTCTTTCCGTACGGCAGATGGCTCGGAGCTTGAGTTGCTCGCTAAGTCTATTATGGAAGATACGGTAGACTCGTTTTATGAGAATCACCCGATTGAATTTGCAAAAATCACCGAATGCTTTGTAAACGTAAAGGAAGGAGCAAAGCTCTCCGATATTTTCCTTGACCTTTACTCTAAAACCGAATCGTTGCCCGACGGAATAGATTTCCTTAAAAAGTCGGCACAAAGCACACGCGAGGACGCAAAGTATGACCTTCTTGAGGGGCATTTCGGCGAGCTTATCGCTATAGACATAAGAGAAGCGATAGAATACTATCTTGAAGCATACAAGTCTTTTGAAGCTGCAAAGGATTTTGCATTCTACGTTTATGACGTAAGCTTTTTGAAGCGTTTGGTCGAGCTTATTGACAAAAAGAATTACGGAGAATGCTACGCCCACGTAAACTCCTTCGCTCCACCTAAAAAGGAAGATAAAAGAAAGCTTGCTCCTTTTATTTCCGACACTACTCTTTTGGCTGAATTGAGGGACAATTTCAAGAAAAAAATAGAGTCTATCCGCGAAAATTATTTCGGTATTTCTCCAGACAGAATAAACGAGGCACTTACTGCAACCGCAAACGTTACCGAGTGGCTCTATGAAATTCTCAAGAGCTTTGAAGAGGAATATACGAGAGAAAAAAAGCTTAAAAACGTTATGTCGTTTTCCGACATAAAACGAAAGGTATATAATCTTCTCGTAAAGGAAGTAAAGCTCACCGAGACGGACGGAACGTGCGGATATGAGGTCATTCCCACCGATACTGCCATAGAATACGCCGAAAGGTTCTCGCAGATATATATTGACGAGTATCAGGACGTAGACCTTATGCAGGATCAGATATTCTGTGCTATCTCAAAGCCCCGCACAAGATTTATGGTAGGAGACATCAAGCAGAGCATCTACGGCTTCAGAGGTGCTGAGCCTGACGTATTCGCGAATTACAAAAAGACCTTCCCCGATATAGACGCAGATGACACTGAAAACAGAGACTGTGCTTCTATATTTATGTCAAACAATTTCAGATGCGACCAAACTGTAATTGATTTCGCCAACAAGGTTTGCTCCACCTTCTTTAACGAGTGCAAAGAATCCATCGACTACTCTTCGGCAGACGACCTTATCTGCTCAAAGGACGCCCAAAAGGAGATAGCAGAAAAGCTTGCCGAGAGCAACGGGGACACCTTTACAGAAAAAAAGAGCAAACGAGTTACCTTAGAGGTAGCACCTGCCGAGCTTACCGTTATTCTTCCTAACAAAGGGGAGACGGTAAAAAGAGGACAGGAAGAAGAGGCTCAGGAAAAGGCGAAGCAGGTCGAGGCAAAATATATCGCAAAGAGAATTCGTGAATTCCTTGATTCAACAAAAAATGAAAATGACGAAAACAAGATACTTCCCCATCATATCGCGGTGCTTTACCGTGCAAAGAATATGGGTGCATATCTTGAAAAGGAGCTTTCAGCTCTCGGAATAGAATCATCAAGTGACGCCGATACCGACTATTTCGAGAATTCCGACGTTCTTCTTGCACTTTGCCTTCTCAATGCTATAGACAATCCAGAGAGAGATATTTATCTTGCCGGACTTCTACGCTCTCCACTCTTTGAGTTTACGCTCGACGAGCTTATAAAAATAAGGGAGTGCCAAAACTCCTCTTACTCGCTTTACGAGGCACTCAAGCTTTACGCTACCGGTGAAAGTGAACTTGCAAAAAAGTGCAAAGACTTTGAGGGCGTTCTAACAAGCTTTCGCAATAATGCGGCGGCTATGCCCGTTGACAAGCTTATAAAATACATCTATTCTTCGGACATCTTTATAAGTTCGGGACTTTCCTCACTTGATTCTTCAAATACAAATCTCGTGCGTCTTTACGAATATGCACGAAAGTTCGAAGCATCGTCCTTTAAGGGACTTTACAACTTTATCTCCTACATCAACAAGATGATAGAAGAAAAGAAAAAGCTCCCCGCAGAGTCCGATATTTCGTGCGAAGGTAAGGTATCACTCCTATCTATACATCACTCAAAGGGACTTGAATTTCCTATTTGCTTCGTTTCGTCTACAGGTGCGGATTTCTACCGTCCCGAAGTCAGAGAAAGCCTTGTTTACGATTCTCACTTCGGCACGGCAATGAAGATATCTGACAGCACGGGACTTGCACGTATAAATACACCTATGAGAAAGGTGATTATCGAGGCAATGAGAAAAAGGCAGGTAGAGGAAGAAATGAGACTTCTCTACGTTGCACTCACTCGAGCAAGAGAAAGGCTTATCGTTACAGGCTCACCAAGATGCAAGTACGAAACCCTTATGACAAGGGCGTTGATAAACAGAAGCTTTAAGTGCAAATATTCCGTGCTTTCAGCCTCAAGCTATCTTGATTGGATACTTACCGCAATCGACGAAAACGTGTCCTACCCATTCTGCAAGGTATCGTTTATCGAAAAGTATCAAGTAACGGATACAAACGAGGATACTTGTGAAGAAAACGAGGAAGAGCCTATCATTGAGGCGGGAGAGGTATACGAGCTTCTCAAATCAAGATACTCCTTCAGTTATCCCCACAAGGCTGCCACCTCTCTACCTGCTAAAATTTCGGTGTCAGATCTTCTTGAGAAACGCAAGGGCAACGAGGATGACGGTGTGACCGACGTATCAAAGGAAAAGCACGACTCCAAATACGTCGTTCCCGAGGTACTTAAGGACGGTAGCAAAAAGAATAAGGCAAGTGCTGCAGAGAGAGGAACGGCAACACACCTTTTCCTTCAGTTCTGTAATTTTGAGCGACTCGAAAAATATGGCGTCGATAAGGAAATAGAAGCTCTGGTTAAGGATAAATACCTTCCCAAAAACATCGAAGAGCTTGTATTCAAGGACGAGCTCGCGGCATTTATTAAGAGTGAGCTTTTCACGAGGATCAAAAACGCTAAAAAGATCTATCAGGAGCAACGCTTCAACATTATTCTTCCTACCTCTTTATATGACTCTTCTCTTGAATTTATCAAGGCGACAAAGGATGAAATCCTTGCAGTTCAGGGAGTTATCGACCTCATAATCGAGGATGATAACAAAGACGTTTACCTCTTTGACTACAAGACCGACAGACTCTCAAAGGAAGAGCTTGAAAGTGACGCGGCACTCAACAAAAAGATGATAGACAGACACGCTAAGCAAATGAGCTACTATGCCGAGGCAGTAAAACGGCTTTTCGGCAAGGAGTGTCGAGGTGCGTTTATCTATTCAACTCACAAAGGCTCTCTCATAGAGATACCAACTTAAAATCAAAAGGCTTGTGCCTATCGGCACAAGCCTTTTATATTTTGTCAAAATGAAGCTCCCCGTCACGAAATCCAACTCTTATTTGCTTTGCCCCTTTGAAATCGCCTCGCAGGTATTTTTCGCTTAGCACGTTTTCAATATTTTTTGTGACAGCTCTTCGTAAAGGTCGGGCACCGTAGGAAACATCATAGCTTTGTTTTACTATTTCCTCGGCTACACTTTCCTCAAAGGTAACGTCGAGTCCTATCCGCTCTGCCCGTCTCTTTACGTCAAGCAGGAATTTTTCGCATATTTTTTCGGCATCACTCTTTGTCAACGTGTTAAAAACGATAATTTCATCAATTCTATTGATAAATTCGGGCTTGAATTCACTTTTAAGAGCCTCGAGCATTTTTTCGTTCCTTCTTGCCGCTCCCTGCCCCTCACCGCCGTCAGAAAATCCAAGTGCCCGCATTTTTCCCGCTGCCGCCGTACCTATGTTTGAGGTCATTATAATCACGGTGTTGCGAAATTCTATTTTTCTGCCCTCTGCATCGGTCACGTGCCCATCGTCAAGTATCTGCAAAAGTAGGTCGTACACGTCAGGATGAGCCTTTTCTATCTCATCAAAAAGCACCACTGAATAAGGTCTTTCGCGTATTTTGTCGGTAAGCTGACCGCCATCGCCGTATCCAATGTAGCCTGGGGGAGAGCCTATGAGCCTCGAGAGGTTATGCTTCTCCATATATTCGGACATATCAATTCGCAAGAGTGCCTCGGAGCTTCCGAAAAGCGACTCTGCAAGTGCCCTTGCAAGCTCGGTCTTTCCTACGCCCGTACTACCGAGAAAGATAAACGAGCCTATCGGACGGTTCTCGTCCTTAAGCCCTATTCTCCCCCTGCGGATAGCCGCCGCCACAGTGCTTACGGCAGCGTCCTGACCTATAACTGCTCTCCCTATCTCCTCTTCAAGTCTAAGAAGCCGTTG
This sequence comes from Clostridia bacterium, assembly GCA_017503865.1. Classification (GTDB taxonomy): domain Bacteria; phylum Bacillota; class Clostridia; order Oscillospirales; family CAG-272; genus HGM12713. Next base: position 82,111 of record JAFVSI010000019.1, on the reverse strand, counting down.
CGACTCGTCCTCTACAAGCTTCCCGACAGGTATGCCCGTTGACGCGGTGAGGACAGCGGCAACGTCCTCCTCGGTAACGGTAAGCTCGCCTTCGCCCTCGAGTGCAAGACTTGATACGAGTGCTTCCCTCTTGCTTCTTAACACCTTTTCCTCGTCGCGAAGCTCTGCCGCAAACTCAAAGTCCTGCAAAATTATAGCGTCTTCCTTTTCCTTTTCAAGTGCCGCAATTTTCTTTTCAAGCATAAGAACTTCATCGGGCATTCGGCATTTTTCTATTCTGACTCTCGACGCCGCCTCGTCAAGCAGGTCAAGTGCCTTGTCGGGCAAAAATCGCCCCTGAATATACCTCACCGATAGCTGTACCGCCGCACAAATTGCCTCGTCCGAAATAGAAAGAGAATGATGTGCCTCATATTTTTCACGAAGTCCGCGAAGTATTTGAATTGCCCCCGCCTCGCTTGGCTCTAAGACGTTTACCGACTGAAATCTTCTCTCGAGTGCCGCGTCCTTTTCGATGTGGCTCTTGTATTCGTGATGCGTGGTAGCACCTATTATCTTTATCTCACCGCGAGCGAGAGCGGGCTTTAGTATGTTTGCCGCATCGACCGCCCCCTCTGCTGCTCCCGCACCGATTATTACGTGCAGCTCGTCAATAAAGAGGATTATATCAGGGTTTTTAAGTACCTCTTCCATAACGCTCTTCATTCTTTCCTCAAATTCTCCGCGATACTTTGCACCCGCTATCATCGAAGGCACGTCAAGGGTAATTATCCGTCTGTCAAGAAGTGGGGCGGGCACATTTGAGGCGGCTATCATTTGTGCAAGTCCCTCTACTACTGCCGTCTTTCCAACGCCCGGCTCACCCAAAAGGCAGGGATTGTTTTTGTTTCTTCGAGACAAAATGCGAATAACTCTTGCCGTCTCCTCTTCTCTGCCGATAACGGGATCGAGCTTTCCCTCCTTTGCAAGGGCGGTAAGGTCTTTTCCGTAACGCGAAAGTGTGGGGGCTCCCACAATTTTGCCCATTTTTTCCTTTGATGCCGCTTTTTGATTTGTTTTTGAGAGGTCAACACCAAAATAATCGCTGAGGTCAGAGATGAGCTCGCTGACAGACGCCCCAACACTTTCAATAAGCTTTATTGCCACCGAGTCTTTTTCTATAAGCAGAGCGTAAAGGATATGCTCAGTACCTATATATCCGCTTGAGCGTTTTCTTGCCTCGTATGCCGATGCCTCGATTATCCGCCTTGCCCTCGGTGTCATATCATCGGGACCTACCCGACTGCAGCTTCCGCTACCCGATATTTTTTTGAGTGTATGATGTATCTCACCAAAGCTCACGCCACGTGCCACAAGGAGCTTTGAGGCTATCGAGTCGCCAACACCGAGAAGTCCGAGTAATATATGTTCAGAGCCAATATACGTGTGACCGAGAGAACGAGCCTCTCTCTCTGCCCCTTCAAGTGCGTTTTGTGCCTTTACGGTAAATTTGTTTGCCATATGTTTTTCTCCCTAAAAGATTTATAAAGAGAGTATTGACAAAAAAATCCCCTCGTATTTACTGAACGTAATCTTTTGCGTAATGCTCATACGTGTCTACAAGCATATCCCACGTTTCTTTGTCGACTTCACCCGTCACATCAAGTGCCGTTCCCGCTTGAAAGACCGAAACGGCTCTGGCGGTATCTATGTTGTATATTCCCGTTATCGCTATCTCCTCAATTCCGTCTTGAATTATAGATATTTCGTTTAGCAGAAACTGCACCGAGCTTACGGCAAAGCCTATGTCCCCCACAGTCAAGGCATGTTGCTCGGGAACTCTTGAGAAGGGCGAAAATCCCTTTGGCGGAGCAAAGCGTTTGCTTGAAATTAGATATTTTTGGTAGAGCGTATCGAAGCTCTCCCTGTCAGCAACACCGCTTGGGCTAAGTCCGTTCTTGGTTTGAAAGGCAATCAGAGAAAGCTCTGTCGCCTCACCGAATATCCCGTCTATCGGCACGGGCGGAATATCCGCATCGGTGTAGGAAAGCTGACGCAGGTATCTCTGCACGTTTCTTATTGCCACGTTTTCATTGTATCTTGCCATAAAAAATCCCCCATATTATTTTTCACGATCCTATCTCGTAGCCAGGATACTGTCCGTCACGAAGCTCCTCGCCCCTATAAAGATCACTGTAAAGACCTGTTATCGCGTCCCAAGTAAGAAGCCCGACCACTCCAAGCTCGGCTATACCGAAAAGCCTCTGAAATGCTCTTACCGCCCTCTGTGTCTGCGTTCCAAAATACCCCGTAACGCTGACAGTCGGTATTTCGGGATAGTATCTTGCAATAAAATTGAGATATTCCTGAAGGGCTCTTACCTCTTCTCGCTCCGAACCTATCCTAAGCGGAACTCCTGCATAGGGCAAGGCGACTCCCTCTGTAAATTCGGGCGGAACAGTACCTATTATACCGAGATAGGCACGGTATATTGCTTCCCATGTGGGTGCATCGACAACACCCGTTACAGGCAGACCGAAATTCCTTTGAATTGCCGAGACTGCCGCCTCAGTAGCACCGCCGAAAACTCCGTCTACTGTAACTGACGGTACAGTATTATAATAGGTTGCGAGATAATTTATAAAGAGCTGAAGATTTGCAACTGCGTTGCCCTCGTCGCCAATTGACAGTTCACTTTCGAACTGGTCGGTGACCTCTGAAAGATTCACCCCCTCGGAGTCAAGCTCATTAAGACGCTTGACCGCGTTATATATACGGCGTATGGCATACCAGGTTGCCTTGCCGACAACCCCATCGGGTGTCAAACCGAAGATGGATTGAAAATCCCGCACTGCCCTATCGGTGTCGTCAGAGAAAAAACCGTCGGGCTCGTATATTTTCTGTATTGCAGGATAATTATTTGAAATCCTGTTAAGCCTTATCTGCACCGTTCTCACGTCGTCCCCCACCGATCCTTGACGAAGAGGTATCTCGGGAGCTGACGAGTCGGGGCCCGCAATCGGTGCGTCACGGATTATGTTGATATTGTCGCCGTAATAATAGGTAAGTATCTCGTACGGAGTGAATCCTTGCTCAGCAAGAGTCACACTTCCCCACTGCGAAAGACCGTTGCAAGTCACCTCAATACCGTCACAGTACTGTGCAAAAAGCGGCTCGACACTCCCCTGCCTCGCAAGATAATCGTTAAATATCTCGTTTGCTATCTGCCCGATATTTTCAAATATATCCCTGTCCCGCACGAATGATTGGTCGAAGGCGGTCGCGTTCGTTATGTCGAAATCATAGCCTCTCGAGCGGTAGTACTCGGTGTATATTCTGTTTAAGGCGAAGGATATCTGTGCGTACATATTAGCACGAATGGCATTCTCGGGCCAAGTGGGATATATCTCGCTTGACGCCACGTTTGCAATATAATCCACAAACGGAACGGTAACGTTTTCTGCAGCCTCGTTCGGTGCTCCGAGGTGAACTGTTACCGTCTCGGGAATAAACGGAACGTTTACGTTCATTTTCTCACCTCCTACAATAAATAGTCTATACCCTCTCGAAGCTCTTTGTCGTAGGGTGCGAAGTTGTCTTTGTATTCATTGTCGGGCTTCGGTATCATATTTGCTCCCTGAATTGACGTTATAGTATCGAATATCGGCACTTTAACGAGGAAAAGGTCAACGTATCCCTCGCTGAACACGTCAATACTGTAAAGTGCATAAGGTCTCTCCCCGTTTGTCGATGGAGACTCCGAAAGTGAACGCAAGGGAGCGGGGAGAGGTATTTTTTCGGTAAGTCCCGAAGCTCCGCTATATACCGACTTGAAAAAATCCTTATTTTCCTCGTCCTCTCCCCTCACAGTCACCCGTGCCCCCGAAAGCGGTATTGCTCCGCTCGCGGTGGAAACTCTTACAACGAGATATCCCTCTCCTACCGTTTTTCTTGCTTCATTTGAGGTTTCGCTCATATATCTTCCTCTCTTTCTTAATATTATTAGCTTCGTATAAAGTATATGAGCAAAAATCATTTTGTGTTATTTTTCGCGAAATATAAAAAAATCCACACAGTTTTTTACTGTGTGGATTGAGTTTTTTTATCAGTATTCTGCAACTATGCGAACGGTATCTACCGACTCGAGTGCCTCTTCTACAAGTGCGTCAAAGTCGAGCTTTCTTTCCTCTACAAGCACCTTTTCAAGCTCGGGACGGGTTTTCGGGTGCTTTGGAGTAAAGACGGTGCAGCAGTCCTCAAAGGGCAAAATCGAGGTCTCGAAGGTGCCTATCTTTCTCGCTATCTGCACTATCTCTTCCTTATCCATACCTATACAGGGGCGGAACACGGGAGTTTCCTTGACAGCCGCATCGGTAACTTCGATTGCCTTCATCGTCTGAGACGCGACCTGACCGAGACTCTCGCCCGTGATAAGTGTGCCGCAACCGTGCTGCTTTGCGATTTTTTCGGCTATCGTCATCATATATCTGCGGAGAAGGAGTGTAAAATAGTCCTCGTCACAAGCCTTTACAAGCTCCTCTTGAATATGTGTAAGGGAGACCACGTGAACGTAAATATCTCCTGCGTAGGTGGCTACCTGCTTGGCAAGGTCAAGCACCTTTTCTCTCGCCTTTTCGCTCGTATACGGGAAGGACTCAAAGTGAACAGCCTCTATTTTAAGTCCTCTCTTCGCCATCATGTATCCCGCTACGGGAGAGTCGATACCGCCCGAAAGAAGGAGAAGTCCGCGTCCGTTAGTTCCTATCGGCATACCGCCCGCACCCTTGATGCGTCCTGCACTAACGTACGCTCCGTACTCTCTTACCTCAACGCGAACGACGACGTCAGGATTATGAACGTCAACGCTCATTTTGGGGCATACCGAAAGAATTTCGCCGCCTATCTCGCGGGACAGCTCCATAGAGTCGAGCGGGAAGGTCTTGTCACTTCTCTTTGACTCCACCTTGAAGGTCTTTTTGCCGTCAAGGAATGCAGGAATGTACTCTCTCGCCGTTTTTCTGATGCTGTCCATATTCTTTTCGCACACAGCGGCACGGGAGAGTGCAACTATACCGAAAACCTTTGATGCTGCGACACAAACGCCCTCGAAATCGGCAAAATCGTCAAGCGGCTCGATATATATGGTGCTTTGCGAACGGTAAACGTCAAAGTTTCCGTATGCCTTTGCTCTCTTTTTCATTTCGCGGCAAAGCATATCCTCAAAATACTTGCGGTTTGCACCCTTGAGAACTATCTCGCCGTATTTACAAAGTAAAATTTCTTTCATAATTTTAAACGAGGGGAAAACTCAAAGAGTCTTCCCCTTTCCTTTCAAATCTTTAACGTTTAAGCCTCGTAATAATGCGGGAAAAGTGCCGCCCATACCTTGCGACAGGCAATCGTGTCCGCAAGTGAGGAGTGGGGCGTTCCCTCCCACTCGATAGCAAAGCAATCCATAGCGTCAATAAGGGACGCATTGACAAGATCGGGCCTATGCTCGTGTATGTATCTTACGTACTCGTTGGCACAGCAGCGTATCTTTTCGTGTAGTTCATCTCGCTCCGCCTCTGTATCGTATATCATCTTGATATGGCTGTAGTCGGTAGAAACACCGTAGGCTATAAGATTTTCCGCCGCCGCAAATATTTCCTTTATCGCAGGGATAAGCTCGGAAAGTGTAGGAGCGTCCTCGACCATATCGGGAGTTATACCGTGTATCTTCTCGGTCCTCTTCCACTTTTTCGTGTGAGTGGGCTTGACAAGAGTATCCATTATAAGCTTTCCCGTTGCGTCAACGATAGTTATCGACAAAATCTCGTCTCTATCGTAAAAGCCCGTAAGCTCAAGGTCAAAGAAAAGCACCTTTTCGGGATCCATTCCGTAATACGCCCCTCTGTGAGCATCTCCCTCGGCACGGCGAAGAGCCATCTCTTCCTCGTAGCATGCCTCGCAAAGCTTTTTCTTATAGCGGACGAACTGACCGCACCTCACACACATAAGAGGAAGTCTTTTTGCAGTTCTCTTATCATAGAAATAGAGTATGGATTTGTCTGCCCTTTGCGTATATGCGACAGGCTCTTCCACCGTCTCGTAATTCATCTGTAAAAGTCTTTCCTTGGTGTAGTAGCCGCAAGACGCCGCACGCTTTATGCTCATTCTCTCAATGACAGTACCGCTCTCAAGAGTCATCGGCTCAACCTTGGCTCTCGGGCTGTACCACATCTCGGGGGGAGCTTCGACCACCTTGTCGGGTGCAAAATAATATATTATATTTCCGTCAGGTGCTACCTCAAACGCAATAGGCTCACCCGAGGGCATAAGGTGCATCTTTGAAAGCGACTGCCTTGTAAGATAGTTTTTGGAATTCGCCTCGTCCCTGTTTATCTCGTGTATGGTAACACCCGAACGAAGCTGCATAGAATTTTTCAATTTATACCTCTTTATGATAATAGCTATATTTTCAATCTTTTCAATTATAGCACACATTCTTTTCCGTGTCAACGATTTAATGTAGTAAAAGATTATTAAATTTTCTTTAAATATATTATTATTGTAAAAAATTCTTGACAAATGCTCCGTTAAATGGTATAATTGTTTTTGTTTGAGGGAGTAGTAAGCAGTAATTGCGGCGAGTCAACAGCACTGACCGTTCGGTCTGGCGAGCCTTAATTTACGAGACTCAAGTACTTATGCGTACTTGGGTTTATTTTTTTACCTTGATAAAAAATAATTTTAAAATATTTTAGGAGAGAAAAATGAAATTCTATCTTGAACAAAGCTCAACTGTTCTCGATGAGTTAAAGACTTCCGAGTCAGGTCTTTCTTCGGCTGAAGCTGAAAAAAGACTTAACGAAAACGGAAAAAACAAGCTCGTTGAGGCAAAGAAAGAGTCGCTCATCAAAAAGTTCTTTAAGCAGCTTGCTGAGCCTATGACCATCATTCTTCTCGTTGCTGCTGCGGTTTCCGCAGGAGTTGAGATCTATGAAGGTCTTGCTAACAACCACTGGGAGTTCCCTGCTGACGTTGTTATCATTATGGCTGTAGTTCTTATCAACGCAATTCTCGGTGTTTTCCAGGAAAGCAAGGCTGAAAAGGCTATCGAGGCTCTTCAAGAGATGTCAAAGGCACAAAGCAAGGTCATTCGTGACGGTAAGATGATATTTATCCCGAGTGAAGACCTCGTTGTCGGTGACGTTATTATTCTTGAGGCTGGCGACGCCGTTCCCGCTGACGCACGTATACTCGAGTGTGCTTCTATGAAGATCGAGGAAGCGGCACTTACGGGCGAATCGGTTCCCGTTGACAAGAAAGAAGCTCCTCTTGCGGCAGGTGAAAACGGAGACGTTGCACTTGGCGACAGAAAGAACATGGTATTCATGGGCTCCACCGTTGTTTACGGACGTGGAAAGGCTGTAGTTTGTGCAACGGGTATGGAGACCGAGATGGGTAAGATAGCCGACGCACTTGCAAACGCAGAGGAAGGCAAAACACCTCTCCAGATAAAGCTTGCAGGACTTTCAAAGATACTCACCTATCTCGTTATAGGCATTAGCGTTGTTATATTCGCACTTCAGCTTGGAAGTGCGTACTTCACAGGTAATTACGAAAACATTTTTGATCCCATACTCGACTCCTTTATGATAGCTATTTCCCTTGCGGTTGCGGCTATCCCCGAGGGACTTGCTACCGTTGTTACGATAGTTCTCTCCATCGGTGTTACAAATATGTCGAGAAGAAGTGCTATTATCCGTAAGCTCACAGCAGTTGAAACGCTTGGCTGTACGCAGATAATCTGCTCCGACAAGACAGGTACTCTTACACAAAACAAGATGACCGTTGTTGACCATTACGGCTCTGACGAGTTCCTTCTTGCTAACGCAATGTCGCTCTGCTCTGACGCTGAGTTTGATGTTGAGGCAGGAACGGCTGTCGGCGAGCCTACCGAGTGTGCACTCGTAAACTACGCTGAAAAGCTTGGTCTTTCGAAGAACGTACAAAAGAATGACTTCGTACGTGTTGGCGAGGTTCCCTTCGACTCTATGAGAAAGATGATGACAACCGTTCACAAGACGGCTGACGGCTCTCTCGTTCAGTTCACAAAGGGTGCTCCCGATGAGATTCTCAAGAGATGTACGAAGATGCTTATAGACGGCACGGTTGTTGAAATGACCGACTCGCTTCGTACTGCGATACTTGCAGCTAACAAGGCTATGGCAGACAAGGCTCTCCGTGTTCTTGCAGCGGCTAAAAAGGAGCTTGACGCAGAGCCTGCCGAATACGAGTCCGACGCAGTTGAGAACGACCTTTGCTTCGTTGGTCTTGTCGGTATGATAGACCCCGTTCGTCCCGAAGTTAAGGACGCTATTGACGAGTGCCGTACGGCAGGTATCCGTCCCATTATGATAACGGGAGACCACAAGGACACAGCAATTGCGATAGCTATGCAGCTTGGAATCATAGATGATCCTTCACAGGCTATTATGGGTGCCGAGCTTGATGATATCTCCGATGAGGAATTTGAAGAGCTTGTTACAAAGTATTCGGTTTATGCAAGAGTTCAGCCCGAGCATAAGACAAGAATAGTAAATGCTTGGCGTAAGCGTGGTATGGTTACCGCTATGACGGGAGACGGTGTAAACGATGCTCCTTCGATAAAGAATGCCGACATCGGTGTCGGTATGGGTATCACAGGTACCGACGTTACAAAGAACGTTGCAGATATGATTCTTGCCGACGATAACTTTGCTACCATCGTTTCCGCAGTTGGCGAGGGACGTAGAATTTACGATAATATCCGTAAGGCTATTCAGTTCCTTCTCGCATCGAATCTCTCCGAGGTTCTTATGATATTCTTCGCTACGATTATGGCGACATTTATTCTCCCCGCAGTTTTGCCCGGCGTTCCTACCGAATTCCCCGCAATTTTCGCAGCAGTTCACCTTCTCTGGATAAACCTTATCACCGACTGCTTCCCTGCACTTGCACTCGGTATGGAAAAGCCTGAGAAAGATATAATGAACCGCAGTCCCCGTGACTCGAAGGAAGGCATCTTTGCAGGCGGTCTTGGCTTTGCAGTTGCTTATCAGGGACTTCTTGTAACGGTTATCACCTTTGCTTCCTACCTTATCGGTAGATTCTGGCTTGCCGAGCTTCATCACGCAGAGGCAATTGCAAACGGCTTGTACTCGGCAGAAAGCCTCGGTATCTCTATGGCGTTCCTCACACTCGCTATGTGTGAAATATGCCACGCATTCAATATGCGTTCGCTTCACGGCTCTATCTTCAAGATGAAGAACCAGAACTGGTGGCTCTGGGGTGCGGCACTTCTCTCGCTCGTTCTCACAACGGCAGTTATCGAGATTCCCTTCCTTGCGGATGCTTTCTCGCTTGCTCACCTTGACCTCACCGAGTACGGTATAGCAATGGCTCTTGCGATATCCATTATCCCGATAGTTGAGATAGTTAAGCTCGTACAGAGAATCACAATGAAAGCTAAAAACAAATAAACAATAAAAAACACGGTGGAGAAATCCACCGTGTTTTTTTATTTATGGTGCTACCGTTTGCCAATTTTCAACACCGAGCTTTTTGAGATAATCGGTCATAAGTGTAAGCTCACTGCCCGAGGCATCGGGAAGAAGAACTCTCATTTTATACATAATTAAGTAAAACTGCATCTCGCTGCCCGAGTCATTTGACTCCCAGGGCTTTTCGTTTGTTAAGTCAAGTGCCATAAAGTCGAACTTTTCTACCAATCTTCCGACGTATACCTCAGCACCCTGTCCTTCAAGAACGTCAAGAGTTATTGCTACACCGATCGTAGCTTCGGCATCAAGCCCCTTTACCCAATCGGCAAATCTGAGAAGCTCCTCAATATTTGAATCGCTTATCTTTTGTCCGTCAAGTCTTATAAGAACGTCATCAGCACCCTCACGGCAAAGCTCAGCACAAATTGCCGCATCGTAAAAGAGCTGAGTTGCACGTTCAAGATTATCCTTTTTACCAAAAGCATTTACAGGAACTATCGCACTTGCAGAAAGACCTTTGTTAGCCGCACGGCTGTTTATGTCACTTACGTCAATTAAATCCGAACCCGACTGCTTTCCCATACTTTGTGCAAGAGAAGATTTATATAGCTCCTTGCCCGAGGAATCACGGGTAACAAAGCTCATATTACTTCCGCCCGCCTTTTGTATCTCGGTTGCTTTGTCGGAAATCTTTGTTGTATTTACTCCCGAAAGGGATATTCCGTATCCCTTTACCGCCCCGACAGTTATCTCGGGAGAAGGAGAATCAATACCTGAGGGCTGCTCCTCGCCGCCCTTGTTTCGGTCGTCATCGACCTTGTTTTTGAGCATTCCGCCAACAACCAAGAACGCTATAAGCAAAATAGCAAGTACCACCGCAGAAATAATGGCAATTACCTTCATTCGCGTTTTTGCATAAACGTTGCGGCGGTAACGAACGTTTAAATTTCTTCCGTTCAATTTATTCACCTCTTTTATTCAGAAGCTTTTTTCTTTTTAATAACAATAACGACAATTACGGCTACAGCCGCTACCAAAACAAGCGAAACAAGAGCCAAAACGATTGACGTAGTCGACAATGCCGTTGCGTCCTCAAGTGCCGCAAGTTCAAGTGAGGTACCGTATTCGTTAGGCTCGAACACAAGCTCCTTCTTGACCTCGTCAAGCATTCCGCTTATCTTCGAATTTACGTATTCGTCTCTAAGCCCCGAAAAATTTTGCTTTACGTAGGCATCTTCAATTTCAAGACGTTGAAGAATACAAAAGGCACTCACGACTGCTCCCTGCGGATTTTCGTAGGAAAGCTCTATAACGTCGCTGTAGCCACCCACCTCAAGAGCAAACGCCGCAGACTCGTAAGCCTTATCTCTCGTTCCCTTTGCAAAATAAATACCGTCAAGGCTGCTAAGCGAAAGGTCCTCGTTGTATGAGCTTCCTATGAGCTTATACATTGTCATCGAGCCGTCGCGAAGCTTTGAGAGTGCCTCTTCCGCTTTTGCACGGTTTGCCTCAACCGACTCGCCCTCATCGTTAAAGATCATTATGTGCCAAGTGCGTGCAAACTCGTTCTTTACGATCTCGGAAAGAGCTTCTTCGCTAAGCTCGTCCTCCGATCTCTCAAACTCATTTGCCAGAAAATCGGAATAGAGAATGTCAACCGCAGAGGTAAAACGCACGTAGTGGTCGGTAAGGTAGTATGCTTTCATACTCTCCTTATAATCACTCTTGCTTCCGTCAAAATTCGACTCGATTATAAGTCCTATGTATTCGTCAACACGCTCGTCAACTCCGTCACTGTCAAGTGTAAGACCGTCTTTTTTGCAAAGACTAAGGATAGCGTAATTCGTAACGATATTCGAATAAACAAGCTCCTTAAGCTCACCGTCAAACGCCGCCTTAGTATCAGCGTCAAGGGTAGCATACTCTCCGTATTTATCTTCAAGACTTGCCTTATATGAGTTTGCAAGGAAATACAGCTCCTCGTACGGTACGTCGTATTCCCCGACCTTACCTACAGAGCGAAGCTCTCCGCCCAAAGCACAGGAAGAAAGGCTCGCAAGGCAAATCAAACAGGAAATTAAGAGCGAAAGGACCTTTATATATCTTTTTGTACGCATATATTTCTCCTAAAAAAACATTTATACATCCTAATTATAACTCCCTTTTGTGTCCGTATTATGAATAAAATCATTTTTCTTAAAAAATATGACGAATACTCTTTCATTTTCAGCCGTAATGTGTTATAATTTCATTAACGATATAAAGCGAGGTAAACGTAATGGAATCAAAATACAGCATTTCTCTGGCTTCTCTTATAAAAGAATTTCAGCTCAAGGAGATCTATTTGCCTAAAGACGCAAACGAAATAATGGTAACGAGCCCTGAGGTCAATCGCCCGGGCCTTGCTCTCGCAGGCTATACCGAGCTTTTTGATTCTTTTAGAATACAAGTTATAGGCAGACTTGAGCATCGCTATCTTTCCGAGCTTAACGAGGCTGAAAGATATGCAAGACTTGAGACCTTCTTTAAATTAAAGCCTATCGTTCTCATAATGTCGACAAGCCTTCCCATATTCCCAGAAATGAAGGAATTTGCCGAGCTTTACGAGATCGCTCTGCTTGAAACAGCCGACAGAACAAGCTCGTTTACAGCGGCTCTTACTGCGTCTCTCAACACTCACTTAGCTCCCAGAATCACCCGTCACGGTGTTCTTGTCGAAGTTTACGGCGAGGGTGTACTCATTCTCGGTGACAGCGGAATCGGTAAGAGTGAAACGGCTATCGAGCTTGTAAAGAGAGGTCACCGTCTTATCGCAGACGATGCGGTCGAGATAAAGAGAGTTTCTGCAAAAACACTCGTTGGCAGTGCTCCCGACCTTATAAAATACTATATTGAGCTTCGAGGAATCGGTGTTGTTGACGTCCGCAGACTTTTCGGTATGGGCTCGGTCAAGGCTACCGAGAAGATCGACCTTGTTATCAATCTCGAGCCCTGGGATGCCGACAAGATTTACGACCGCTTCGGTCTTGACGAGGAGTTTGCCGATATTCTCGGTATTAAGATCCCCTCGCTAACTATCCCCGTAAAGCCCGGACGTAACCTTGCAATCATTCTCGAAATAGCGGCTATGAACAACCGCCAGAAAAAGATGGGCTATAACACCGCTGAGGAATTCAACAAACGCCTCATGGAGCAGGTTCTTTAATCAAAGATACAAAAAAAGCAGTTTGCGTTGCAAACTGCTTTTTTATTTTCTCATTGACTGAATTATCTTTTCATCGGGTGTGACGTAGGCTGTCCAATTAGTGTGATATATAACAAGTCCCGGCTTTCCCGACGGCACTTTTTTTACGTTTTTAGCAAGTGTGTAGTCAACCGCAATATTAGCACCCTCTGCCTTTGAATAGTATGCCGCAACCTCTGCAGCTCTTGTAAAATCAAGGTCGGTAGGCTCTTTGCCCTCGGTAACGAGAAGGACGTGCGAGCCGGGCATATTCTTTACGTGGAACCAATAGTCGCTCTTTTCGGCAAGCTTGTGCGTTATATACTCGTTTTGAAGATTGTTCTTACCGCAAAGGATCTTCATTCCGTCCTCGGTCACGAACTTCATAACGGTAGGATTTTGTGCCTTTCTTTCGTGATAATTCTTCATTCTCGACGCATATCCCGAGCGATAAAGCTCATCACGGATCTCAAGAAGGTCGGTAGGCGTCTCGGCTCTTGTAAGCGAGTCGAAAACGGTATAAATATACTGAAGCTCTGCCTCGCCAAGCTCAATTTGCTTTGCAAGCTCGAGCTTTGCGTTTCTTGCCTTGGTATATTTTTTGTAATATCTCTGGGCGTTTGCAGACGGAGAGAGCCTTGAATCAAGCTGGACGGTAATCCTTGCAAAATTGCCGTCCTCGTCATAGCTTTCGTAATCGTCAAGCACGACCGTCTTGTCTCCTCGCGAAAGCTTGTAGATGTTTGCGGTGATAAGGTCGCCGATCTTTTTATACTCACTTCCCTTTTCACAATCGACAAGCTCTGCTCTTTGAAGCTCCAGCTTCTTTGAGAGTCTCGCCTCTGCATTTGTGAGAAGCTTCAAAATGTCCGACGCCCTCTGCCTTACTCGCTGCTCCTTATCCCGTTCACCGAAAAAAGCGTCAAGAAGTGCTCCCGCACTCTCAAACGATTCTATTTTGCATTCCGTATACTGTGTAAGTGGCAAAAAAGCATATTCGACGGGCGTTGCACCGTCATAGACGAGCGTAGGCTCAAAATTCTCGGACTTTATAACGTCCAAAACAATCGAAAACTGCTCGTAAATTTCCTCGGCAGAGGCATATTTTACAGGTGTGTCGGTGTGTCTTGTCGCACGGAAAACTATTTCTCTCGCAACAGCGGGAGAAAAGCCCATAAAGGTCGATATCAAAAGCTTTTCGCAAGATTTTTCTTCGGGAGCTTTTTCATATATCTCAAAAAAATCCTCGCGTGATACGGCAAAGGGATCGAGCTTTCCACGTGCATCGGGTAGCTTGTAGGTCATTCCGGGTAGAATTTGTCTCTCGGATGCGTTTGAAATGTCGAGAGTTTTAAGAGCCGACACTATTTTTTTATCCTTATCGGCATAGATAAGGTTGCTGTATCTTCCCATAAGCTCGGCAATAAGAAATCTGCGGCACTCAAATCCCATCTCATCGTAGCCCGCAAACTCAAGTATTGCGATTCTGTCAAAGGACGCCTGCTCTACCGAAACAAGACGCGAACCCTGCAAATACTTACGGAGAAGCATACAAAACATCGGAGGATTTTGAGGATTCTCTCGCTTTACAGCAGAAAATCCAATACGGGGATTATTAGAGCCCGCGTTTATAAGCAGACGTTTTTCTCCCTCTATTGAACGCATTTGAATTACTATCTCGTCTCGCTCGGGCTGATATACTTTCTCAATTCTCGCCCCGAGTGCAAGTTTTCTTATCTCGGAGAGTGTACAAGCGAGCATTCCCGAATCAAACGCCATATTCTATTCCCCCTTTCTTATCAGCTTTATAAGGTTTACGAAAACATTTCCCTGTCAAGGTCATCAAGTGAATTGAAAACAAAATCGGGCTTCTCTGTGTCAAGTGCAGCTTCAACGTCATCAGGCTGTGTTTCACCCGACAAAACGAGTACCGAGGTAACACCGAATTTTTTGCCGAGAGCTATATCGGTATAAAGTCTGTCGCCGAAAATGCACATCTCACTTTTGTCTACTCCGGTTGCCTCTGCTATCATCTCGATAGTCTCGCGGTAGGGTTTTCCAAAATACGTAGGAGTCTTGCCCGTTGACGCGGTTATAAATGCCGTTATAGCTCCGCTGTCGGGAATGAATCCTGTCTCGGTGGGACAGTTAAAGTCAGGATGCGTACTAAAAAATTCCGCACCGTTTCTTATAAGTCGACAAGCATTGTCAAGTTTTTCATAAGTAAGTGTTGTGTCAAAGCTTGTAACAACAATGTCGGTTTTTTCCTCTTTTCCGCTTATGAGGTCGATACCTTTATTAGAAAAATCCTCAATCAATTCTTGAACACCGAGCAGATAAACCTTGCGTCCGATTCTATGTCTATTTAAAAATTCGACAGTAACATCGCCCGAGGTCATTATTTCATTTTCCGAGACGTCGAAACCCATCTTGTTAAGTTTATTTATATAAAACGAATCTGTGTGCGAAGCATTGTTTGTAAAAAACAACACTCTTTTTCCTGCTTTTCTAAGATTTAAAATAAACCTTTTTGCAAACTCAAACGGTATTCCGCCAAGATAAACGGTGCCGTCCATATCGAACACAAAGAGCTTTTTATTCTTGATTATATCAAGTGAAGGATTGTTGAAATTCATTTTAATTCCTCTCAAACAAATGCTTCGAGTGTTACCCCGAAGCATTTGAAGTTTTAAATTATTTATTTGAGCATTGAAGCGAGTGTTGCTTCTGCTGAAGCAAGTGCCTCGAGCGTCTTTGACGCATCGGCACCGCCCGCCATTGCGTTATCGGGACGTCCGCCGCCCTTACCGCCTGTTACTGCCGCAACAGCACCGACAAGCTTTCCTGCGTGAACGCCTGCCGCAACAGCCTTCTTACCGGCAGATGCAATAAAGTTAAGCTTTCCATTTGCCGCAACTGCGAATACCGAAACTGCATCCTCGTGTTTTGCCTTTATCTCATCGGAGAGGCTTCTTGCAGCGTCAATCTGCATATCGTCAAGCTTTGCAACTATAAGCTTGACCTCGCCAACAGTCTTAGCTGTATCAATAAGTCCCGCAAGCTTGGAGTTTGCAAGCTTGGAGTTAAGGGACTCAATTTCCTTCTTTGCTGTATGAAGCTCACCCTGAAGCTGAGAAGCACGCTTTGCAATATCAGCAGGCTGAGTCTTAAGCTCGCTTGCTACGTCAGCAATAGCCTTTTTCTGCTCCTCGAGAATTGCAAGCACTCCAAGTCCCGTAGTACACTCAATACGGCGAACGCCTGCTGCTACCGAGGACTCGGAAACTATCTTGAAGAGTCCGACCTTTGCAGTGTTGTCAACGTGCGTACCACCACAAAATTCGGTAGAACACTCTCCCATTTTAACAACTCTTACTATCTTGCCGTACTTTTCACCGAAGAGAGCCATAGCTCCCATCTTTTTAGCACTTTCAATGTCAGTCTCAACAGTATCAACAGTGACGCCTGCGAGAATGTTACGGTTTACGATTGCCTCAACCTTCTGAAGCTCATCGGGTGTAACTGCCGCGAAGTGAGTGAAGTCGAAGCGTCCGTTCTTTTCGTCAACGTAAGAGCCCGCCTGCTCAACGTGCTTGCCAAGCACCTCACGCAGTGCTGCCTGAAGCAGATGGAGTGAGGAGTGGTTACGCATTATAGCCGCACGACGCTCTGCGTCAACCTCGGCACAAACTACGTCGCCAACCTTTATAATTCCTTCGTTTATATTACAAATATGGAGATAGATTCCATCGGTCTTCTTGGTATCAAGGACAGACGCACACTTATCGTCAGTACCTATGCAACCTGTGTCGCCGACCTGACCGCCGCCCTCTCCGTAGAAGGTGGTCTTGTCAAGAATAATTGTACATTCTCCCTCGCTTACCTCGTCAACAAGCATATCGTCAGCGATAATTGCAACGACCTTAGCTTCACAAGAAGTGGTGGCGTATCCCACAAATTCCGTCTTTTCAAGCGAAGAAATGAGTGATTTTGAGCTCTCATCCCATCCACCGACATTTCCTCTTGCCGCTCTTGCTCTGTTCTTTTGCTCCTTCATAAGCTTTGCAAACTCGTCCTCATCAATTGAGAAGCCCTTTTCGTCTGCTATCTCACGGGTGAGGTCTATCGGGAAGCCAAAGGTATCGTAGAGCTTGAACACGTCCTCGCCCGAGATGACCTTCTTACCCTCGGACTCGCTCTTTGCCATTATGTCACCGAGAATTGAAAGACCTGCGTCAATAGTAACGTCAAATCTGCTTTCCTCGGTAGCTATTATCTTAAGAATGTAATCCTTCTTATCAGCAAGCTCGGGATATGCGTCCACGTTTTCACCGATAACTACCTCACAAAGCTCGGGAAGGAATGCACGGTCAATACCGAGGAGCTTTGCGTGACGGCAAGCACGGCGAAGTATTCTACGAAGCACGTAGCCGCGTCCCTCGTTTGAAGGGATAACACCGTCACAAATCATAAAGGTCGAGCTTCTGATGTGGTCGGTAATAACACGGATAGATACGTCATTCTTTGCGTCCACTCCGTAGGTCTTACCTGCGATAGCACAAACTGTATCAAGAATCTTTCTAACGGTATCGACCTCAAAGAGATTGTCAACACCCTGCATTACGCAAGCAAGACGCTCAAGTCCCATACCGGTATCGATATTTTTCTGTGCAAGCTCGGTATAATTACCGTTTCCGTCATTGTTGAACTGAGAGAATACGTTGTTCCAGATCTCCATAAATCTGTCACAGTCACAGCCGGGCTTACAGTCAGGAGAGCCACAGCCGTATTTGAGTCCTCTGTCAAAATATATCTCGGAGCAAGGTCCGCAAGGGCCGCTTCCGTGCTCCCAGAAGTTGTCAGCCTTACCAAGTCTGACTATCTTTGCGGGATCAACTCCCACCTTGTCCTTCCAAAGAACAAAAGCTTCCTCGTCGTTTTCGTAGATAGAGGGCCAGAGCTTGTCCGCGGGAATCTCGAGCCACTCGGTAAGAAATTCCCAAGCCCACGGAATAGCCTCGTCCTTGAAATAATCGCCAAACGAGAAGTTTCCGAGCATCTCGAAATAAGTACCGTGACGTGCCGTGTGACCGACTCTTTCAAGGTCGGGTGTACGAATACACTTCTGGCAGGTGGTTACACGGTTGCGAGGGGGGATCTCCTCTCCTGTGAAAAACTTTTTCATAGGAGCCATTCCCGAATTTATGAGAAGCAACGATTTATCGTTTATAGGAACAAGCGGAAAAGAGGGCAAACGAAGATGCCCCTTCGATTCAAAGAAAGAAAGATACTTTTCACGCAGTTCGTTAAGTGAAGTCCATTTCATAGTTGTAATAAACCTTTCTTTTTAAATTAGATAAAACTCTACTAAATCTATATTGTACCACTTATTTTTCGCCGTGTCAATAAATTAGTAATAGAAATTTGCTCCAATATTTTTTATACTTATAGCGTCATAGCTTTCCCCGTTGACCTTGACAGCAGAAATGGCTCTCGAAAGTCTTTCACTAAGGAGAATTGACATAAGCTCGTTTATAAAGACGAAGTTACCCGTATTTGCACTTACAAAGAAGTCGGAATTCTCAGTCTTGGCGTATCCGTTTTTGTCAAGCTCATATTTCATAACTATATGAATGCCATACTCCGAGTATATCTTTCTTATCTCGCCGTTCTCCATTTCAAGAACTGCCTCGAGCACCTCGGGTGAGTCGTAATTCGACTCGGCAGTCATATAAAATCCGTTCGTATATTTAAGGCTGCCCTCGTCCTCGCTGTAGTTTTCAACGTAGCTGTCAAAGAGGGTATAGTTGCCCTCGTTGCCCTCAAGTGCTTCCATAATAAGAGTTGCATCATCGTTTACCGAGATAAGCTCTTTTTCTGTAAACTTACGGGTGACGATATAACCGTTATCGTCGTACAGGGGGGCTCGGCTACCGTTTTTCTTATCGTAAGCAATCTTTCCGTCTGCCGTTTCGTAAATAACGTCACCGTTTTTGTCCTTTGCCTCACTACCGTCAGCCGCACGTCTCTTAAGTGCAGATGTATCGTAGGCTACCTTTTTGGCATAGGTGTCAAGATAATAAATATCGTTTCCGTCGGAATCGGTCTCGTAAACAGGGGTGTAGGTGTAGAAAAATACGTGCTTGAAGCGGACGTACTTTGACTGATAATAGTCCTCTATGACCTCAGCACCTATCTTCGAGCCGCCCTTTCCGTAAAGATATTCGTTAAGGTAGCTGAGCTTTGCCTCAATTAAGAACGCTTCTCTGAGAACGTCATAGTTTGCTCCGTATTCCGCCAATATACTGTTGAAAGCGGTCTTGCTGCCGTTTGCGTCACCTTCGACAAGATCGGCAAGATTCCGGTCGATCTCTTCAATATAAGAGTCGGGAAGCTTGAGTCGAAGCTCATCAAAAAGGTCGAGGGCGGCAAGGTAGAATTTGCATTCTTCAAGTATCTGAGATTTATACGACTCGTCTCTCGTTGTTCCGTCGTTTGAAACAACCATATCCCAAAAGCTGTCCTTGAGTGCCTCGGTGCTGTAATTTGCGGCACTCGCAAGGTTACCCTTGAGTCTTGAGAGAAAAAGCATATAAACGTTCTCCGAAAGCTCTGTGCCGTCAAGTGTAAGTATCGGCTCCCCAAGAGATCTACAAGAGGTAAAGCTCAAAACTATCATCAAGACAGACAAAAGAAGCGACAAGGCTCTTATAATCTTTTTCTTCATATATCTATTCCTTTTAACGTTTTTTTACATTATACTACTTTTGTTCGCTTTTGTCCACATTTTCAGCCAAAAGCTCTTTTTTTACTTCAAGATATTTCGTGAAAAGCTTATACATAAGGGTAGGAAGGTTTTCTTCCTTCTTGAAGCGGAAGCTTATGCTTATCTTTTCTCCCATAATCATTCTCATTCTGTTTTTGAATGTATCGAAGAGTGTCGACCACACTTCCATATCGAAGTCCTCGGGGTATATCTTGACCTCGGTCACGTCCTCGACTATCGAGTTTATTCTGCATTTCATTGCAACCGCTCTTACGAGTGCGATGTTGAGAAGATTCATTACGGGTTTCGGAAGGTCTCCGTATCGGTCTATAAGCTCGTCGAGTATGTCGTCCTTGTCCTCAGGTGTCTCTATGTTCGCCATTCTCTTGTAAAGTCCCATTCTCTGCGAGGAATACGGAACATAGGTCTCGGGAATAAAGGCGTCACATTTGAGCGAGACCGTGCAGTCAACTCTTTCCTCGACCGTCTCCCCCTTTTCCTCAAGCACCGCTTGGTTGAGAAGCTTTATATAAAGGTCGTAACCGACAGCGTCAAGATGTCCGTGCTGCTCGGCACCGAGAAGATTTCCTACACCGCGAAGCTCCATATCGCGAAGTGCGATCTTAAAGCCCGCACCAAACTCGGCATACTCTCTAATTGCCTCAAGCCTCTTTGAAGCGATCTCTGTGACCGTCTTATCTCGCGGATAAGTGAAGTACGCGTAAGCTCGTCTTGCAGAGCGTCCTACTCGTCCTCTTATCTGGTGTAGCTGTGAAAGTCCGAGTCTGTGAGCGTTGTCGACTATAAGAGTATTTGCGTTCGGAATATCAATGCCCGTCTCTATAATTGTAGTGCAAACGAGAATATCTATCTTTCCCGTAAGCATCTCTTCCCAAATGTCCTCGAGCTGATCCTTGTCCATCTTGCCGTGTGCAACGGTAATTCTCGCCTCGGGAATCTCCTTGGCAATTCGTGCCGCACAGGCGTCTATACTCTCAACGAAATTGTGGAGATAAAATATCTGACCGCCTCGACGCAGCTCTCTTCTTATAGCCTCAAATATGATAAGCTCATCATATTCAAGCACGTAAGTTTGCACGGGAAGTCGGTCTCCGGGAGCTTCATCGAGTATAGAAATATCCCTTATACCGCCCATAGCCATATTAAGTGTTCTCGGTATCGGCGTTGCGGTAAGTGTGAGAACGTCAATATTTCCCGCCATTTTTTTAAGCTTTTCCTTTTGTGCTACTCCAAACCTCTGCTCCTCGTCAATTATAAGGAGACCGAGATCCTTAAACTCTATATCCTTTGATATAAGACGGTGAGTTCCCACAATCACGTCAACGTCTCCGCGTTTGAGTGCACGCAAGGTCTGTGCCTGCTGCTTTGGCGTCTTAAATCTTGAAATCATATCAACGTTTACCGAAAAAGCTCTCATTCGGCTCGATATAGTCTGATAATGCTGAAGTGCGAGAATAGTAGTGGGCACGAGAATTGCCACCTGCTTTCCGCCAAGCACCGCCTTGTATGCCGCACGGAGTGCGACCTCGGTCTTACCGAAGCCAACGTCTCCGCAAAGGAGTCTGTCCATGGGCACGGGCTTCATCATATCTTCCTTGATGTCTTCAATTGCGTCAAGCTGAGCCTCGGTCTCGTCATAGCCAAATGCCGCCTCAAAGTCACGCTGAAGCTCGTCGTCGGGCGGAAATTCAAAGCCCAGGCGACGCGAACGCTCGGCATAGAGCTTGATAAGCTCCTTAGCTATATCCTTGACGATAGACTTTGTCTTTGCCTTCGTTCTTCCCCACTCACCCGTGCTGAATTTTGAAAGCTTGACAAGACCGTCGTCTGCGTGAGCACCGATATATTTTGAAACCATATCGAGTTTATCGGTAGGCAAAAGGAGTCTGTCACTTCCCGCATAGTGAATATCAATATAGTCTCGACTCACACCGTCAACGGTTATATTTCTTATACCCATATACTGTCCTATTCCGTAATTCTCGTGAACCACGTAATCGCCAACTGCAAGGTCGTTATAGGAAAGTATGGTCTCTGTTCCCTTTTTCTTCTTTTTGCTTCTTCTATAACTCGAAGCTGCCGAAAGTGCTCCGTCTCGGCTCTCGGGATTTGTCGAAAAGACTGCAATTCTTGCTGAGGTAAGCTCGTATCCCTTTATAAATCTCTTCCATACTATCATAATGAGATTTCTCGGGAGATTTTCTACGGTAAACTCACCCTCAGCCGTCTCTATGACAGCACCTATTCCCTTTTCGTTGAGGAAACCGCAAAGGTTTTTTGCCGCAATCTCACTCGGTGTGGTAATAACTATCTTAAATCCGCCTCTCCTATATCCCTCGATATCCTCAAGCAATAGAGCATAGTTATCTCCATACGAGACCATATGCTTTGAACGGAAATTGAACATCGCATAAAGCTTTTTTGAGTTCATTCCCTGTCCGAGAGAATCAAAATGAAGACAAGGACGGTTTGAAAGAAAGACCTCGAATGAGGAAAGGGGCTTTGCATAGTCGGTATATTTGGGGGCTATCGTTCCGCCCTCAAGAAGCTCTGTAACTATTTGATTGCTGTGCCACTCAAACGCCTTTAGTCTGTCGTTTATTGCAGACGTGCCCCTGAGCAAGCATAGCGGAGTTCCCTTCAAATAATCGAAAAGGCTCGCTCTCTCAGGATAAATGAGAGTCATATATTTGTCTGCAAAATTGATATCAACCTCTCCGTCAATAGCGGCAATTTCCGCCGACATCTCAAGCAAGGCTCTTTCGTCCTTACACTTCGACGCGTGGGCAGAGATAGCTTCCTTTATCTTTGCCTTCTTTTCAGCATTAAGAAGCACCTCTCTTGAAGGAAATATCTCTATGGCGTCAAGAGTTAGAGTCATTCTCTGCGTTGCGGGATCGAAAAGCTCCATTCTATCTATCTCGTCACCGAAAAGCTCAATTCTTATTGCAACCGAGCCGCCCGCCACGTTTCCGTCAATATCGATATAGGTAGCATAGGGCGGGAAAATATCAATAATTCCACCGCGAATGGCAAACTGTCCTGCCGCCTCGACCATCTCAACACGGGCAAAACCTGCGTTAAGGAGTGCATCGGTTATAACGCGGACGTCAATATCGGTCTGCGAATACTCGAATTTCAAGCGGTTGGCACTAAGAAGGTCGGGCGGCATTGTGTATTCAAGTGCCGCGTCGGGAGTGGTAATTACAGCATCGTACTCACCGCCGAGAATTCCCGACAAGACCTTTAGCCTCTCGTGTTCGTACTCACGGGAGGCGGTAATATTGTATAATGTTAGGTCGCGTTTTACGAAAAAGCCGATTCTTATTCCATGCTGTTCAAGAAATACCTTAAGTCTCACGCACTCCTTTTCCTCTGCACAAAAAAGGAGAACGGGAGCCTTCTTGTCGCTAAGCCTCGTTACGTCACCGATAAGCGAAGCATAGGCGGCATCAGCCGCACCCTCACAAAGTCCCGTAACAAGCACAGGCTTTGGAGACGCGTGGCTCGACAGACTTTTTACCGCCTTTAAGAGCTCCTTGTATTCGCTGTCAATGCGTATACTGTCTATAAGAATATTGTTGGTCATTAAATTCTCCGTATTATTCGATTATTTCGCACCGTTGCATATCTGCATAGCACCGTCAACATCACCAGAGAGGAGCTTTTCGAGTCCGTCGTATGCTCTCGCATAGACCTCGTCAAGAGCCTTTTTGTCAGCCTCGGGAAAAGCACCGAGCACCCAATCGACCATATCGTAATCGGGGTGCGGCTTTTTTCCGACTCCTATCCTTATTCTCGGTATCTTGTCGCTGCCCATCTGAACGATGATATCGTTAAGTCCCTTTTGTCCGCCGGCACTTCCCGAGCCGCGAACGCGGAGACGTCCTACGTCAAGATTTACGTCATCGGATATAACGATTACGTTTTCGGGGGCAATCTTATAAAATTTTGCAGCCTCGTATACGGCGTTACCCGAATTGTTCATAAAGGTCTGCGGTTTCATAAGAAGGACTCGCTTTCCCGCGACCGTTGCCTCTCCGACAAGAGCCTCAAACTTTGCTCTGTCGACCTTTACGCCAAGCCTTGATGAAATATAGTCAAGCGTCATAAATCCTGCGTTGTGGCGGGTGTTTGCATATTTCGCCCCGGGGTTTCCAAGTCCTACAACTATATGAGTTATGGGTGCTGTGCTCACCGTATCATTCTTTGATATTTTCTTAAAAAGGTCAAATATGTCTGCCATTTTATATACCATTCCGTTTTTCTATTTGCAAAACAACTTACACCGAAAATTTCTTCCCGGTGTTAAGAATCTTATTACTTGTTAATTATACTACTTATATGCAAAAAAATCAAGACTTTTATTCGACCTGAAACTCGTTAACAAAAAATTTACAATTATACTTGCTTATAAATTTTCAATTTTTATGGCTATTTGGAAAAATATATGTTATAATATCTGGTACTCTGCAACGAAATACCCCCTTTGCAGAGGCTAAGTTTGTCAAAAAAATTATTTCAAATATGGAGGATTCACAAATGGCAAAGAAGTATTGTTACCTTTTTTCCGAAGGTAATGCATCGATGCGTGAGCTTCTCGGCGGTAAGGGTGCAAACCTTGCCGAAATGACCAACATTGGTCTTCCCGTTCCCCAGGGCTTTACCATCACAACAGAGGCCTGCACACAGTACTATGAGGATGGTCGTCAGATCAATGACTCTATACAGGCTGAAATCAACGAGTACATCGTAAAGATGGAAGGCGTAACCGGCAAGAAGTTCGGCGATAAGGAGAACCCCCTTCTCGTTTCCGTTCGTTCCGGTGCACGTGCATCCATGCCCGGTATGATGGACACAATTCTTAACCTCGGTCTTAACGAAGAGGTTGTAGAAGTTATGGCTAAGAAGTCGGGTAACGCTCGTTGGGCTTATGATTGCTACAGAAGATTTATCCAGATGTACTCCGACGTCGTTATGGAAGTTGGAAAGAAGTACTTCGAGGAGCTTATCGATAAGATGAAAGAGGAAAAGGGCGTTAAGCTTGACGTTGAGCTTACCGCTGACGATCTTAAGGAACTTGCAAATCAGTTCAAGGCTGAGTACAAGGCTAAGATCGGTTCTGACTTCCCCTCCGACCCCAAGGAGCAGCTTATGGGTGCTGTTAAAGCAGTATTCCGTTCTTGGGACAACCCCCGTGCAAACGTTTACCGTCGTGACAACGATATTCCCTACTCTTGGGGTACCGCTGTAAACGTACAGGCTATGGCGTTCGGTAACATGGGTGATGACTGCGGTACAGGTGTTGCATTCACACGTGACCCCGCTACCGGTGAAAAGAAGCTCATGGGTGAGTTCCTTACAAACGCTCAGGGTGAGGACGTTGTTGCAGGTGTTCGTACACCTATGCCTATCGCTGAGATGGCTAACAAGTTCCCCGCTGCTTTCGAGCAGTTCACAAAGGTATGTGAGATCCTTGAGAACCACTACCACGATATGCAGGACATGGAGTTCACCATTGAAAATGAGAAGCTCTATATGCTCCAGACCAGAAACGGTAAGAGAACTGCACAGGCTGCTCTCCAGATCGCTGTTGACCTCGTAAAAGAGGGCCACAAGACCGAGCAGGAAGCTGTTCTTATGATAGACCCCAGAAACCTCGACACACTTCTCCACCCCCAGTTTGATGCTAAGGCAATCAAGGCTGCAAAGCCCATGGGACGTGGTCTCGGTGCTTCTCCCGGAGCTGCTTGCGGACAGATCGTATTCTCTGCTGAGGATGCTGAGAATTGGAACGCTGCAGGTAAGAAGGTCGTTCTTGTTAGACTTGAGACTTCTCCTGAGGATATTACAGGTATGAAGGCTGCTCAGGGTATCCTTACAGTTCGTGGCGGTATGACCTCTCACGCAGCAGTTGTTGCAAGAGGTATGGGTAAGTGCTGCGTTTCCGGATGCGGCGACATCGCTATGGACGAGGAGAACAAGAAGTTCACACTCGCAGGCAAGACATTCGTTGAGGGTGATTACATCTCCATCGACGGTTCTACCGGTGCTATTTATGACGGTATTATTCCCACAGTTGACGCAGAGATCTCCGGCAACTTTGGTACAATTATGACTTGGGCTGACAAGTACAGAACTCTTAAGGTTCGTACAAACGCTGATACTCCTGCTGACGCTAAGAAGGCACGTGAGCTCGGTGCTGAGGGTATCGGTCTTTGCCGTACAGAGCATATGTTCTTTGAGGCTGACAGAATTGCAGCATTCAGAGAGATGATCTGTGCCGACACTGCTGAAGAGAGAGAAGTAGCTCTCCAGAAGATCCTTCCCTACCAGCAGTCCGACTTCGAGAAGCTCTATGAGGCTCTTGAGGGCACACCCGTTTGTATCAGATTCCTTGATCCCCCTCTCCACGAGTTTGTTCCTACCACTGAGGAAGACATCGCTCTTCTTGCTAAGGCACAGGGCAAGACTGTTGAGGACATTAAGGCTATCATCGCATCTCTCCACGAGTTCAACCCCATGATGGGTCACCGTGGATGCCGTCTCGCTGTAACATACCCCGAGATCGCAAAGATGCAGACTTCTGCAGTTATCCGTGCAGCTATCAACGTTCAGAAGAAGCATGCTGACTGGAAGGTTGTTCCTGAGATCATGATTCCTCTCGTTGGCGACGTTAAGGAGCTTAAGTACGTTAAGAGCGTAGTTGTTGCAACCGCTGATGCTGAGATTGCAGCTGCAGGCGTTAAGCTTGACTACGAGGTTGGTACAATGATCGAGATCCCCAGAGCTTGTCTCATAGCTGACGATATAGCAGCTAATGCAGACTTCTTCTGCTTCGGTACAAACGACCTTACTCAGATGACATACGGCTTCTCCCGTGATGATGCAGGTAAGTTCCTCTCTGCATACTATGATGCAAAGATCTTCGAGAACGATCCTTTCGCAAGACTTGACCAGAACGGTGTTGGTAAGCTTATGGATATGGCTCTCAAGCTTGGTAGACCTGTTAACCAGAAGCTCCACGTAGGTATCTGCGGTGAGCACGGTGGTGACCCCACATCTGTTGAGTTCTGCCACAAGCTCGGACTTGACTACGTATCCTGCTCGCCCTTCCGTGTTCCGATAGCTCGTCTCGCAGCAGCTCAGGCAGCTATCTCTAACAAGTAATTTAAGGATTATTTGAGCAAGTAATAAAAATTATCCCCGCTGAAAATTCAGCGGGGATTTTTTCTTTTGTTTTATTTAAACAAAAGCTCCCTCAATCCTTGACATCAAAAGGAATATCGGTTATAATTATAATGTTAAGATGTGCCCATAAAGGCATAACGAATATTTTGTTTTAGGAGACTAAAAAATGAAAGAGTACAAACGCTACGAAAGAATTGGTACGCTCCCTCACAGAAGCTACTTTATTCCCTTTGCAGCCGATGATAAGGTTACTACTGTTCACGGCATAGTTGACAGAAGATCGAGCTCTCGTTTCCTCTCTCTTGACGGAACTTGGCTTCTCAAGCAGCACAGCGATACCGAAACGGCACTCGCTAATCTTTCCGAGGAGCTTACGGTAACTATTCCCGTTCCCTCTTGCTTGCAGATGCACGGATACGACCAGATACAGTACCGTAACAACCGCTATCCCATTCCTTCAAATCCCCCTCACGTTCCTTATGAAAATCCCACGTGGCACTACCGCCGCGATTTCGACCTTGATAAGAAGGAAGGCGAGCGTTACTACCTCAATTTTGAGGGTGTTGACAGTGCTTTCTATCTCTACGTAAACGGAGAGTTCAAGGGCTATTCTCAGATCTCTCACGCTACAAGTGAGTTTGATATAACCGAGCTTGTAAAGAACGGCAAGAACACACTTGACGTTATCGTGCTCAAGTGGTGTGCTTCCACATACCTTGAGGACCAGGACAAATTCCGTTTCTCGGGTATCTTCAGAAGCGTTTATATTCTAAAGCGTCCCGAGTCTCATATCACCGATTTTAAGTTCACTCCCTCGCACGACGGCAAGGACGGTGTTCTCAAGTTCGAAAATATGAGTGATATTGACGTTTCTCTTACCTTTGAGGGCGAGACTGTAACCGCTGGTGCTGGCAAGTGCGTAGAGTTTAAGGTAAAGGACGTCAAGATATGGGCTGCAGAAACTCCCACCCTCTACCCCCTCACAATTTCAGCGAACGGTGAGGTCATCTACGAGAAGGTCGGATTCCGTACCGTTTCGGTTGACGGCAAGGTATTCAAGATAAACGGCGTACACACAAAGCTTAAGGGTGTAAACCGCCACGAGTTCAATTGCGAGACAGGTGCTACCGTTACTCTCGAAAATATGGTTGAGGACCTCAATCTTATGAAGTACCTCAACGTAAATGCAGTTCGTACCTCTCACTATCCCGACGTTCCCGAGTTCTATCAGCTTTGCGATGCGTTCGGTATCTACGTTATGGACGAGGCTGACCTTGAAATTCACGGTGCACTCTACTGCAGAGGCGACAGCGGTGCTTACGATATGTGGGTAAATTATGCCGACAATATGCTCTTTGAGCCCGGTATCACCGACCGTGAAATGGCTCTCGTTGAGCGTGACAAAAACCGTTCGTCCGTTATCATCTGGTCACTCGGCAACGAAAGCTGCTTCGGTGAAGCATTCATTAAGGGTACTAAGTACATTCGTGAACACGATGATTCAAGACTCATTCACTACGAGGGACTCCAGCACAGCAAGAAATACTACTATACCGATATGGTCGATATGGTCAGCATGATGTACCCCGACATTGATACTATCAATAAAAAGGTCATTAACAATCCTCTTGAGACACGTCCCTTCGTCCTCTGCGAATACACTCACGCAATGGGTAACAGTTGCGGAGACATTGCTGATTATTGGGATTATATTTACGCTAACGACCAGATTATGGGTGCGTTCGTTTGGGAATGGGCTGATCACGGAATCAAGACCGAGCGTGGCTTCCTCTACGGTGGAGACCACGGTGAAGCCGAGCATGATGCAAACTTCTGCTGCGACGGACTTCTCACTCCCGATAGAAAAATCAAGTCCAACGCCCTCGAAATGAGAGCGGTTTATGGCGGAAAGACAAAGTCTGAAGTCAAAGACGTTGCTATCCCCGAAGTTAAGAAGAGCGGCAAGAAGGTTGAAATAAAGGTTGACGAGACAACAGGCCTTCTCACCTCACTCACTGCTGACGGAGTAGAGATCCTTAAGACTCCTATGCATTTTAATACGACCCGTTACACCGACAATGACCGTCATCTTATAGGTCCTTGGAAAAACAGATTTAAGCTCCACATCGCTAAACCCTATGTGCTTGAGAGTGATAAGAATAACAACAGTTGTTATTTCCGTGGCGTGCTTACTGCCCCTGCACTTCTTCCTATGGTTGAGTACGACATTAAGTACACGGTGCTTGATTCCGCACTTGAAATTGAGGTTGCTTATAGGATATCTGATTATGTTACAAATATTGCCCGTTTTGGACTTGAATTTGGTACAGATGCATCTAAGCGTGACTTCTCTTACGTTGGATTTGGCCCTCACGAGAGCTACGTTGACAAGAAGGCGTGCTGTGAGTACGGATACTACGAGTCGAATGCCGATGACAACTATTACTATGATTACGTTCGTCCTCAGGAGTCGGGAAGCCACTATGCTTCGAAGTATCTTAATATAAACGATAACTTCACGGTTACGGCAGAGAGACCCTTCTCATTCTCGGTAAATCCATATACAACTGCACAGTTACGTGAAACAAAACACAATTTCGAGCTTCCTAAGAACGATTTTGTAAACGTTTGTCTTGATCTCGGAATGCGTGGAATAGGATCTTATTCTTGCGGTCCCGAGCTTGAAAAGAAGTACGAAATTCCTCGTGGCTACTGCAACAAGTTTGTAATAACATTCTAAAATTAAAAAGGCGAAGGAAAAATCCTTCGCCTTTTGTTTATTTACATAAATAATACAAGCAATATCGGTATGAAAATCGCGGGGACGTAGTTCATAACCTTAATTTTGGTAAGTCCCAGCATATTGAGCGAAAGTGCGATAATAAGAAGTGAGCCAACCGCCGTCATTTCATTTATTGCCACCGCTGAAAGCACGGGGGCTAAAAGACTTGCCGCAAGTGTGATAGCTCCTTGATAAACAAAGACAAGCAACGACGAGAAAACGACGCCCCAGCCGAGCGTGGTCGCAAATATAATTGCCGAGATCATATCGAGCAGGGATTTTGCATAGAGCGTTTCGTGCTCGAGCGAAAGACCGCTCGAAAGCGATCCTACTATCGCCATAGCACCTACGCAGAATAGCAGACTTGCCGTAACAAAGCCCTGCGTTATACTGCCAAGCTTTCCGCCCGTCTTTTTTTCAATGAAGTTGCCAAGAGCCGTAATTCCGCTATCAAGTCGCATAAGCGTACCGAGAATTGCACCGACAACTATCGAAATGATAACTATCATTATATTTTCGGTCTTGATTGCCCCCGTAATACCGATAAGCAAAACGCAGAGTGCAACGCCCTTCATTATAGCGTCGGGAAGCTCGCTGGCAATGCCGCCTTCCTTTGCTTTTTTCGTACCCGAAAGGTTTTTTATTAAAATACCGACGATAGCACCGACGGCTACGCCAAGTGTGTTTACGATCGTTCCCCAAAGGGAAAATGATTCAAAAAATTCAAGCATATTTATCCTCGTAAAAAAGTCAGCCGAAAAGCTCGGCTGACTTTTTGCTTATTGATTTTTCTTAGTTAAAGAAGCCGTCAAGTATATCGTCGTATGCACTTGAGCTTGCAGGCTTTCCACTTGCCTTCTCAGCGACCTCTGCTTCTTCAGCAGCCTTTGTCTCTATTCCGTCATCATAGTCACCGGGCTTCTTATCAAAGCCGGTAGCAAGAAGAGTAATGCGAAGCTCGTCCTCAAGCTCAGGATCGAATGCAACACCCCAGATGATGTTTGCATCGGGATTGCACTCCTCTGCTATCATATTAGCAGCAACGTTAACGTCCTCAAGTCCAATGTCGGGAGAAGCCGAGAAGCTGATAACGATACCTGTAGCACCCTTGATAGAAGTCTCCTGGAGAGGACTTGCAATAGCTGCACGTGCTGCGAGCTCTGCCTTGTCCTTACCCGTTGCACTGCCAACGCCCATATGAGCCCTGCCCGAATGTGCCATAATAGCGGTTACGTCAGCAAAGTCAAGGTTGATGTTTCCGGGAACGTTTATAAGGTCGGAAATACTCTGTACGCCGCGACGGAGAACGTCATCAGCCGCCTCAAATGCATTATAAAGAGTAATTCTTGTATCGGATACCTCTTTAAGTCTCTCGTTAGGAATAACTACGATAGAGT
Source organism: Clostridia bacterium (assembly GCA_017503865.1). GTDB lineage: Bacteria > Bacillota > Clostridia > Oscillospirales > CAG-272 > HGM12713. Next base: position 51,225 of record JAFVSI010000019.1, on the reverse strand, counting down.
CAACGTACTGGCTAAGCTCAGCAATTCCTTCAACAGCCTGAGCCATTCTACGCTTACCCTCAAAGCCGAAAGGCTTTGTTACAACAGCTACGGTGAGGATGTCCATCTCGTGAGCAATTCTTGCTACAACGGGAGCTGCACCTGTACCTGTACCACCGCCCATTCCTGCGGTTATGAATACCATATCTGCGTCGGAGAGAGCTGCCTTGATCTCATCAAGAGACTCCTCAGCCGCACGCTGACCGATGCTGGGATTTGCACCCGCACCGAATCCCTTTGTAATTTTTTCACCTATTACAAGCTGAGTGGGGGCACTCGAGTGACGAAGTGCCTGTCTGTCTGTATTTATCGTAATAAAATCTACTCCTCTTACGTTAGAAGCAATCATTCTGTTGACAGCATTGTTTCCGCCGCCGCCGACACCTACTACTTTTATACAAACGCCGCAATCACAGCTATCGTCTCTTTCAAAATGCATGGTCATTATCCTCCGTTTTTTAACTTTTTTGCAAAGAAAATATTTATATATATATGATAATATATTTTTGCTTTTTTTGCAATACCTTTTTTGAAATTTAATGATAATTTTTACAAATATTTATCATTAAACCGAAGCATAAACCATACATTTAGACAATGTTTTTAATTATTCCCGACACTTGCGTATTTTGGGCGTATACTGACCTTGTCCCCTTCTTCGGAAACGTCAACCGTTCCACCGACAGCCCCCGCGAGGTCTTCCTTAAGCATTGCCTTAGTTATGTATTCAAGCTTTGTGGCAAGCTTCGAATATCCACCGACGTTTACTGTGAAAAAATCATCTATTTCGCTATACGAAAATTTCTCTTCACTTTCAAAAATTACAATTTTGTCAAACTCGAAATGCACATCATATCTGTTGTCGATGTCGGCAGTACATATCATTTCAGCAGCAGCCGATGAGAGAATGATATCCATTATTTTTTGTGTTTCCTCGATTTCTCCGTCGCTGTTACCGAACACAACTGTCTCTCCGACTATGGCATTTTTTAGGTGCGGCAATGTAAGATATATAAGATCTCTCTCATAAAGACCTTCCCTGTCCGCTGTTTCCTCAAGCACACGAAGCTCTCTGTCAAGAACGTAGCAGTCACCCGCGACCTCTACATACCATACCGGCTCATAGCATTCGACCTCAAACTTTACCTTGCCAAAGAGTGTCCTCTTGATATTTACCGACTCGAGATACGGGCAGCTTACCAAAAGTCTCTCTTCCGCCGCCTCGGTGTCTATTCTGAATATCCTGTCGCCAAGCTCTATACCCGAGCCCTTTGCTAAATCGATCGGCTCGTAAGTGGATTCGCCTATTATCTCAAAGCTTTTGGCAGGTATAAATCTTTTTACGAAATGCAAGGATAAAAGCAACAAAAGAACGCCCATGATTACAAGAAGAGAAATGCAAACGAGCGAGTATAAGTTTATCTCGACCGTTTTTTCTCTTTCACTGTTTTTTGAGCGTTCTCTTATCTGCATTTATTTTCCCTCTTTTTACTTCTTGCTATTTAAAACGAGCTTTTCTATCTCGCTAAATATCTTTTTGCTTGTGTTTGCATCATAAAACTTTCCGATACTCTCGGACATACTCTTGCGTAGTGCATCGTCAGAAAGGAGCTTCTCTACGGTATCACTTACGTTATGACCGTCAAACTCATCTTCGCGAATTATAATAGTCGCTCCCTTATCTTCAAGCAGCTTTGCGTTTTTGTACTGATGGTCAGCCGTAACGTTAGGAGACGGGATAAGAATAGATACCGCACCAAGCCTTGCAAGCTCTGCAATAGTCATCGCTCCCGCACGCGAGATCACAACGTCAGCCGCCGCCATTTTAAGCGACATATCGTATATATAAGGTGCGAGGTCAATGTTCTTTGCCTCGGCAAGTCCTGCCTCGGTATATTCCTTCATCATATTTTCGTATTCACGGCTACCGCTCGAGTGATAGTGTATGACCTCGGGATGCTTTGCCGTGTAATTCTTCATTACCTCAATAGATGCCCTATTTACCATAGGTGCACCGAGACTTCCGCCAAATGAAAGTATTACGTGAGAATACTTGTCGGCAATGCCGAGCTTTTTACGTGCCTCTTCCTTTGAGATCCCCTCAAATTCTCCACGCATCGGCATACCGACGTGCATAGTTCTCTGCCTGTCGGCAAATTCCTTTGCGGTATGCTCAAAATTAGTCATAAGAAGGTCGACCTTTCCGCAGAGCTGCTTTACAGCAACACCGGGAATTGCGTTTGCCTCGTGAAGAACTGTGGGAATTCCCATTTTTCTTGCCGCCGTAAGAGAAGGCCAGCAAGCATATCCGCCCGTACCTATTACTATATCGGGGCGAAATTCCTTTATTATCTTTTTAGCCTTCACGGGAGATGTCAAGACCTGTATTGCGGTTTTGATATTTGAGGGTGAGAGCGAGCGTCTGATACCGCTTATTTCAACGTGACGAAGCTCGTATCCTGCCTTTCTTACAAGGTCATTCTCCATTCCCTTAGGCGTTCCCACGAAAAGAATTTCGGAATCGGGAGCGTTTTTCAATATTATATTTGCAATGGCAAGGCCGGGGTTTATATGTCCGCCCGTTCCGCCTGCCGAAATTAGTACCTTCATTATTATCTCCTTAAGAAAAAGTCAATTACTTCTTTTGTTTTGAAAACCTCGAGATAAGGAGTATGATACCGACCTCGAATATCTGTATCATAAGTGCCGTTCCGCCCGAGCTTATAAAGGGCAGCGACACTCCCGTATTGGGCATAGAATTAGTTACGACCGCAATATTCATTGCCGCCTGAAGCGCTATTTTAAAGGTAAGTCCCCAAACTGTAAGAGCTGTGAACTTGTCGGGTGCATTCTGCCCTATCTTTATTCCTCTCCATACAAGCAACACGAAAAGTGCTACGAGAAGGAAAGCTCCTATAAAGCCAAGCTCCTCACAAATTATCGGGAAAACGAAATCGTTTTGCGGCTCGGGAACGTAGCCATACTTTTGTCGGCTGCTGCCTATTCCCGTACCGAAGAATCCGCCAGAGCCTATCGCGTAAAGCCCTTGAAGAGTCTGCCATGCAGGGCCGAGAGGATCGACCTCGTATATATGTATCCAAGTGAAAACTCTCTCTTGTGCATAGCTTGATACCAAAAGAAGACCGACGAAAGCAACTCCTATAAAGGCAAAGAAAGCTATAAGCCACTTGGCTCTCGTTCCGCCGAGAAACATTACGCACACGCCTATCATACCGATTATCATAAGTCCCGAAATGTGTCGTTCAAGTGCAACGAGACCGCAAATAAGTCCTATTATCATAAGCGGCATAAAAAATCCGTGCTTGAAGCTTCCGCCGTATTTATGTACCGAGCTTATCTCTTTTTCGTATTTAGACATATAAAGCGCCAGCATCATCACAACGCCCGTTTTTGCTATTTCGGACGGCTGAATCGTCACAGGTCCTATTGCGATCCATCTTTGAGCACCGCCGCCGACAGTACCTATAACAAGAACGAGAAGGAGCAAAAATATTGCTCCCGCATAGGTGAGTACCGCCATATATCTAAGATGCCAGGGACGGAAAAACATAACGAACAAGGTCGTTATTACTATCGCTACAAGGCTGAATGCGATATTTCTGACAAGGTAATGGGTAGGATCGTCATATTCCACCTGTGCCTCAACGACACCCGCACTGTAGCACATAACTATACCGAAGCACAAAAGCATCGTTGCAAAAAGTAAGAACCACTTATCGACTCCGTGACGGCAAAGGGGCTCCTTCGCCTCGTCCTCAACAACAGCAGGTGTTATGGGCTCAGTATATATGGGATCAAGCTCCTCGAGCTTTCTCTCTCGCCACTCTGAAAAAGTACCGACAGCTCTTTTCACAAGCCCAACCTTTTTTTCACTGTCATTTTTGACGGGCAAATTATTATCGGGGGCTTGCTTATGTGTCATTTTCTTTTCTTCATTAGACATAACAAGTACCCCCGATAATTATTATTATTAAAACGATGAAAACCACGCCGCTACACAAAGCAGAGCGGTAACAAGTGAAAATATGCTTACTATTTTTCCTTCCTTCCATCCGCACTTTTCAAAGTGGTGATGTATAGGTGCCATTTTAAAAACTCTAATCTTTCTGCCCGATAATTTAAAAACACCTACCTGAATAATATCCGAAAATGCTTCGACTACGTAAATTCCGCCCGCTATAACTATTATAAGCGGGTTTTCCATAAGGAATGCGGCTCCGGTCACCATTCCGCCGAGGAAAAGCGAGCCTGTGTCTCCCATAAACACCTTTGCAGGATGTATATTGAAAACAAGGAAGCCTATAAGTGCTCCTATGAGAAGTCCCGATATAAGTATAAGCGACTCGTTGAAAACATTAAACGCAACGAAAGCGAAAAATCCAGCGACCACAAGGGTTACAGAGGTTGCAAGACCGTCTATTCCATCGGTAAGATTAACGCTATTGACCATTCCGAGAATAAGAAATACGGCAAAAATGTAATACACAAAGCCAAGCTCAATATTCGTTTTAAGGAATGGGATAAAAAGATTTGTGTCAAGATGACCTGTAAATCTCAAAGCCAAGATATAAAGAATGGCTACAAGTGTTTGCAGAATTATCTTCTGAAGCGGAGTCAGTCCCTCATTCTGCTTTTTTAATAGCTTGCAGTAGTCGTCAACAAAGCCTATAAGACCGTTAAAAACTCCAAGGCCAAGCGTAAGAGCAAGAGGAATAAGCTCACTCTGTCTGTTTTTCAAAGTATAAAATACTGTAAATCCCGCACTCACGATAAGAATAGCCATAATAAAGCATATTCCGCCCATCGTGGGTGTTCCTGCCTTCGAGCTGTGCCACGAGGGCCCTTCTTCTCGAATGATCTGTCCCACCTTGTGACCTTTAAGAATGGGTATTATATAATACGAAAGCACGACACTAAGAGCAAAGCTCGTGACTATCGCTACAATGAATTCTATAAGCATAAATTTAAAAATCCCCGTTTAACTACCTGATTATTGTGCTATTCTGTCTTTATTTGCCTTAAGATATTCTATAACTCTCTCGGCAGCCGCACCTCTGCTTGCCTTAACGAGTAGAATATCACCGCTACGAAGAAAATCCAAGAGCATTTCTCCGCTCATAGCGGGATTTTTTACGTCAGAATTTCTGAAAACTCGCTCGATCTCAATTCCGTGAAGAATTGCACCTCTTGCGATGCCCTCTGCATTCTCACCGAAGGTAAAGAGAGCCTCTCCGCCTGCAAGTGCAAAATCCGCACCTACCTGCTCGTGAAGTCTTTCGCTTTCGTCGCCAAGCTCATACATATCGCCAAGAAGTGCCACGATTCTTCCCTCGCCGCACTGCTTTGCCATCGAGCTTTGCACCTTGAAAGCCGCTCTCATAGACTCTGGACTTGCATTATAGCAGTCCTCAATAACCTTAATTGAGCCGATATCGTATATATTCTGTCTCATTCCGACCTGTTTGAAGCTCGAAAGACCTCTTGCAATATACGATACGTCAAGTCCGTAGCTGACTCCTGCCGCAAAAGCGAAAAGAGCTGCCATAACGTTATGCTCACCAAGCACGGGGATAGACACGTCTCTTACTAAAGAAACGGGTGTTATTATGTCGAATACCGTTTGATTATCGCAAATTCTTATATTTGTCGCACGGTAATCTGCATTTTCATTTTTAATTGCTACACGGCGAACGGTAATTCCGTCCTTTTTATAGTTTTCGAGCATAGGCTCGTCACCGTTGACGATAAGCGTACCGCCTGTCTTGAGACCGTTTACTATCTCAAGCTTTGCACGGCAAATATTTTCACGGCTACCGAGACGGCCGATGTGCGAAGTACCTATATTGGTAATTACAGCCACGTCGGGCTCTGCAAGACGCGAAAGGTAGTCTATCTCTCCGAGATCACTCATTCCCATTTCAAGCACCGATACCTCTGTATCGTCTTTCATAGAAAGTATCGACAAAGGTAGACCTATATTGCTATTATAGTTGCCCTCAGTCTTATGAACTCGATATTTTTCGGCAAGAACTGCGGCAATAAACTCCTTGGTTGTCGTTTTTCCAACGCTTCCCGTAACCGCGATCTTCTTGTGATTTATGCTTCTGTCGTATGCCTTTGCAAGCTCTCCAACTGCCTTTACGGAGTCCTCGACTATAACCGCCGCACACTTACGCTCACTTATCTTTTCGGGGATACGCTCACAAAGAACGCAGCCACCACCCGCAGACAAAGCAGCATCAATATAATCGTGTCCGTCAACTCGCTCACCGCCAAGTGCAATAAAAAGCGCACCTGCAGCACTCTCACGCGAATCGGTACAAATAGACTCGAACTGTACGTCCTGGTCGCTCTCGCCACCTATACAGTGAAGCATACCGCCGCAAATCTGTGCAAGTCTTGACATTGAAATTGCTCTCGTTCCAATATTGATCTTCATTGCTTTGCCCCCTTTCACGCCCTAAGCAAACCGTTTGCTTACAGCGTCCTTTACTATATCACTCTCAAAAAAGGGCAATTTACCCCTATATGAGATCTCATAATTTTCGTGTCCCTTACCTGCAAGGAGAATTACGTCTCCACTCCTTGCCATCGATACCGCAAATCTTATTGCAGACTCGCGTTCGACAATTATTATATGTTCTTTTTCCTTGTTGATTCCTTTATAAATATCCCCGATAATCTCAGTGGGATCTTCGCTTCTGCTGTTATCCGACGTAACGATAACAAAATCCGCGAATTTTGAGGCAACGGCACCCATTTCTTTCCGTTTTCCTCTGTCTCTCTCGCCACCGCAACCGAAAAGGACTATTACCCTTCCCCTTTGAGTCATAGACGAGAGCGTCATATCTCTTGCCGACCGCAACACGTTTTCAAGTGCGTCGGGCGTATGTGCGTAATCAATATAGACGGAAAAATCCGCCCTTTTATCAATGTTTACCTTCTCCATTCTTCCCGGAACAGGGGAAAGTGTCCTAAGAGCGTTTACAAGCTCACCCTCGGCGATACCGCAGCACTCTGCTACGGCTATCGCCTCAAGTGAGTTTGTCGGAGAAAATCTTCCCACCAAGGGGATAGCTACATCGAACTCCGTCTTTTCGGTTCTGACTCTCATAGAAAAGCCGTCACCGCCCCCTAAACGGATATTCGATGCGGAGAAATTGCTTAAATTACCCTCGCACGAGCAAAGAATATTTCTTTTTGCGAGGCTTGCGTTAAGTATTGCCGAGGCATAGGCGTCATCGGCGTTTATCACAGCGGTATCGCATCGCTCGAAAAGCTTTGCTTTTGAGGCAAAATACCCTTCCATACTGCCGTGAAAATCAAGATGGTCTCTTGTTAAATTCGTGAAAACGAGAACGTCGAAACGTATTGGATCGAGCTTAGACAGTGCCGACGCGTGAGACGTAGCCTCAAGAAAGACATACTCAACTCCGTCCTCTACCATTTGTGCAAGAATTTCATAAAGCTCGGGCGGATCGGGAGTCGTCATATTCGCAAGTGGATTTGCTGACCTCAATTCTATCCTTTTTTCGAGAGAATAAGAACCTACGGTGCCGATATAACCGCACCGCTTTCCGCTTTTTTTGAATATATCCCGAAGTATAAGACCAATACTCGTTTTTCCGTTTGTTCCCGTTATACCTATTATTTTAAGTTTACTCGCAGGACCACCGTGCCAGGAATTGTATAGGAATGCGCTTGCGCGTCTCGTGTTTAAAACTTTAACAGCTGCGGCACCACCCACACATTCGTCACGCCCCTCGTCCATTACAATTACCGAGGCACCGGCGTTGACTGCATTATTTATAAATTTGTGTCCGTCAGTATGAAGTCCGTCAATACAGATAAACATACTGCCTTCTCTCACCAAACGAGAGTCCGTGACTATTGAGGTTATCTCAATACCACTCATATTCTTGGGACAGGCGATATTCGCCCCCGAAAGTAATTTTTCAAGCCGCATAGAAAGTCTCCTTAAAGATTATTTCTTTGTACTTCCTATGCCTTGCGGCTCTTATTTAAATTTATGCGTCGTCGCCGCCGATATATCTGAAGGTCACCGTAACGACGGTTCCCTTTGCAACCATCGTCCCCTTCGGGTGCGACTGCTCGACAACTACTATTTCCTCATTTCCCGTGAGGTAATGAGGAGTTCCTTCAATTTTTACGTTAAGTCCGAGATTTATCAGCGTTTGATTTGCGTGAGCTGCCGTCATTCCCGTAAGATCGGGAACGCTTACGTTCTCACTCGGTGCTTCCTTGCCCGTATAAAGAACAACTGTAGCACCGTTCTTTTCAACGTAAGTTCCGCTTGCGGGAAGCTGTGAGGTAACTACGTTTCCGTCACCGACAACAAGTGCTCTCATTCCGCTTTGCTCTATCATTCGCTTGGCATAGCTTACGCTCCAGCCCTTATAGCCCGAAACGCGAACTGCCATATTATCAAGCTCTTCCTGTGTATAATTTGCCTCTACTCCCATATAAGGAAGAATCGACTCGAGTGCATCTCCAACGTAGGGAGCTGCTACCGTACTACCGTAAAGGTATCCCTTTTTGGGCTCGTCAACAACTATAATAATTGCGACCTCAGGATCGTCTGCGGGAGCGAAAGCCGCACAAGAGCAGATGTATTCGCCCTCGTCGCCTGCCGTCTTTTTCTCTGACGTACCCGTTTTTGCCGCTACTCTATAGCCTGCAACGTACGCGTTTTTAGCACCGCCGTCACCCGAAACGCCCTCTTCAAGCATAGTCGCTATAGTCTCGCAGACCGCCTCGCTTATTACCTGACGCTTTATCTCGGTATCGTGCTCGTAAACGGTGTTACCCGCATTGTCAGTAACTCTTGAAACAAGGTAAGGAGTTACAAGCTTACCGCCGTTTGCAACGGCACTTATTGCACTTATGTGCTGAATAGGAGTTACGTTAAAGTTCTGACCGAACGAATATATTACAAGGTCAAGCTCGGTCATTTCGGATGCAAATATACTGTTTCCTTCACCGGGAAGGTCTATTCCTGTTTTTTCGTAATATCCAAAAGCCTCTACGTGCTTTTGATAATTTTCGATACCTATGCGTTTGCCGAGCGTCATAAACCAGACGTTGCAGGACTGCTGAAGTCCCTGAGCAAAGGTAAGTGCTCCGTGTCCCTCGGTCTTGTGGCAATGTATCTTATGTCCGCCAAAGACGAGTGAGCCACCGCAAGTACATACGTCGCTTATTTTCACAACGCCCTCTTCGAATCCCATCGCAGAGGTGATTATTTTAAAGGTTGAACCGGGAATATAGCTCTCGGTTATCGCTTTATTCGACCACATTGACGTCAAAAGGTCTCGCTGAAGATTTGAGTACTCTTCGGAGTCCTTTGCAAAACCCGAATGCTCGAGTGTCTCTGTCGAGACCGAATCAAGCTCCCAAGGATCGTTCAAATCAAATGACGACGAGGTAGCCATTGCAAGAACAGCTCCCGTATTTACGTCGATTACGATTCCGCAGGCACGGTTTGCCGCCTTATGATCGAGTACGGTCTTTTCTATCTGCTCTTCAAGAAAGCCTTGAATGCTTACGTCAATAGTCGTTTCAACGTTATAGCCCGAAATTGCATCAATATAACTCGCATAATCGAGCGGCATCTCGTTTCCGTAGGAGTCTCTCGCGATTATGTAATAGCCGTCAATTCCTTTGAGATACTCGTCATATTGATATTCGATGCCGTAAAGTCCCTCACCGTCAGCACTCGCAAAGCCAAGCACGTGCGAGGCAAGCGAGCCGTATGGATAATATCTTGTGCTTTGAGCCTCAAGATATATCATATTCTGTAGTCCGTTATCGTCAATGAACTTACAGACCGCATCGGCAGTCTCTTCATCGACTTTTTTCTTTATCGTTCTGTCGAGATATTTCGTGTACTCGGTCGCCTGCTTATATACGTCCGCATATTCAACACCGAGAATTTCCGAAAGACCCTTCGACACAAGCTCGTAGTAGTTTTTTGTATCTCCCTCTTCAAGATCGTCCTGAGCCGACTTTATCGAGGACGGAGAAATGAATACTCTGTACGTGGTAATATTCGTGGCAAGAATATTTCCGTTCTTATCGTATATCTTTCCTCTGTCTGCGGCGACCTTAGATTCGGTCGTCATCTGGTCAATAACCTTTTTTTGATACTTTTCAAAGTTTACCGTCTGCAAGTAAAGAACTCGCAATAGAAGGACGGCGAAAACAGCCACTATTATAATACCGAGCCACGTTGAACGCTTGACAGCACTCGAACTCAATTTACCGGATGGCATTCCTTCCTCCTAACACTTCTGCAAATAATTTATTAAAGATTATGTACCGCAAGCGATATTTATTCTAAAAAAGAACGAGTGGATATCAGTCAACGTCTATTCCTATAGCACTGAGAAGTGCGGCAAATCCGCCTACCTCCTCAGCCTCACCGTAAACCTCGACCTCTTCGTCAGCCTCAGCCTCAAGAGTCTTTCCACCGACAAACTGAGAGGATATCATTCCAAGCTCCTCGGCATCAGCCTTTATAGAAGCTATATCGTATTTAAGGTCTATTTCGCTTTGCAATTCCGACTCGCGTGCCTCAAGAACAGAGATCTTTGTGTTAAGCTCACCAAGCTCACCCGAAGCGTTACCTATCATAACCGAACCGCTCACAAGAAGTCCGAGAGAAAAGGAAAAAACGAGTATGTAGCTTACAGCGGCTATTGGGAACTTAAAGCCTCTTATCTCTGTGCGACCTTCCCTTCTTTCAGTGGGAAGCCATTTTTCTCTAAGTCTTTTTAACGTCGAAATTGCACGTGATAAGTGACCCTCCTTTGAGTCCGAGGACCCTTCTCTTGTGCCCTTGTGTGCCGACACCTCGGCTACTCGGTTGTTCTTAACGGGAACCGAGTAAGGACGGCGGCTGCGGAAGTATCTGAGAAAGTCCTCAGAGGTCATATACTTCGAGCCCTTGTATTCTCCGCTTTTGAAGCTTGATGCAATTCCGCTTCTCGAATCAAAAAGATAGTAGCTTGAAGATACAGCCTCTTCCTCTGCCTTCTTTTGTGCGTTAACGGAACGTTCCATATTTACACTTATTCCTCTTGAACCGTATCTGGCCTTGAGCTGTGACAAGCAACGATTATAAGATTCATTTGTGTTAGACATATTGAAACCTCCGTTATTTTTTATATCGTAATTTTGAATTTGACTTTTTTAAAGCTTCTCGCAAACTCGAAGCTTTGCACTTCTCGAGCGAGGATTTTCACTAAGCTCCCCTTCGCTTGGAAGAATTGGGTGCTTCGTTATCACCTTGACGGTTGGCTTGTTGTTGCACACGCATATCGGTAAGCTCTTTGGGCAAGTGCAGCCCTCGGCAAGCTTTGCGTATGCTTGCTTTACTATTCTGTCCTCGAGCGAGTGGAAGGTTATTATTGCCATTCTGCCACCCTTCCCAAGAAGCTTCACTCCGTCTCTTATTGCGGGTGCGATAACGTCAAGCTCACGGTTGACCTCGATCCTTATCGCCTGAAAGCTTCTCTTTGCGGGGTGATGACCGCCCTCTCTTGCCGCCTTAGGAATTGCTCCCTTGATTATCTCACAAAGGCGAGCTGTGCTCATTATCGGCTCTCTCTGCCTCTCGGCAACTATTGCCGAGGCTATCTGGCGAGAGAATTTTTCCTCTCCGTACTCAAAAAGAATCTTCTTGAGTTCCTCGAAGGAATAAGTATTAACAACGATCTCAGCAGTGAGTGCCGCACGTCCGTCCATTCTCATATCGAGCGGTGCGTCAGCGTTGTACGAGAAGCCTCTCTCGGCAGTGTCAAGCTGATATGAGGAAACGCCGAGGTCCATAAGCATTCCGTCAATTTTTTCGATGCCAAGCTCGGCACAAACGTCAGCTACGTTCGAAAAATTGTTCCTCACAATCGTCACATTATCAGAAAAAGGGGCAAGCTTTTTACTTGCCGCCTCAATCGCAGCGGAGTCTTGATCTATACAGATAAGTCTGCCCCCCACAAGTCTCCGTGCGATCTCAAACGAATGGCCACCGCCCCCCGCGGTACCATCGACATATACTCCGTCAGGCTTTATCGAAAGCCCATCTATGCACTCGTCAAGTAAAACCGAACGGTGCGAAAAAACAATTTCCTTTTCCATTTATTCCCCTTACAGACCAAACGCCTCAAGAGTTGCTCTGAGTTCTTCAAAGTCAATGCTTTCAACGGTTGCTGCGTACTCTTCTTCAGCCCAGATCTCTGCGTAATCGCCACATCCGACGATATATGCGTTCTTTGTGATCTTTGCAAACTCTATAAGAGAAGGGGTGAGAATTACTCTTCCCTGTGCATCGGGTGTAACCTGTACCGCGGTGCTGTGAAGATATCTCGTGACCGCCTCAAAATTTTTACGGTCTATCTTTTTGATGGGCTCAATGTATTTTTCCCACTCGGACAACGAATAGACTTTAAGGCTGTTACCTCTAACGCTTTTTGCTATCATAAACGTTTCTCCAAGCTCTTCTCTGTGCTTGGCAGGAATAAAAAGTCTCTTTTTCGGGTCAAGAGTATGTTTGTATTCACCTGAAAGCATTATCGGTTACCCCCTTTCGTCTGTTTTTTGTCTGTTGGTTGAGATTTTTTAGATGGGATCGTTACTCATTTGGTTCACTTTCGCTCCACTTGGCATTTTTTCGCACCACTTTGTAACACTTTAACCCATTTTCCCCCACCGGTGGTTATATTATAAAATAAATTATTTATATAATCAATAGGAATTCAAAAATTTTTTTAAAAATTGTTCAGTTTTTATTACTTTTTTCTAAAATTATTTGATTTTTGCTTCTTTCACAAGAGATTTTTGCCGTTTCCAACCCTTAATTTACATTTTTTTACAAATTTAAATATTTTTTACAGCACTTTTTGTACAAAAAACAACTCTATTTTAGTAGATTTGGTATAAACATTGTCCACAATAACGGAAAATGTTGAATAAAAGTTGAATAATTTTTCACAAAAAAAGGCTACTGCCAAAGTCTTGGCGGTAGCCTTTTTATCTTTTTAATTTTACTGCTCCTGTGCCTTAAAGTATCCCTTCGGGTGCATACAGGTCGGGCAAACGGCGGGAGGTTCGCTTCCTTCTATTATATATCCGCAATTTAGACATATCCATTTTGTGTGAGAGGAATTTGACTTAAACATCTCACCGTTCTTTATCTTATTGTACTGACAGCGGTATCTCGCCTCGTGCATTTTTTCAATCGAGGCAACCCTCTCAAAAAGGAGAGCAAGAGGCTCAAACCCCTCTTCCCTCGCTTCTTTTGCAAACTGTGCATACATACTCTCCCACTCGAAATGCTCTCCGTTTGCGGCTACCGAAAGATTATGCTCGGTGTCACCAAGTCCACCGAGATAATTGAACCAAATTTCTGCGTGCTCCTTCTCGTTTCCAGCTGTCTCGCAAAAAATACTTGCCACGTCAACGTAGCCGTCCTTTTTAGCCTTCGCTTCAAACCATTTGTAGCGAAGATATGCCTGGGATTCACCCGAAAGTGCCGTGTGTAGATTTTGCTCTGTTTTCGTTCCCTTCAGCCTCTCGGGCTCAATACTAGTTTTCAAATAATCTGACATAATAAAAACCGCCTTTCGCAAAATATCGTAATGATATTTTTACCAAAGACGGATAAAATATTCAATTTTATATATTATTCATTGTTAAAATCGTATTCATCACGAAGTATCGAGCAAAAGCCTATCGTCCTGTAAGTTCCCTTTACGTAGAGATAGTCACGCAAATATCCCTCAAAGGTCATTCCAAGCTTTTTGGCTACTTTTAGAGAAGCTTCGTTCCCCTTCATAAATCTGCACTGTATGCGGTTAAGATGCAGCTCGCGAAATCCGAAATCCATAACAGCTTTCGCAGCCTCGGGAGCATATCCTCTGCGGTGAAAATCGGGATTTATGACGTAACCAAGCTCTCCGCTTCTATGCTCGGTATCTATCGCGGTAAAACCGCAGGTGCCTATCATTTTTCCGCTTTCCTTTTCCTCGATCGCCCAATCGTAAAAATTGCCCGCACGGTACTGCTTAACTACGTATTTAAGGTATTCCTTGGTATGTGCCAAAAACGGATGCGGTGACCACAATAGGTATCTTGTGAGGTCGGGACGCTTTGCGTAATCGTAAACGTCCTCTGCATCGGTCACTCTCATCGGTCTTAAGATAAGACGCTCACACTCGATCACGGGCATCTTTTTAAATATTCTGCTTATATTTTCACCGTCCATACGCTCACCCCCCCCTTATTCATTTGTTATTATAAACCAAACAAAGATAAAAGACAAGTCTTTTTCCTCTTTTTAGTATATATGATATATAAAAGCAACATTCTTTAAAAATTGTTTACAAATAGTACAAGTAAAATTTATTAAAATAAGTTATCATAATTATATATAATTACGGTAGGAGAGAGTGACGTGTTTGGATATGTAAAAACCTATGTACCCGAGCTTCGAGTTCGTGAGCACGAATATTACAAAGGCACGTACTGCGGTCTTTGCAAGTCTCTCGGCAGGTGTACGGGACAGTGCTCGAGAATGACGCTTAATTACGATTTTGTCACATTCACCCTTTTGCGTGTAGCTCTGACGGGCGAAAAGACTTCCTTTAAGACAGAACATTGCATTCTCCATCCCGTAAAAAAACGCAACGTGATGAATAAAAACCCCGAGCTTTGCCACGCGGCGTATTCGTCAGCCATTATTTCCTATCACAAGGTTTTGGACGACATTTCTGACGAGGGATTTTTCAAAAGGCTATACACACGCATCTTTCTGCTTCCAAGTGTGGCTTCTATGCGAAAAAAAGCATTGAAAAATGCGGGTTATTCCTCTCTCGACGAGACTTGCAAGACACTTCTTGGAAAGCTTTACGAGTTTGAAAAGGACGCGTCGGCAGAAAAAAGCGTAGATATTCCCGCCGAGCTTTTCGGCAAGCTCCTTGCAGAATTTTTAGCATTCGGTCTTGATGGAACGGACAAAAAAATTGCCTTGTCTATCGGGCTTCACCTCGGAAAATGGGTATATATTGCAGACGCACTCGACGATATGAAAGAGGATAAAAAGCTCGGAAGGTACAATCCTTTTCTGAGAATTTATGATGGCTGTATTCCATCAAGTGAGCAAACCGCTGACGTCGAGCTTGCCCTTAAAAACGAGCTAATGGGGCTCGAAAGGGCTCTTGATCTAATAGATTTCGGCACGGATAATACTGTAAAGAACATTCTTTTCAATATTATATATCTTGGAATGCCGAAGAAGATAGAAAGCATCGTCACAAATCTTTATAACGACAATGATTGAAAGGACAATTTAAATATGACAGATCCCTACAAGGTGCTTGGCGTATCGCCAAACGCATCCGATGAAGATATCAAAAAGGCGTACAGAGAGCTTGCCAGAAAGTATCACCCCGACAAATACCGCGACAGTGACCTTGCCGATCTCGCAAGCGAAAAGATGAAAGAGGTCAATGCGGCATACGAGGAGATCCAAAAGATCCGCTCGGGTGCTCATCAGGGTAACGGCACCTACCACTCGGGCTCGTACGCGGGCAACACCTCATCAAGCGGAAACCCGAGATATGCCGAGGTCCGCAGACTTATTAACAACGGAAACGACGTTGCGGCTGAAAACATCCTCAACTCGATAGCAGAGGGCGACAGAAATGCGGAGTGGCATTTCCTCAAGGGCTGCGTTGCGGCAAAGAGAGGCTTTTTCGTCGATGCACAGAGGTATTTCGATATTGCTTGCTCTATGGATCCCTACAACAACGAATACCGTGCCGCTCAGAATAATCTTCGAATGCGTGCAGGCTCTTACGGATACGGCGGTGGATATACGACCACACACACAAACGATTGCACTCTTTGCGATATTTGTGCAGGTCTTATGTGTCTCGATTGCCTTTGTGACTGTATATGAGTACGAGAAAAAACACAAAACGCCTCACCGTCTCGGCAATGCTGTCTGCCCTCTCGGTCACTCTTCTTTACCTCGGCTCATTTATCGAGGTGCTTGACTTGAGTATGGCAGTCCTCGCATCGCTCTTTACGGTAGTGATGGTTATAGAATACGGCAAGGGTGCCCCTTGGTCAGTCTTTTTAGTAACGTCAGCCCTCTCGCTTATTCTCCTTCCTCAAAAACTTCCCGCACTTATGTACGCGTTGTTTTTCGGATATTATCCTATTATCAAGGAATACGTTGAAAAAATGCGTTCAAGGCTTCTTTCGTGGACTGTAAAGGTCGTCATTTTTGCTTTTGCAACCGCACTTCTTCTTTTACTTGCAAAGCTTTTTGTGCCCGACGTTGATGCACCTATAGGTGCTTTCATGACAGTCGCATACGTTGCCTTATCAGCAATTATGCTGGTTTTGTATGACTTAGCACTTACAAGAATGATCTCTTTTTATATCATTCGTCTACGACACAGATTTAAGAAAATATTTTAAAATGGAGAGACGTTAGTCTCTCCGTTTTTTTGTTTTTTTCTTACAAATTCCGGTTTTTGTATATTGAAAAAGACTGATTTTTGCTATATAATACTTTGATGTATCAAAAAAAATATATCCTCAAGGAGGCAAATTATGAAGAATTTTGTTAAGATCATTTCCCTTTTTCTCGTTATCGCTATGGTTGCTATGACGTTTGTAGCTTGTAGCGACGGTGCTGACGGTCAGAACGGTGTCGACGGAGTTAACGGTGTTAACGGCGTTGACGGCAAGGACGGAAAAGATGGAAAAGACGGTGTTGACGGTAAAGACGGTAAGGACGGAGTAAACGGAAAATCCGCTTACGAAATTGCCGTTGAAAATGGATTTGAAGGAACAGTCGACCAGTGGCTCTCTTCTCTCAACGGTGAGGACGGTTACGATGGAGCTCCCGGTGCAACAGGTGCTAAGGGCGACAAGGGTGACCAGGGCGTCGGCATAAAGAACGTTATACTTACAAAAGATGAAGACGAGTTTATATTCACCTTTACTTTTACAGACGGAACAACACAGAGTGTTACCGCATTAACTCCCGTAACAAGCAAAGATGACCTTTCTTCTTCCATAGCATCGGGTGAAAAAGTTATCTTGACTGAGGACATCACCTTTAATGAAGATATCAACAACGATGCAACCATCAACCTTTCGGGTAACACCTTTGAGGCAACGGGCACGATCGAGCTTGGAAGCGATGCCAACCTCGATATGAAGGACGGAGATTACGTTGTAAACAGCACCTACGGTCACGTTGACGTAAGACCTACAACTTCCGAAGGAAGCGTTGTTAACTTTGAAAACGTTAACTTTGCATTTAACAAGCTTAGCAAAACTTACGGTCCAAGCACAAACAGACTCGGCTCTGTTGTAGAGGTATGTGCCTCAGTCGCAGATGCACACACCGAAATTGTTTTCAAGAACTGCACCTTTGATAACGCACAGATCGTATTTGAAGGAATGAGTGACAAAACAGGTTCGTTTAACGCTACCTTTGAAAACTGCACCTTCAATGCTCTCACCTCTTCCGCACCTATTTACGTCCAGAACTACGTAGAGGGTACTATCAAGGTAATCGGTTGCACCTTCAATCTTGAGTGCACCTCTTCAACAGCTTCGGCAATCTACGTAAGCTCAAGCTCTTCTACTGCTGTAACCGTAACCGCTGAGAACAACGTATTCAATGCAGTTGCAGCTACCCCCTACACCTTTGATGAAACTAAGGGCGAGACCGAGGAATATAACGTCAAGGTCAACGTAACTCCCGCTAACATCAAGTTCATCAGCATAGGCGGAACTACAAGCACTGCTACCGAGACAAACACAACAAAAACAGGTATAGCAGCATAAAGAAATTACATTTTAAATAACAAAAGCTCATCGCTTTGCGATGAGCTTTTTTGTTTTATATTTGCTTCAAAAGTCTTTCCTTGTTGACAGCGGTAAGGACTCCGTCGTCCATTTTAAGCACTCGGTCGGCACGTGCCGCTATCGACATATCGTGCGTGACCATTATAAGCGTCTGCCCGAGAAGCTTTTGTGTTTTTATGAGAAGCTCAAGAACCTCGTCAGCGTTTTCTTTGTCGAGATTTCCCGTAGGCTCGTCGGCAAAAAGCACGAGGGGCATGTTTATCAGTGCTCTTGCTATCGCGACTCTCTGCTGCTGTCCGCCCGAAAGCTCGCTCGGAAGATGGTGAAGTCGGTCTACTATACCGAGAGACGCCACGATCTTTTTGAAATTCTCCTCATAGGCACTCTTATCTTTGTTTATCATTATCGTTGGTACAAGTATATTTTCAAGGGCTGTAAACTGCGGAATAAGATTGTGATTCTGGAAAACTATTCCCATATTATTTCCCCTGTATTCTGCAAGCTCATCGGGCGAAAGCGAGGTTATATCCGTTCCGCGAATACGTACCGTGCCGCTGTTCGGTCTGTCAAGTCCCGCACAAATGTGAAGAAGCGTACTTTTTCCCGAGCCCGATGCACCGATAATAGCAACAAATTCCCCGTCAAAAGCCGAAAAGGATGCTCTGTTGACCGCAGTTACCGTCGTGTCGTACTGCTTATATTGCTTTATTATGTTTTCAACCTGTATTGTAGTACGTCTGAATTCCATTTATCAGGTCTCCTCCCTTTCTTTCTTTTGCTGTTTTTTACTCTTACCCGATTGTCCCCTCATCATCTTTTTGTACGGCAGATATGAGGAGAGGAATCCGCAAAATGCCGAAAGCAATAGGCAAACGGCAAGTGCTACGGGAGAGATATAGAAGCTATAGCTTGTGCCAATGCCAAAGCCTATCATAGGCAACCACTCGTTCATAAGCTTAAATACAAGGAAGCTTGCTATTACGCCAAGTATTGCCGTAAAGACGAATGCGATAGCTGACAAAATATATCCCGAAGCCATATGTATCTTGCGAAGCACCTTGTGCGTAGCTCCGTATGCCGAAAGCACGTACATCTCCTTAGACCTCTTCTTATAGAAGAGCGACTGCGAATAAAACCACACAAGAGGTGAAAGCATAAGAACAAGTGCAGAGAGCGTTACTCCAAACTCGAAGGAGCATTCTTCCCTCTCGAGTGTTCTGTATAGATAGCCGTAAGTATCGGTAAGAGAGAAATCGTAGCCGTAATAATTTATTATCTGCTTTGCCTTAAGAGCTACGTCCTCATATTCCTTTTCGGTGACGTCGGGTTCAAGATATACAGAGGCACAAAGCGGTACGGGCCTCTGCCCTATAACATCAGAATACGTGTCGTAGGAAAGTCCTACCGTAAAATAGCCCTCTGTCTCGGGCATATCCTTGATGACAGCACCCACCGTATATTCGGTAAATTCATAATCGTTGTTTTCGAGCAACGCCCGAACGATGCTCACCGTGTCAAAGGGATCGGGAATTTCAATAACAGTCTCGGGAAGAGCCTCGCGGAAGCGGCAAAGAACTATTTTGTCACCAACATCGAAGCTGTATTTACGGGAGTTCATCACGCTCTCGCTGACTATGACCTTGCTTGAATCCTCGAGCACCGAGAAAACGTCGCCCTCTATCTCATAATTCTGTGCAAGATTTGTGAGCATATTCTTATCGTAAGCACTGTACTTATACATATAAGTTGCTCTTGAATAGCCCTCGTCATAGTATTTTTTGAGTGCCCCTGTGGTGCTCTCATAGGGATTTATTATATTTCTCGTGCTTGTCATATCGCCTATAGCACGGTTTGACATTTTATCTGTAAGAAGGATAATTCCTCCTGCCTCGGCAGCATATTCGTTCGCACTGTAATCAACGTACGCGACGCCTTCCATCTCCCCAAAGCTGCCGTAAAAGAAATCAAGGTCGGTTATATGACTTTCGTAATATTTGTCACTCGACGCAATAGCCTCCTCTTCCTTTTTCGCCTCAAAGCGAAGCTGCTCTATACTTTGCCCCGACGTATTTTCGTTCATATATGTAAGATAAATTCCGCAAACGAAGATTGCCGAAAAGGCTACGGCAGAAAGCAAAAGCTTAAGATAGTATTTTCTGAAACGCCATACACCGAGTGCCTCGTAAATTTTGAGGAATTTGCTGCCTGTGACAAATCTCGTCGACCTCGGTGACGAGATAAGATTTGAATTATCCTCGGCAATAATGAGCGACATAGGTGTTTTTCTCGAGAGCATCTTCATAGGAAGATATACTCCTACCGTTGCCACCAAAAGACTGGCAAGAATGACCTTGAATGCCGCCGAGGACTCGATGACTACGTCAATTCCGTATCTTCCGTAAAATAGCCTCGATATACCGTAAACAAAAGCTCCCGAGGGAATGAGCGACACGACTGCGACTATCATCATCTCGAACACCGAGGTCGATATAAGCCGCTTAAAGCCCGCTCCGTACGTCATATAAATTCCGTACCTGAAGCGGTCGTGATTGACCTGAACGTTATAAAGAGTTAGCACCGAAAGTGCAGATATCAAGGTCAGTGCTATGAGCAAAAGGATAGACGGCGTCCTCGAGTGTGCTGCCGCATCGTTTCTGTATTCGTTAAGCGGTGTATAGCTTATCTCTATACCCGAGGTATCGTAAAGATTTTCGTTGGCGTATATATAATAATTGAGGAATTCTGCGTTTGTATGACCGTCACGCATAAGGACGTATATCTGCCATTTTTCGCCCATAGCATCGGTCACCTTAGAAACTCGGTAGCTCTCGAACGTCCTATTTTTCATATAGGACATAATGTAAAGCTTCTCGTCTATTACTATATAATCGTTATAGTCGAGGTCGCTTATAAGTATATCGTAGTCATACCTCTCGGTTATCTCCTCGTACCTATGCTGATAGTTTGTGGCGGTAGTCACAAAGGCAGTCAAAAAGACCGACTGGATAACAAAAAAAGCAACGAAAAACGGCAGGTATTCACGAAGCTTTGAAAACACGTTCTTACCCGCATATTTTAGGTTGCGAAATATATATTTTATTACTTTTTCCATCGATCAACAGGCATAGACGATCTCAAAAGAAAAAACGAGCTGCCAGTCCCTTTCGTTAGCATTCCTTTGTTCCTTTTGATAATATCATTATTTTTTTCAAAATATGTGAACAAATTGTAACGTTTGCAAACCCTTGCTTGAAAATATTAACATTATAGGGTATAATGTACATTGGGTTACGAGGGATTTAATGAAATTAAATTAAAAAAATATATACATTAAACAAGGAGAAAAATTATGACAAAGAACAAGTACGTTCTCTCTTGGATCAAAGAGATGGCTGCTATGACACAGCCTGACAAGATCGTTTGGATCGACGGCTCTGAGGCTCAGGCTGAGGCTCTCCGTGCAGAGGCTTGCTCCACAGGCGAGATGATCAAGCTCAACGAAGAGCTTCTTCCCAACTGCTACCTTCACAGAACAGCAGTAAACGACGTTGCTCGTGTTGAGGGCAGAACATTTATTTGTACTTCCAAGAAGGAAGATGCAGGTAACATCAACAACTGGATGGATCCCGCTGAGTGCTACGCAAAGCTCTCTAAGCTCTACAAGGGATCTATGAAGGGCAGAACAATGTACGTTATCCCCTACTCGATGAGTATCGTGGGCTCTCCCTTCGCTAAGTACGGTATCGAGCTTACCGACTCTATCTACGTTGTTCTCAATATGCTTATTATGACTCGTGTTGGAACTAACGTTCTCGAGGCTCTCGGCAAGAGCGGTGACTTTATCAAAGGACTTCACGCAAGAGCTGACATCGACGAGGAAAACCGTTATATCGTTCACTTCCCTGAGGATAACACCATCTGGTCTGTTAACTCCGGTTACGGCGGAAACGTTCTTCTCGGTAAAAAGTGCTTCGCTCTCCGTATAGCTTCCTACCTCGGTAGAAAAGAGGGCTGGATGGCAGAGCACATGCTCATTCTCGGTGTTGAGTACCCCGACGGTGAGACAAAGTACGTTTGTGCTGCATTCCCCTCTGCTTGCGGAAAGACCAACCTTGCAATGCTTATTCCTCCCGAGTTCTACTCAAAGAAGGGCTATAAGGTTTGGTGCGTAGGTGACGATATTGCTTGGCTCCGTGTTGGTGAGGACGGCAGACTTTGGGCTGTTAACCCCGAAAACGGATTCTTCGGTGTTGCTCCCGGTACTAATGAGAAGTCTAACCCCAACGCACTTTACACAACAAAGAGAGACACTATCTTCACAAACGTTGTTCACGATACAAAGAACAACACAGTTTGGTGGGAAGGACTTGACAACAATCCTCCTCAGCCCGGCGACGCTATCGACTGGAAGGGCAATCCTTGGGACTGCACCAAGTTCGATAAGAAGGATAAGTCCACTTGCGGTGCTCATCCTAACAGCCGCTTTACTGCAATGGCTACAAACTGTCCTTGCATTTCTAAGGAATTCAACAATCCCGCAGGTGTTCCTATTTCCGCTATCGTATTCGGTGGACGCCGTGCAAAGACTGCTCCCCTCGTTTACCAGTCAACAAGCTGGCAGAACGGTACCTTCGTTGGTTCTATCATGGCTTCCGAGACAACTGCAGCAGCAGCAGGTGCTGTCGGCGTAGTTCGTCGCGATCCTATGGCTATGAGACCTTTCGTTGGTTACGATATGGGCGACTACTGGGCACACTGGCTCAAGATGGGTACACTTATTCCCAATGCTCCTAAGATCTTCCACGTTAACTGGTTCAGAACCGATGCTGACGGCAACTTCATTTGGCCCGGATTTGGCGACAATATGAGAGTTCTTATGTGGATTCTAGACCGTTGCGAGGGCAAGGTTGACGCTGATATGACCGCTATCGGTTACGTTCCTAAGGCTGAGGACATCAATGTTGAGGGACTTAAGGACGTTACTCTTGACACCATCAAGGAACTCCTCACAGTTGATAAGGCTTCTTGGCTCGAGGACGTTCAGAATATCAAGGAATTCTACGCACAGGTTGGCGACAGAGTTCCCGCTACTCTCTACGATGAGCTCGCTGCTCTTGAGGCAAGACTTAAGGCGTAAGGCTTAAATAATTAAACCACCATAGATTTCAAAAATCTATGGTGGTTTTGTTTTATAAACAATTTCAAAATTAATATTCGCTTTTCACATCAAGACCGTCAAAGAAATCTTCAAATGTACAATTATATATCTTTTTTAGTTCAATCAAAACACTAATACGCACATTAAGTTCACCCGCTTCATACTTAGCGTAACAGCTTCTTGCTATGTCGCATCCTCTGCGTTGCAATTCAACGCAAAGTTTTTCTTGAGATATTCCATATTCATCTCTCAGCCTTCGAAGATTATCACCTATACATCTATCTCTACGCAACTTTTGTTCCATTAAATCCACCTCATAAACATTTTTTGACCAATATTAGTTGCAATCGATTTTATTTTATGATATAATTACATAAAATATTGTCCGCTATACTGGTCTATTTATGAGAGGTGCTTTTATGATTTGTTGCGTTACAGGACACCGTCCTGATGGATTCCCCTTTAAAAGAGGATTTTGTGGTGATATAGAATTTGATATATATATAAATGATCTTTATAATATTACAGAGAAATTTATCTATGAAGGATATGATCACTTTATTACGGGAATGGCTGATGGTGCTGATTTTGATTTTGCCCAAAGCATACTTTATCATAAGGATTCTTATGAATATATAAAACTTGAGGCTGCATTGCCATACCCGGTAACAAAAACAAAAAAAACAACCGAATATATAGAGCAGAGAGATTATGTTCTTGAAAAATGCAATATAACAACAGTTGTATCTCCATATTATTTTAAGGGATGTATGCAAAAGAGAAATCGTTATATGGTCGATAAATCTGATCTTGTCCTTGCTATATGGAACGGAAAACAATCGGGTGGAACATGGGACACTATAAAATATGCACGCTCCAAAAACAAACCCATTAATTATATATTATTAAACGAATTACATTTATAAAATTAAGGCGTTGCACAATATGCAACGCCTTTTGTTTTACTTATTTGCCATTTCTCTTCTTGCCTTCATTGTAGCCTTCATACGAAGCTCGTTGTTAAGTATCTTCTTACGGAGTCTTATTGACTTCGGTGTTACCTCGATAAGCTCATCGTCAGTAATAAACTCGATAGCTTCTTCGAGCGAGAAAATTACGGGCGGAGTGAGCAAGAGCTTTTCGTCAGCACCTGCAGAGCGGATAGCCGTAAGCTGCTTTTTCTTGCAGGGGTTGACGGTAATATCCTCGTTCTTCGGGCACTCGCCGACTATCATTCCCTCGTAAACGGGAGTCTGAGGTCCAACGAACATACTTCCTCTCTCTTGTGTGTTGAAAAGTCCGTATCTCGTTGTCTCGCCGTTCTCGTATGCTACGAGAGAGCCTGTAAATCTCATAATTATCTCACCTCGATAGGGAGCATAGCCGTCAAAAATAGAATTCATAATTCCCTCTCCGTGAGTTGCTGTCAAAAACTCTGAGCGATAGCCGAAGAGGCATCTTGCGGGGATATAGTATTCAATTCTCATTCTGTCACCGACAGGATTCATCTCGAGAAGGTCGCCCTTTCTCTGTCCGAGCTTTTCAACGACCGCACCCACATACTCGGAAGGTACGTCAAGTGTTACGTGCTCCATAGGCTCGCACTTTTCTCCGTCAATCTCCTTGAAAAGCACTCGGGGATTCGAGCAAAGCATCTCATAGCCCTCGCGTCGCATCGTCTCGATGAGTATAGAAAGGTGCATCTCTCCTCTTCCCGCAACTTTAAATTCATCGGTAGTCTCACCGTCGCTTACACGCAAGGAAACGTCACGGAGAAGCTCCTTATAGAGTCTGTCACGAAGCTGACGGGAGGTTACGAACTTTCCTTCCTTACCCGCAAAGGGACCGTCGTTTACCGAGATAGTCATTTCAACGGTAGGCTCGCTTACCTTGACAAATTCAAGAGGCTCGGGCTTTTCAAGACTTGTGATGGTGTCACCGATGGTAATGCTCTCGGCACCCGAGAAGCAAATGATGTCACCCATCTTTGCTCCGTCAACCTGCACTCTGTTAAGTCCGTCGATCTGGAAGATAGCCACAACTCTTGTTCGTTTAGGTGCTACGTCCTTATTGTGATAGTTGCAGATATATACGTCCTGATTAGTTCTTATAGAGCCTCTCTCGATTCTACCGATTCCGATTCTACCAACGTAATCGTTATAGTCGATAGAAGAAACGAGTAGCTGAAGCTCACCTTCCTCGTCACCCTCGGGTGCGGGAATATAATCGAGAATCTTATCGAACAAGGGTTCAAGGTTTTCACCCTCAACACTTGCGTCCTCGGTAGCAGTACCTGCTCTTCCCGAGCAGTAAAGAATGGGACTGTCGAGCTGCTCGTCCGAGGCATTGAGGTCGATAAGAAGCTCAAGTATTTCGTCCTCGACCTCGCCGATTCTTGCGTCGGGCTTGTCTATCTTATTGATAACGATAATTACTCTATGGTTAAGCTCAAGTGCCCTTTGAAGCACGAAACGAGTCTGAGGCATAGGGCCCTCAGCCGCGTCTACAAGGAGAATAACTCCGTTTACCATCTTAAGAATACGCTCAACCTCACCGCCAAAGTCCGCGTGACCGGGGGTGTCTATAATATTTATCTTAACGTCCTTATAGTGTACCGCCGTGTTCTTTGCGAGAATGGTAATTCCTCTTTCCTTCTCAATGTCTCCCGAGTCCATTACTCTTGTAACGGTCTCCTGATTATCACGGTAGATACCGCCCTGCTTTAGCATCTCGTCAACAAGGGTTGTCTTGCCGTGGTCAACGTGAGCAATAATAGCAACGTTTCTTAAATCCTCTCTTATCACTGTTTTTTCTCCTTAAAAATAAGCATTAAAAAATCCAACCTTATTATTATATCACACTTTTTTCATAAATGGAATATTTATTTTTACGAAATATAAAAAATTTGTTGATTTTTCTTGTGCAATTTAACTTACACCTGTTGCAAAAGCTCGCAAAAAGTGTTATAATTTTATGATAGATAATTTTTGGGGGTGTACTATGAAAGCAACTGTTTTACGCATACTTTCCCTTTTGATAGCTATTACCATGCTCTTTTCTATCTTCGGCTGTTCGAGCGAGACTGTAAAGGAGACAGACGTAGCGACTGAAATATATGAAAAGGGCGATTCCTCAAGAAAGCTCGCACTCGATAAGGAATACACTATTGTTTGCAGCTCCTTCTACAAGACGTCAAGCAATATAACCGATGCCCTGATGCTTATAAAGGAGGGCTTTCGCAAGTCCCTCGGTATAGAAGCTACCTATTCGACCGAGGTTGCGGGAGATCTAAACGAGAGTGACGAATACGTTATCCTTCTCGGCCCTTCACAAAGACAGGCATCAAAGGAAGCACTCGAAGAGCTTGGAATTTATGACTATACCTACGAAATAGTTTCGGAAAACGTAGTTGTTATCTGCGGTGGAACGACCGATGCGACTCTTTTGGCGGCGGAAAAATTCTGCTCTGAAGTTCTGCTTTATGAGGACGGAAAGGTGCTTGACGGAGAGTCAGGGGCAAACGTTGGCGAGTCCTACACTTATAAATATAAATATCCTTACGAAAATCTCACCTTAGACGGCACAGATATCAAGGACTTTAAAATTGCCATCAAAAACACGTCAGAGCTCAGTATGGCTGAAAAGTTGCTCGATACTTTTGCTTCCTATACGGGACACCGAATTCCTATCGTCACCTTTGACGAGCTTGAAGGAAATGAAAAGGGTGTTATCTGCTACAAGTCATATTCAAGAGACGGACTCGAAAAATACGAGGCTTTTGCCGACGGTGCAGTTATGCGATTCAGAAGTGATTCCTCAGGCATAACGATTGGCATTGATTATATTCGACAAGAATATTTCTACTCGGTTTTAGACGAGTTTAAATCAAAGTCTGCAAAAAGTGAAAACGGCTCTTCGCTTGACTTAACTTTGCCCACATACGACATAAGGGCATATAATGTCGATAAGTTTTATAAGGGACTTCCCACGTGGAATCTCGCAGAAGAGACGGTAGAAGAGCTTCGCGACGGTCTTACTTACATAGAGAGAAAATACACAGACGAAAACTCTCTTCCCTACAAGGCATACATATTACTTATCGATCCCTCGAAATATTCAATTTATATGGGCACTGCAGCTGACGAATACACCGCTTATCCAACGGCACGCGAAAGCGTTGTAGGTCATATGAAGTCAGCCGTCAAAAACAATGTTAACGTTGTGGCAGGTGTAAACGGAGACTTCTTTAGAATCGCCACAGATTACGGTCCCTGCGGACTCGCAATTAAAGAGGGAAAATTCTTACAGCGAGTAGATGAGAACAGACCTTACTTTGCATTTACAAAGGACGGCAAGCCTATAATCGGATTTCACGGTAAAGATGCCGATATTGACAATATAAGAACCTGCGTTTCGGGACGTCAGGTACTCGTTTACGATGGATTGCCGTATGATGTGGCTATGAATGATTCCTTTGGAACCACAGCACACCCGAGAACACTTTCGGGTATTAAAAGCGACGGAACTATTATTCTTGCCGTAATCGACGGAAGACAACCCGAGATTTCAAACGGAGCACCTCTTGCTCAATGTGCACGTTTTATGATCTCACTTGGAGCAGTTGAGGCTGTCAACCACGACGGCGGCGGCTCGTCAACAATGGTAATCAAGGACGGAAACAACTACAACGTAAAGAACTCACCTTCTGACGGTGCACCGAGAAACGTGTATAGCTCGCTCCTCGTCGTAGCAAACGATTGATAAATATATTATTATGAATTTTGAAAGGAACCCCACATAAAATGATTAAACTACTTATTTTTGATCTTGACGGTACTCTTGTAGATACACTCACAACGATTCAAACTGCTGTCAATGCCACAATGAAAGAGTACGGCTTCAAGCAGTACTCTTACGACGAGATGCGTACCATTGTCGGTCACGGTGCAAGAAAGCTCATAAGAGACGTTTGCACGGCAGACAATCTTGATAAAAACGGCGGAGAGGAATTTTTCGAAAAGGTATATAGCTTTTACTCGGACGCATACTATGCAGTTCACCTTGACGTTGAGAAGCCCTATAACGGAGTGCTCGAGGCTCTTACAAAATTCAAAGAGGCAGGATACAAGCTTGCCGTTCTTTCTAATAAACCCAACGAGTTCGTTGAGGGAATTTTAAACAAGATCTTCCCCGAAAACTTCTTTGCTCACATGCAGGGACAGACCGAGCTTCCCATAAAGCCCCACCCCGCAGGAGCTCTCGCAATTGCAGAAAAGTTCGGCTATACGCCCGAGGAGTGTGCATTTATCGGTGACGCTGAAACTGACGTTATGACGGGAAAAAATGCAAAAATGAAGTCAGTAGCTGTAACTTGGGGCTACCGCGACCGCGACCTTCTCGAAAGTCTTGAGCCCGACGCAATCGCTGATAATGCCTCTGAGCTTGAGAAGATATTTCTCTCTTAACTTGACACAAAAATACAAATATGTTATCATAAAGACGTAATATAATATATTGCGTTTCCATTAAAATTCACGAGGTAAATAAATGAAGGTCGGATTCGTTTCACTTGGTTGTCCGAAAAATCAAATAGATACTGAGGTCATGCTCCACGAGGTCGCTTCGGCAGGATATGAGATAACCCCCGAGGAGACTGAGGCTGACGTTGTTATAATCAACACCTGCGGCTTTATCGAGAGTGCAAAGCGAGAGGCTATCGACAATATTCTCGATATTGCGTGGCTGAAGAAAAATCATACGCTTAAGGCTATTATCGTAACGGGTTGCCTTGCCGAAAGATACCGCGAGGAGATATTCGAGCAATTTCCCGAGGTCGATGCCATTCTCGGTGTCGGCAGTATCCACAATATAGTTGAGGCACTTGAAGCAGTTACCGTTAAAAAGAAAAAGGCATCAAAGGCTAAGTATTCCTCGTTTGAGGATAAGGAAGCTCTTGTGCTTGGCGGTGACAGAATTTTAACTACACCCGAGTATGCCGCATACATAAAGATAGCCGAGGGCTGCGACAACCGCTGTGCTTACTGTGCTATTCCCTCAATCAGAGGAAAATTTAGAAGCCGCACTATTGAGGACATCGTTAAAGAGGCAAAGGAGCTTGACGCACTCGGTGTGCGTGAGCTTACCGTTGTAGCACAGGACACAACGAGATACGGCGTTGATATTTACGGAGAGTATTCCCTTGCAAAGCTTTTACGAGCGATAACAAATGAGACGAGTATCCCTTGGATAAGACTTCTCTACTGCTACCCCGACAAGATAACCGACGAGCTTGTGGCAGAAATTCGTGACAACAAGAGAATTCTAAAATATATTGATATGCCTATACAGCATATCAGCGACAATATGCTCAAAGCTATGAACCGTCACGGTGACTCGGCACTTATCAAGGGAGTTATCAAAAAGCTCCGCGATGAGATACCTAATATCGTTATAAGAACAACGTTTATTGTGGGCTTCCCCGGAGAGACTGAGGAAGACTTCAGAGAGCTTTGCGAGTTTGTCAGCAAGACAAAATTCGACCGTGCGGGTGCTTTCCCCTATTCAAGAGAGGAAGACACTCCCGCATACGATTTCCCTGACCAGATTGACGAGCAGGTAAAACAGGACAGAGCCGATATTCTTATGCGTGAGCAGATGGCGGTTGCCGAGGAAAAGAACGAAAAGATGGTCGGCAAGATAATCACTGTTCTTTGCGAGGATTTTGACCCCGTAAGCGAAACTCACTTTGGCAGAAGCGAGGCAGATGCCCCCGAAATTGACGGAAAAGTCTATTTCAAGGCTCCCACACGCATCGCTCCGGGCTCATTCGTTAAGGTAAAGATACGCGAAGTGCTTGACTATGACCTTATCGGCCGTGCAATTTCTAAAATATAAATTCGAGGTGCTCTTATGAAAATGAATCTACCTAACAAGCTGACGATCCTTCGTCTTTGCCTTGTTCCTGTAATACTTATTGTCGGCATGATACCGATGAATTTCTATCTCTCTTGCTTTATTTGTGCTGTTCTCTTTATCGTGACCTCAATAACCGATATGCTTGACGGAAAGATTGCAAGAAAGTATAATCTTATAACCGATTTTGGTAAGTTCCTTGACCCTATTGCCGACAAATTTATGGTTATCGGTGCTCTCTTTGTTGTGCTTTATAAGTTCGAGGAGCTCCGTACACTTATGATATTCGTCATTCTCGTTATCGTTTTCCGCGAGCTTGCGGTGACCTCTATGAGACTTGTAGTTTCTACGGGGCAGAATATCGTAATTGCCGCAAACTATCTCGGTAAGCTCAAGACCGTTTCGCAGATAGTATTTATATGTACCGTCTTCCTTGAGCCCGTGCTTCAGTTTGTTACACTCAAGATATTCAATTCATTTAGCGACCACGCACTCGAGTATAGGGCGGGCGGAATCGTTCCCCTCACCTACTTAACTATGGCATTCACCGTAGTTATGACGGTATGGTCGGGAATAAATTACATACTCGGATATTGGAAATATCTTGATCCCGAGAAATAGTCATGACCACCAGCCGTGCTGGTGGCTTGCGATAGCCCCCTTGGGGCATTTCACACGCTGAGCCTATAGGCTCGTCGAAAAATCCGCCACTTGCGGTAGTCGCCCTACCACTATTGAAATAGTAAGTATCTATAGCCGTTTTGACAGCTTAAATTTTATTATTTGCAAAGGAGCGGGTTCCTCGCTTCGCTCGGATAAATAAACTGGGCAAAGCTAAAGCTTTTTGGAACCACCAGCACTGCTGGTGGTTTTCAGGATACAATCAAAAAACGGTGTGCAAATGCACACCGTTTTTTATATAAAGTAATAAAGTGCCATATCGGCAAGGACTGCCGCAACTACTACGAGCACTACGGGTATCTTCTTCACAAGCGCGAGAAGAACTGCAACGAGTGCCCCGACAACGCCTATGTACCACAAATTTGCATCAACCGAAATCACTCCCGGAAAAATGAGTGCCGCCATTGCGGTATAAGGGATAAGCTCAAGATATTTTCTGAATTTCTTTCCTATTCGGAGCTTGTCCGTAATTTGAGACGGAAGCATTCTCGGAATATAAGTGACAAGCATCATAAGAAAAATAAGCAACAAAATATTCATTCTGCCACCTCGCTCTCGTCTTCGTCACGCACGATAAACATACCGATTCCCGCTCCCACGAGCGTTGAAACGATAAGCGACCAGCTCGGCTCAAATAAATTTTGAAGTCCAAAATTTATGAATGCCGTGAGAACGACCACTATAAGCAACCGCCAATTCGTCTTGACCTTCGGTACAAGAAGAGCTATAAACATAGCGTAAAGCGAGATTCCGAGACTTCCCGAGACTGACGCAGGAAAAATGGCAGTCGCAAAGGTGCCTATGAACGTGCCCAATATCCACGAAAGATACGTGCCCAAAAAGACACCGAAAAAGTACCATTTGTTGCATTTTTCACGCTCGGTCGTGGTAAAAATCGCAAAGGATTCATCGGTAACACCGAATGAAAGGAGCATTTTTTGGGCAGGTGTCGCTCCCTGCATTCTCTCGAAAACACAGGTGCTCATAATAAAGTGCCTGAAATTCATAATAAAGGTTGCAACAACGATTGCAAGATACCCTGCCCCCTCGGCAATCATACCGACAGACATCATCTGGCTCGCCCCCGCAAAAACGAAGACCGACATTGCCACACTCTCAAAAGCCGTAAGCCCCGAGGACGATGCCATAATAGCAAAGGCAATAGCTACGGGAATAAACCCAAGTATCACGGGGGTGGACATTTTTAGTCCGTATAAAAAGCTCTTAGTTCTCATCGTTCCCCGTCTTTTGCTCTTTTCTTTCCTTAATTTTTCTTGCAACAAAATCCCAAATCTTGTTGCCGAAAGTTACACTAAAGAAGCCGATAAGTACTCCAAGCACCGTGCCGCCTATAATATCGGTCGGGAAATGCACGAATAGATACATTCTTGAAAATGCGATAAGGAATGCAAGAGGAACTGCCACAAAGCCAAATTTTTTGTTGGCTCTCATAAGCACCGTTGCTGCAATTACTGACGAAGTCGTGTGTCCAGATGGGAAGGAGTAGCTTGTTATCTTGGGAATATCAATAAGCATTTCGGGTAGCATTGAAAGCAAGTGACAGGGACGCGGACGGGCAATTATGGGCTTTAATATCTCGTTTCCTATAATCGAACCGAGAAGCATAGCCACAAGCACGAAAACTCCAAATCTGCGATATTTCTTAAAAAACAGTAAAACGATACCGAAAAGGATCCAAATTTCTCCGTCATCGCACAGCCTTGTGATAAATGGCATCACCACGTCAAGAAAGGCACAGCGGATATTATCCTGTATCCAAAAAAGTATAGAAAAATCAATATTTTGAATAAAACCCATATTTATTCTCCCAAAATAAAATTCAAACATATTGATTATACCTTTTTTGTCAGAATAAGTCAAGAGTATTCTCTATCATAAGAAAATCCCCCGTCGCATAATTATAAAATGACGGGGGTATATGATGAAAAAATTTGTTTTACTTATATTTATATTAGCACTTATTCTTGCTCTGCTTTCCTCGTGTGGCGAGTCGAATAAAAAGAGTGCTGAGGATATCCTTTTGTCTATAACGAAGGACCTCGACGCTCTTCCCTACGGAAATCTATATTTAAAATCGGCAGAAGAGGGAGAGCCGGAACATCTGAACACCGACGCCATCGCCTCGCTTTATCACGAGGGGGCACCCGAATACGAGTTTACTCTTATCGAAGATTTTGCCCTTTATCTATGCCCAAAAGAGCCCTGCGAGGTAGCAGTCTTTAAGTGTTACAGTAGGTCCGACACCGACCTTATTGCCGCTATGTGTCTTAGTCGAATAGATATGCTTTCCACCGCCCTTGAGGAAACACCGTACAGTGAGATACCAAAAAACGCAAAGGTCGATATAAAGGGGCGATTTGTGACGGTAGTGATGACATAACTCAAAAGAGCTTTAATATCCAATAAATCACACCGTAGAAAGCCCCTGCAAGTGTTCCGTAAAGCAAAACGGGACCTGCAACGGTGAATATTTTTGCACCGACACCGAGGATAAGTCCCTCTGAATGGGCGTCGATTGCGGGAGAGGCGACGGCATTTGCAAAGCCCGTTATGGGAACGAGAGTGCCAGCACCCGCGTGCTTGGCTATTCTGTCAAAAACACCGATAGCTGTCAAAAATATTGCGGCAAATATAAGAGTTACAGAAACAAGGGCTGACGCGTCCTCTTTCTCTAAATTACAGAGCCTCGTATATACGTCAAGAAGCCCTTGCCCGATAAGGCAGATAGTACCGCCTATCAAAAACGCCTTTGTGCAATTTTTGAGGATCGGAGAGCGTGGAGCGTGAGCCTTGGCGTATTTTTTATAGGTTTTCTTATCTAAATCCATATTTTTCTCCTTTGATATTAAAATTTTTATTTACAAAAGGGGTAAAGTGGTGTATAATATATTAAGATAATTTATGTGAGGTGTTTTTATGTCTTCATTTAACGATTTTTGTGCCGATGCTAAACGCTTTGCGGGGAAAGCGGCTAAAAAAACAGGCGAGCTTGCTCACTGTGCTTCCCTTCACCTTAAGCTCGAGGGAGTAAAAAACAAGCTTTGTGCAAAGTACGAAAAGCTTGGCAGACTTACCTACAAGCAGCTCAAATCGGGTGAATCTATGGCAGAGAAGATTTCAGAGGTCATATCGGATATTGATTCGCTTCGCCTCGACGAGACCGACCTTAAGAATCAGATAGATGCCCTCAAGCAAGAAGAGTCAGACGAATAATTTTGCGGGAAAACTTTTGTTTTACAATGGTTTTCCCGCATATTTTTATAAAAATTTCTTCATTTGAGAAAAGCTGTCCTCGTGGAAGGAGACGATCTCGCGTGCAAGCTTTAAAGACGCCTCGCTCGCCTTTGATCTTTCAGCCTCTCTGATGTCCTTGGTCATATCGGTAATACCCATAGTATAACCTTCCATCATCATTTCGGCAATATGGCTCGAGGTTGAATCCAGCATAGTATTCATATTGATACCCATCTTAGAGGAAAGTCTCGTTACGATATTTTCTTCCTTGGGAGCTCTTCCCTCTTTGCCAAGAAGGTCACATATCTTTGCGGTATATCCGTCAAGCTTTGAAAGCTCTGCGGTCATTTCGCTGCGAAGTCCGTCATCTTTAACCTTGGGCATAAGAGTAATTATAGACTCCGAACCCATCTTTACATTCTTGTACATACGGTCGAGAAAATCCGCCGTCTCGTTTTTTCTTTCTGTTTCCATAAAAAACTCCTTAAAAAAAGATATACGGGCATAGTATATGCCCGTATATCTTTTTTATACTGTTTTGGCTTATTTTTTTGCACTGAGCTTTTGACCGCGAATATCTGCACCGACAAAAAGAATAGGCTGATACTCGCCGAGAAGACGGCTGGTTATTCTTTCCCAATATCGCTTCTCTATCTCATCGATTCCGAGATTTGTGCTTATTATGGTCGATTTTCTCGCTATCATTCTCGCGTTTATTATCTCATAGACGCAAGAAATTGAAAAAGGAGTTGACATTTCAGTTCCAAGATCGTCAATAATAAGAAGGTCAGCCGAATAATATCTCGAGGTGTCCGCCTCTTCGTTGGGATTTATCTTGCTGCCAAATTTCTTCTGCTCAAAGACGCTTATCATCTCGTTTGCCGTAACGTAAAGGACGTCAAAATATCTGTCTATGACAGTTTTGGCAACCGCCGTTGAAAGATGAGTCTTGCCAAGTCCCGTGCGACCGAAGAAAAGAAAATTCTCATACGTATCGGAACTAAAATTCTCGGCAAAGTTCTTTATCTTTTCGTAAGCTTTTTTCATTCCGTCATACTGCTTTTGCGACTGGCGGTAATAGTCGAGCGAGAAATTCTCAAAGCTTTGAGTTTTCATAAGCGAGGAAAGTCCCGACGACTCGTATCCCGCAAGAACGAGTGCACGCTTCATACAGTCGCACATCTTCATATCCACGTATCCTGAGTCACAGCACTTATCGCACTCGTAGTGAACGTCAGTATAATCCTCGGGGTATCCGTATGCACGAAGAAGAGCTGCCCTCTCGCGAAGAAGAGTCTGGTTTTGATTCTTTATTTCTTCAAGCTTTGATGCTGTGTCACTTCCCTTTTCCTTTGACATAACAGCCTCCATAATACGAATACCCGTAAGAGAAAGCTCGTTATCTATCATACGAAGTCCGTCTATCTTGCCCCAAAGCTCACGGCATCTCGCGTCACTCGCATCCTGTGCCTTTTTATATTTTTCAGAAAACTCTTCCTTGACCTTTATCAAGTCCTTTTTATTAAAGCCCATATCAACTCTCCGTCTGTTTAGAAATTTTTAGGTCTTATCAGTTGTCCTCGCCATAGCTTCTCTTGAGTGCTGCCTCAAAGAAAGCGTTTGTATCGTAGCTCTTTTCGATCTTAGATGCATTCGAGTCCTCTCTCTTTTCGTCCGCCTCAGCAACCTTTTCGGGTGTGTTTATTCCCTCTGCGTACCAACGCTCGAGTATTGCGTTAGCGTAAGCAACGGAAGGCTCGTGTGTTGCATCTACCGTTTTGTCGTACGCAAGTCTTATCATTTTCTCGTCAAAGTTCATCGTCTCTATCCACGCCTTGACGCACTTTTTTTCCTTCGTGGTAAGCGGACGGCTATTCATACC
Source organism: Clostridia bacterium (assembly GCA_017503865.1). Taxonomy (GTDB): domain Bacteria; phylum Bacillota; class Clostridia; order Oscillospirales; family CAG-272; genus HGM12713. The sequence continues at coordinate 15,370 of JAFVSI010000019.1, read as the reverse complement.
GAAAATGGTGCGTATCTTTCCCTCGGTACTGTTGTATTTATCCATCGCGATAAGCTTTGCTTCAAGTGCTGCGGCACTCACGATTCCCTCGTCATAGAACTCGATAGCCACCTTTTCTATGTATCTTAAGGTCTTTTTCTGCTTCTGGTAGTAGGAAAGAAGCAAAAGGACGCACTCCTCGTCAAAGCCGACAAAATCTATCATTCGCACTATCATCTCAACCTCGTGCTGATTAAAAATCTTGCCGTAAACTCTTGATGCTTCACCTATAAAGTCTGCCGTAATCTTGCGTTTTTTCATAAGAGCCGCAAGCTCCTCGGTGGTATATGAGGGCAAGGAATCCCTTGTAACCTTACCGTCCCTGTGGGCACTCTCGATTTTTTTCTTTTCCTCTTTTTTGGCTTCTTCACCCTCGGTCTTTTTACGGCTCTTTTTCGAAAGCGTCAAAAGCCCCGCACCCTTAAAATATTTTACCGATGCCATAAGCTCGGCGGGCGATATTTCAAGTCCCTCGCAAACCCTTGCACACTCGACCTCGTCTCCGTCCTCGTCGGCAAGTAATACAAGAGCCAAAAGCACCCTCAGATCCTCTTCGTCTGCGTTTTTTATAACGTCAAATATGCCGTCACCAAGCTTGTTGTCCTTATATTGAATTTGAATCTTTTCAGCATTTTTCATTATATCAAAGATCCTCTTCTCTTCTTGCAATTTCATAGCAAAGAGTCATAAGAGAATCTCCGATATGCTCGTTCTCGACCACGATATGACTGTCTCCGAGGTCAAGCTCCTTACCCGTGAAATTCCATATTCCCTTTACCTTTGTGTTGAGTAGCTTTTGTGCCGCTGCAGTAGCATTTTCCTTTGGCAGAGTGAGTATTACGATATCGACCTCAAACTTCTCGCAAAGCTCCTCGAGGTCATCCATTTTGTAAACGGTTACGTCACCTATCGTCTTGCCGATAATATTTTCTCTGACGTCAACCATTGCCACAACGTCAACGCCTCTCTTATCGAACATAGAGCTTTTAACAAGTGCACTTCCAAGATTACCCGCACCGATAACGAGGGCACGAAATCCACAGCCCACTCCGAGTATCTCGCAAATTTTTGTGTAAAGAAAGTTTACATTATAGCCGTAGCCCTGCTGACCGAAACCACCGAAGCAGTTAAGGTCCTGTCTGATCTGTGATGCGGTAACGTTCATCATTTTTGAAAGCTCAGCCGAGCTAACTCTCGTTTTACCCTGTCTTATGACTTCACGCAAATACCTGAAATATCTGGGCAATCTCTTTATTACGGCAGGTGAGACCTCGGGCATATACGCCGCAGACTTCACCGACACCTTTTTTGTTTTTTTACTGTTTTCACCCATAATACTTCTCCTAAAATTTATTTTGTCTATTTTGTCACTTTCAAAATCAGCCGCAGGAATATTTTTTGCCCGACGCACGGTTCTCACCGAGAAGCTCCGAAACCGTCACCACTTCATAGCCCTCCTCAAAAAGCCTCTCGAGTATGATGCACACTGCATCAGCCGTACTTTCGTAAATATCGTGCATAAGAATAATACTACCCTCGCTTACGTTTTCCATCACGCCACTAACGATAGTTTCCACCTTTTGTGCCGCCGCCTCATCGCTATCCCCCGAAGAATATTTGTACTTCCAATCCTCAGGATCAACGTTCCAAAGAATGACCGAATATTTGCTCTGTTGTACCCGCTCCGATGTTATATGCCCACCGACGGGACGCATAAGACGAACGTCAGCATTCTTTATCACGTTCTTTATAGCCTTTTCGGTATTTTTAAGCTCACTATCGTATACCTCGTCGGAGCATTTATTATAATAAGCCTTGTGCGTGTAGCCGTGAATGCCTATCTCATTTCCCTTTTCATAGGCATATTTCAGTGCCGAACTGCCATTGTATGTTCCACCGTCAATACGGTTACCCACAACGAAGAAGGTTGCGTGAAAACCGTATTTTTCAAGCTCGTCGACTATTCTCTTGGTGTAGACGTTGTGAGGGCCGTCATCGAAGGTAATGGCAACTCTCTTTTTGCCCTGAGCCTCACTTTCGGGAGCAGATGTCGTCTCCTCGTGAGTAGCAATAACGGCAAGGTCGTCTAAATTATTTAGAGAATGCTTCTCCTCTTTCTCACAGGAAACGAGGAAAAGTGTAACAAAAAGCAATAAAAACGCGGTTATCTTTATTATTTTTCTCATTAAAGTTAAGTTATTTAAATCTCGTCATTTGCCGATGCGTTTAGGTAAGTATCGGCAAAGTTACCCTTCAAAAATTCAAAATATCCCGCCATCGCAACCATAGCGGCGTTGTCTCCGCAAAGGGAGATCGAGGGCATATAGAGCTTAGCCCCACGCATTTCGCACATCTCGCTAAGAGCACGTCTTATATGAGAATTTGCCGCAACTCCGCCTGCAAGTATGAGCTTATTTGAGCCCGTAAGCTCAAGTGCCTTTTTAGCCTTTCCTACTATCGCACCGACGACCGCCTTTGTAAAGGACGCCGCAACGTCAGCTCTGTTTATCTCTTCGCCCTTTTGCGAGGCAGAATTTATATAATTGAGAGATGCTGTCTTAAGTCCGCTGAAGGAAAAATCAAGCGTATCACCGGGGAGTGCGGGAGAAGGAAGGCTGATAGCATCACCGTTTCCCTCGTATGCAAGCTTGTCCATTGCCGCACCGCCGGGATAAGGGAGACCTATAACACGTCCGACTTTGTCAAATGCCTCGCCTGCCGCATCGTCACGCGTCTCGCCAAGCACACTAAAATTTGTGTAATCCTTGACCGAATAAATAGAGGTGTGTCCACCCGAAACAACGAGTGCGGGAAAATCTCCGCAAAGCTCGGGATGCTCGATATACGCCGCCGCAACGTGTGCCTTGATATGATTTACGGCAACAAGAGGTATACCTCTTGAAAATGCGAGCGACTTTGCAAAATTCACCCCAACGAGAAGTGCACCTATAAGTCCCGGGAACGCCGTTACCGCAATAGCACCGATTTCGTCTATGGTAACGCCCGCCTCGCTTAGTGCCCTCTCGGTAACTCGCGTTATAGCTTCAATGTGGGCACGGCTTGCTATCTCGGGCACAACACCGCCATAAAGACGGTGAGTTTCTATCTGCGAGGCAACGATGTTAGACTTTACCTCTCTATTTATTTTTCCTTTAAAGTCACCCTCTGCGAATAGAACTGCCGCAGAGGTCTCGTCGCACGAGCTCTCAATTCCTAAAATATACATACTTACCCTATATTTTTAATCATTACTATTGCGTTTTCGGTTGGCTTTGAATAAAAGCTCTTTCTCACGCCCACCATTTCGAAGCCAAGCTTTTCGTAAAGTGCAATTGCCGCCGCGTTGCTCTCTCTGACCTCGAGCGAAAAGGAAGAAATACCGTTTTTCTCACCGTACTCAATTAGAGAAAGAACTATCCTCTCGCCAATTTTCTGTCTGCGACAGTCGGGACTTACCGCGATATTCGTTATCTGTCCTTCGTCAAGCACCGTGACCATTCCACCGTAACCGACAAGCCTGCCTGACTCGGAAAGAGCCGCAAAACCAACGTTATTCCCCTCTAAAAGAAGAGTGAGTGCATTTTCCGACCAGGGCTCGGCAAACACAGCCGACTCAAGCTCTGCAACGTCAGAAAGCATTTCCGGCGTAAGCTTTTCTATCAAAATACGATCCATTTATGTATCAGTATCCAAACTTTCCCGAAAGCGAGTCGTCATTCTCTATCCACTCGGCAACGTCGATGATACGAAAGTCTTCCTTCGTATCTCTTACAACGACCTTGGATATGCCCGCGTTTATTATCATTCTCTTGCACATCATACAGCTTGAGGTTCCCGCCATAAGAGAGCCGTCCTTAGGATTTACACAAGCCATATAAAGAGTAGCACCGAGCATTCTGTCTCTTGCGGCTGCGATTATTGCGTTTGCCTCTGCATGAACGGAACGACACATCTCGTATCTCTCACCGCTCGGAATTCCCATAGTCTCACGGATACAAGTGCCGAGGTCGCTACAGTTTTTTCTTCCTCTCGGTGCACCGTTATAGCCCGTCGAAACGATAACGTCGTCCTTTACGATTATTGCACCGTACATACGGCGAAGGCAGGTGCTTCGCTCTGCCACCGTCTCTGCAATATCAAGATAATAGTTGTACTTTGAAACTCTGTCCATTTTCACGTCTCCAAAAAGTTTTATTATATATCATTATACATCTTATTACGACATAAATCAAGTGCATTTTTCTCTCTGCCGCTTTTTTATTTGAGGAAAGTTTTTCCTTATTTTCCTACACAGAATTTTGAGAAGATATTTGCAACTATATCCTCTCCGACTTCCCTTCCGTCAAGCTCACCGAGACTTGTCATAGCCGCCTCAACGTCAGAGGCTGAAAGGTCAAGTGGAATTCCGCTTGAAAGTGACGAAATAGCTCTTTCAAGATTATTTGACGATGCCTTAAGTGCCCCGTACTGTCTTGCGTCCATAACTATTGCATCGTTGTAAAGATTAAGAGTGCCGTCAATAAACATTTCTCCGACAGTCCTCGCAAGCTCCTCAAAGCCCTCACCCGTTTTCGCGGAAACGAAAATTTCCTTTTCAAAAAGACCGCAGGGAGTGCGTTTTTGGTCATGAGCGGTATCGACCTTGTTGTAAAGTGCTATCACCTTTTTGTTTGAAGCTACAAGCTCACTGTAAAAGCTCTTATCCTCTTCACCAATTTCACTTCCAACATCAAACACGGCAAAAATCAGCTCACACTTAGAAATTTCCGCCCTTGCCCGCTCAATACCAATGCTCTCAACAGCGTCGTCAGTATCTCTTATACCTGCAGTATCGCTGATTTTAAGTGTAACACCGCCAAGCGAGACCTTTTCACGCAAAATGTCTCTTGTCGTCCCCTCAATATCGGTCACGATTGCTGCATCATAACCGACGATACGGTTGTATATCGAGCTTTTTCCAACGTTCGTGTGGCCGCAGATAGCGGTAGGAATTCCCTCACTAACAGCCCGCCCCGTCTTGTACGTCGCGGCAAGAGCCGAAATATCGTTATAGATAAGCGAAAGCTCATTCAATATCTCGGAGCTGTCAAGCTCACCGAGGTCCTCATCGGGAAAATCTATCTTCGCCCAAATGCTACCCATTACGTCTACAAGACGCAGATAGAGCTTCTCGGTAGCGTCGGACAATATCCCCCTCATTCCGCCTCGGCTGATAAGGAGCTGATTCTCGGTCTCTGCCTCGAGCAAAAGTCCAAGAGCCTCAGCCTCTGTGAGCTTCATTTTTCCGTTGACGAATGCCCTTCTTGTAAATTCACCCGCCTCGGCAACTCTCGCTCCAGCCTCAACGAGAGCTGAAAGCACACCTTGCGTCACAAGTATTCCGCCGTGACAGCTAATTTCAACTACGTCCTCACCTGTAAAGGATGCGGGGGCACGAAAGACTACAGCCATTCCGTCATCAATAGAAATTCGCTCTCTGCCCTCAAAGCTTCGCCATATCCTGCCTCGGCACATATACCTCGACTCTACGTCCGCCAACGAGGAAAACTTTTTCGAGAGCGGCTCAAAAACCTCTGAGGAGATTTTTATTGCATTTTCGCCCGAAACTCTTATCACGGCAACTCCGCCCTTACCGAGTGGAGTGGAAATAGCCGCGATAGTATCAAAAAGCATCATAATTTTTAAAACTCCAAAATATAATTAAATAGTGAAATGTCAAAGAAAAGGGCTGCTGCAATTGGAGCAACAGCCCTTGACTGATAGATAAGACTCACTAAAGTACAGAGATCAAAAAAGATCTTATGCCTCTGCCTCTTCTTCAGCGCACTCTTCACAATCGCACTCGTCAAGAACGAGATCGCACTCGTCGCACTCATCAAGGAAGTCATCGCAATCAAGAACGAGCTCGGACGTGTACTTCTTAACAAGCTTATAAATAACGAAAGCGATAGCGGAAGCAGCCGCAACGACCGCAACAGTTATTGCGATTATCTTACCGTAATTTGTTTTCTTTTTCTGGAACCACATAGTAAAATCCCCCTTGTTTAAATTTTCTACTTATAGTATATCATATTTTCAAAAAAAAGCAACAATATAATGAATAAATTTTGTAAATTTTTTTAGTTTTTTCCCTTGTAGTGCCAAAATAATAAATTTTACATAAAATATGAAAATTCTCTTGATTTTTTCTTTTTTATATGATACAATAGATAAGCTGATTATGCATAATTTCTCGATTTCGAGTATTATCTATTACGGAGGTATAAAAATGGAAATTATCCTTGGTATTTTGATTATTGTTATGGCTATCGTCCTCATTGTTGCTGTTCTTTTCCAGTCCGGAAAGGAAAAGGGACTTTCGAGCTCTATCACAGGCGGAGCTGACAACTTTGGCGGCAAGTCAAAGAAGGCTAAGCTTGACGCACAGCTCAACACAATTACAACGGTTCTCTCTATTGCTTTTGCAGTTCTTTCCGTTGTTCTTTACATTTTGCTTCAGGCATAATAGAATAATCAAATAATCGGAACGGAGCAATCAATGCACGAACCGGTATCCACAATATAAGGAGAAAAATATGAAATTAAAATTCATAAAAATTTTCTTTCTTTTGCTCTTGCTTATTTTTCTTTTTTCATCCTGCAACGGTGAGTGCAGACATAGAGATATGAGCGAGATGGTTATTCCGCCCTCTTGCGGAGAACGTGGATATTCGGTATTTACTTGCGTTGATTGCTCTTTTTCTTTCGAATCGGATTTTGTTGCTCCCGAGCCGCATGACCTTACAAAAACGCTGATCGAGCCTACCTGCACCGAGGCGGGATATACGCTCAACAAATGTAAGAAGTGCGATTACAGCTATATTAGTGAGCCAACCTCAATAGTCGAACATACGATAACACTTACCACCGTTACTCCTACCTGCAAGTCTGCGGGATACACGATAAACGAGTGTTCTCTTTGTGAATATGAAGCTACCACAAATCCCCTGCCCTCGCTTCCCCACAGCATCAAGGAAACTGTAGTAAACCCCACCTGCGAAAAAGAAGGTTACGTAAACTACGCGTGCGAAAATTGTTCTTTCGCCTACAAGGCGGATTACATTTCAGCTAAGGCACACGTTTTTACAGAGGTCATAACAAGTCCTACCTGCGAAGAAGAAGGCTTTACAACAAAAAGCTGTACAGTGTGCGGAAAGTCGGTTATTACCGATTATACCGAACCCACAGGACATTCATATACGGCTAAAATTATCCGTGCCACAAGCTCGGCAGACGGATACACCTTAAACGATTGCAAATATTGCGATTATAACTACAAATCAAATTACGAGTATTCATATGCTATTTTTACCGGTGCTTACGTAAACAATTCAACACCTATCGCAAAGGGCATAGATGTTTCCTCGTACAACGGCGAACTGAACTTCAATACTCTCGCGGCAAACGGTGTTGACTTTGCCATCATCAGAGCAGGCTCATCTAAAACGGGGGAGGACGTTTTCTTCGACATAAATTACACCAAAGCACGTGCGGCGGGTATTGAGCTCGGCGTCTATTACTACGTTGAGGCAACGGGCGTTGAGGAAATGCTTGAGCACGCAGAAAACCTCAAGAAGATTATTGAAAACAAAAAGTTTGAATACCCCGTTTATCTTGACTTTGAAAAAGCCGAGCTTGGCGAGGCTCTCGGAAAGGAGCTTTTAACTGAGATGTGTGCAGCGTTCGTTGAAAAGCTACAAGCTGACGGATATTTCGCTGCTATATATACAAACAACAATTGGCTTGAAAACTTTTTTGTGAAGGAAACTATTGTAAACAAGTATGACATATGGTACGCAAGATACGTATCAGCCGATAATATCGCTTCTCCAGAATGGAATCTTACTAAATACGGTACGACAATGGGAGTTTGGCAATACACAGACGAGGGCTCTTTTGATGGCTTTACAGAGCCTTTTGACCTCAATCTCGCATATAAGGACTACCCAACTATAATCAAACGGTTCCACTACAACGGATACTAATTTTTATCACGACAAAATAATCAAAAAGCAAGAGAAATAAAGATATGATAATAAAAGGATTACAAAAAACCACACTACTTGATTTTCCTACAAAGGTTGCTTGTACTGTGTTTACTTCGGGCTGCAATTTCCGTTGCCCATTTTGCCACAATGCATCCCTCGTAACTAAAAACGATAATTCTGATACCGTAAATATTGATGCTTTATTTGACTATTTAAGGAAACGCCAGGGTATTCTTGACGGAGTTTGCGTAACCGGCGGAGAGCCTCTTTTACAAAAGGACATTAAGGATTTTATAAAGCAAATTAAGGATCTTGGCTACGCTGTTAAGCTTGACACCAACGGTTCTAACTCAAAAATGCTCATAGAGCTTGTTAACGAAAATCTCGTCGACTACGTCGCTATGGATATTAAGGGTGCTGAGGATAAATACTCGCTCATTTGCGGAATCGATATGGATAAATACTTGAATGACGTTCGCAAAAGCGTTGATTTTCTTCTTACAGGTGTTTGCGAATATGAGTTCAGAACAACGGTTGTACGCGAGCTTCACAGCTACGACGATTTTAATTCAATAGGAAAGTGGATAAGCGGAGCAAACAAATACTTTCTTCAACAGTTTAAAGATTCAGGAGATCTAATTGCTAACGATAACTTCTCGGCTTACAACAAAGATGAGATGGAAGAAATACTTTCTATAGTTAAGCCATACGTACCAAACGTTCAATTAAGAGGAGTTTAAATAACAAGAAAAGGAGATGCAGTCTGCATCTCCTTTTCTTCTAATGCAAAAAAAACAGGGCAGTTCATTTGAGCTGCCCTGAAATTTTTATTGTTTTAGACACTAATCTAAATTAGTCCTCTTTCTTGGAAACTACTACTGCGCAAGTTCCAAGAGCTGCTACGAGAGCAATACCCATAGCTGCTACGGAAGAACCACATCCACCCTCTTCAGGAGCCTCAGTTGTGGGAGCCTCAGTTACAGGAGCGGTTGTAGGAGCCTCAGTCTCGGGAGCTGTTGTGGGAGCATCAGTTGTAGGAGCCTCAGTCTCGGGAGCTGTTGTGGGAGCCTCAGTTGTGGGAGCCTCAGTTACAACGGGAAGTGTCTGACCGGGAACACCAACGGGTTCCTGCTCAACAGTTACCTTGTCACCAAGAGTAGCCTCAGAACCGAGAACGAATGTGTGTGTAAGTGTATCTGCACCATTCATCTCGAACTCCTGACCAGAAGTCAAAGCAATCTTGTTCCAATCAGCAACATTGAGAGTTGCACCCTCAGCATTCTTTGTTGTCTCGCGGATTGCAAGCGTAAAGGTCTTACCGTAAGCAGAAGCATCGTCATTGTCAAGGTCGAATACGAGCTCACCAACGAACTTGCCGTCAGCGGTCTTGTAAGCTACCTTCTTAGCCTCAGCATTTGCCTCGTTGAAGCTGGGAAGAGTGCCGATAGTGCTAGTAATTGCATACTCAGCAGAAGCAACGTTAGCTGCGAGTGTGGACTCGATAGCAACGTAGAGGTTCTCAACGTCGTATGCTACACCAACCTTAACAGCGGATGTAAGAGCGGATGCATCAGCGGGAGTTGTAAGAACGTTTCCAGCTGCATCAAGGTATATACCCTTATCGAGAGTATATGTAACAGTGTACTCGTTTGCACCGAATGTAGCGTCAAGAACGGGAGCTGTCTTTACAGGGTTGCCGAGGTAGTATGTCTCTGCACCGAAGTCAGCAGCGGTAGCTGCGGAAACGGAAATTGCAAGAGTTGCTACGAGCAACATAGCGATTGCAACAATAATTTTCTTCATAAAAGTTTTCCTCACTTTCATTTTTTCATTGGTAATTTTATTAAAATTATATTTAAATAATTTTCAAAACGATACCTGGGACGCCATTACCCCCCAAGTTAAACATATTGTATCACACTATTTTGAATTTTGCAATAGGAAATACAAAAATTTTTTAATTTTTTTTAGATTTTTTTCAAAACCCGTTCGTAATTGGATAAATTATGCAACGCAAACCGCTTTTTCTTTAGCAAAAAGCAATTTTTGCATCTTCTATCAAAATCCAAAAGCTACAATATATTATATGTATATATCTTGCTGAACGAAACCGCCACTCTTTTTCGTGGCGGTTTCGCCACAATTCTGATATTGGAACTTTTTGAAGCTCCGATTCTCTACATTATTATATATGTATTAAATCAGTCTTCTTTCTTGGAAACTACTACTGCACAAGTTCCAAGAACTGCTACGAGAGCGATGCCCATAGCTGCTACGGAAGATCCGCATCCACCCTCATCAGGAGCCTCAGTTGTGGGAGCCTCAGTTACAGGAGCGGTTGTAGGAGCCTCTGTCTCGGGAGCGGTTGTAGGCGCCTCGGTTGTAGGAGCCTCTGTCTCGGGAGCGGTTGTGGGTGCTTCGGTTGTAGGAGCCTCAGTCTCAGCGGGCTTTGTAGGAACCTCAAGAGCACCGTTTCCGAGGAAGTCAGAGCCTTCTTCAGCAAGAACGAAGATAAGAGGAATAAAGTCTATGCTTGCACCGAGGTTGAGCTTCTCAACGTTTGTAAGCTCTCTACCGCACCAACGGTAGCAGGACTTAACCTGATCCTTACCGTACTGCAAGCAGTAGGTCGTTGCATAGAAGACCTTAGGATTATCTACAAATCCCGTACCCTTGAGACCGTTGTATATTTCCTTAGCGTCCGCTCTATTGATCTTAAACTCATAAACAGAGTCGTAAGCACCGTAACCGTCGTCGCCGGACATACCGTCAGCAACCTCGATGTACTTAATTGACTTACCGTTTACAGAAACGTATCTTGCGTCACCCGAAGAACCCTTGTAGAAGTCAGCAAAATCCTTACCTCTGTTAACGATCTGTGTAGAAGGACCGATAAGGTTGGCGTAAGAAACGTCCTCGGGGTCGATACCGTACTTGAAGAAGAAGTTGACAGAGCTTCCGCACTGTACGCTCTGGTCATCGTAAATACCGAAGTATATGTAATCAGCATCGTAGGAGATGTAGTACTCTACGTAGTTGGAGCTGAAATCCGTCAAGGGATTGTAAGCTATCTTGTTATAGTTGTGGTCAGTTGTGCACTGGAAGATGGGATCGGTTGCACGGAAGGAGTAGGAATACTCACCCTTTTTGATACTACCGTCCTGTGTAGGAGGTGTTGTTGTGGGAGCACCAACGTAGTGAATATCGTTTTCACCGAGTACGTTCCACTTGATAAGCTCTTCAACGCTAACCTTTGCATTGTCTGCAGCAAAAGTAGGAAGCACTGCAAGAGTTGTCAAAACGATCACCAAAGCGATCGCAACGAGAATTTTCTTCATAAAAAAGTTCCTCTCTTTCATTGTTTGCTATTCGCAAATTATTAACTGATAATTAAGCAGAAGTACCACATCCCCGTCCTTACGAGGGCATAGCTACCCCAAACCTAAAGGTATTTTACCACATAATTTCATAAATTGCAATACCTATTTGAAATTTTTTTGTTTTTTATCTCTTTTTTACAATATTTATTTAATATTATACAGTTTGTCTCAATTTTCTTGTGCAACAAACACTATATATAATGTAGATTTTAGGGCAAACCGCACAAGATTTGGTGCTTGTTTTTTATTTTTTAGACAAGATATAGTGATTTTTGACAATATTTCAACCGATATATTGTAACATCTCACAATTGACAAATGTCTTTATATGGTTTATACTATATATGCTCACTCAAAAATCAAAAAAACACAATATATAGGAGGAAAATATGTATCACGTACTAAAAAGAGACGGCAAAGTCGTCGATTTCAATCTTGAAAAAATCAGCGAAGCTATAAAGCTCGCTTTCGAAGCTCAGGAAAAAAACTATCATCCCAGCGTAATAGATCTTCTCGCCCTCAAGGTAACGGCTGAGTTTGAGCCCAAGATAAAGGAAGGGCTCATAGCTGTCGAGGATATTCAGGACTGTGTTGAGAACGTTCTCGTTCAGGCAGGATATTCCGACGTTGCTAAGGCTTACATTCTTTACCGTAGACAGAGAGAAAAACTCCGTAATATGAAGTCTACGATCCTTGACTACAAGGAAATTGTTGACTCTTACGTTAAGGTAACCGACTGGAGAGTTAAGGAAAACTCAACCGTTACTTACTCGGTCGGAGGTCTTATCCTTTCAAACTCGGGAGCTATCACAGCTAACTACTGGCTCTCCGAAATTTATGACGATGAGATAGCTAACGCACACAGAAACGCAGATATTCACATTCACGACCTTTCGATGCTCACAGGCTACTGTGCAGGTTGGTCGCTCAAGCAGCTCATTCAGGAAGGTCTCGGCGGTGTAACCGGCAAGATCACTTCCGCCCCCGCAAGCCACCTCGCAACCCTCTGCAACCAGATGGTAAACTTCCTCGGTATTATGCAGAACGAGTGGGCAGGTGCTCAGGCATTCTCGTCCTTTGACACCTATCTTGCTCCCTTCGTAAAGGTTGATAACCTCAACTACGACCAGGTCAAGAAGTGCATCGAATCCTTCATTTTCGGTGTAAACACGCCTTCCCGTTGGGGTACACAGGCTCCTTTCTCGAACATCACTCTTGACTGGACAGTTCCCGCTGACCTTGCTGAGCAGAACGCTATCGTTGGCGGCAAGGAAATGGACTTCAAGTACAAGGACTGTAAGAAGGAAATGGATATGATAAACAAGGCGTTCATCGAGACTATGATCGAGGGCGACTTCAACGGACGCGGATTCCAGTATCCTATCCCCACCTATTCCATCACCGCTGACTTTGACTGGTCCGACACAGAAAACAACCGTCTTCTCTTCGAAATGACCTCAAAGTACGGTACTCCTTACTTCTCTAACTACATCAACTCCGATATGGAGCCCAGCGACGTTCGTAGTATGTGCTGCCGTCTCCGTCTTGACCTTCGTGAGCTTCGCAAGAAGTCGGGTGGCTTCTTCGGTTCCGGTGAGAGCACAGGTTCTGTCGGCGTTGTAACTATCAATATGCCGAGAATCGCATATCTTGCTGAAGATGAGGCTGACTTCTACGCCCGTCTCGACCGCCTTATGGACATTTCGGCTCGTTCACTCAAGATAAAGAGAACTATCATCACAAAGCTTCTTGACGAGGGACTTTATCCCTATACCAAGAGATACCTCGGAACATTTAACAACCACTTCTCTACCATTGGTCTTATCGGTATGAACGAGGTCGGTCTCAATGCTAAGTGGCTCCGTGCAGACCTTACAAACGAAAAGACTCAGGAATTCACAAAGAACGTTCTCAACCACATGCGTGAGCGTCTCTCCGACTACCAGGAGAAATACGGCGACCTCTACAACCTCGAAGCTACTCCCGCAGAATCTACAACATATAGATTTGCAAAGCACGACGTTAAGAGATTCCCCGAGATCATCACCGCCGCAAAGAAGGGCGAGACTCCTTTCTACACCAACTCCTCTCACCTTCCCGTTTCCTACACTGCGGACATCTTCGATGCTCTTGATATTCAGGACGAGCTCCAGACTCTCTACACATCGGGAACAGTATTCCACGCATTCCTCGGCGAAAAGCTTCCCGACTGGAAGGCTGCCGCTAACATCGTAAGAAAGATTGCGGAAAATTACAAGCTTCCCTACTACACACTCTCTCCCACATACTCTGTATGTCAAAAGCACGGTTACCTCACAGGTGAGCACTTCACTTGTCCTCACTGCGGAGAAAAGACCGAGGTATACAGCCGTATCACAGGTTACTACCGTCCCGTTCAGAACTGGAACGACGGTAAGTCGCAGGAATATAAGGAGCGTAAGCTTTACGATATTCCCACTTCTCTCAGCAATCGCGGACTCAGCGCCGACCTTTATGACAATACACCTATGAAGAAGGCTGAGAAGGCTGACGAGTGTACTTGCAAGGCAGAGGGAGCAAAGCTTGTTCTCATAGCAACGACCACTTGCCCCAACTGCAAGGTAGCCGCAAAGCTCCTTGAAGATGCAGGCTACACCTTCGAAAAGGTATATGCAGACAAGGATCCCGAGACTGCGTTAAAGTACAATGTCAAGGGTGCAGTTCCCGTACTTGTAATTGATAACGGCGATAGCTTTGAGAAGGTTGAGAAAAACAACATCAAGAAGTTCATCGAAGCAAACAAATAAGCTGCAACAAGCGGAGCCGTAACATTTTACGGCTCCGCATTAGTAAAGGAGACTATACGTATGTATGATATTATAATTGTCGGAGCAGGTCCAGCAGGTCTTACCGCGGCTATATATGCTCTCAGAGCCGATAAAAAGGTGCTTCTTATCGAAAAGGAAAACTTTGGCGGTCAGATAACCTATTCGCCGAGAGTTGAAAACTACCCCACACAGCTTGCTATCAGCGGGAACGAGCTTGCAACGATGATGCTCGATCAGGTGCTTGAGCACGGTGCCGAAATAGAGCTTGCAGAGGTAACACGCATTCTCCCCGCAACACACGGATATACGGTTGAGACCGACAGTGACTCCTTTGAAACGAAGACCGTTATATTAGCAACGGGCTCCAAGCACCGTCAGCTCGGACTTGAAGGTGAAAACGAGCTTGTCGGCGAGGGTGTTTCCTACTGTGCAGTTTGCGACGGTGCTTTCTATAACGGCAAAAAGGTAGCAGTTATAGGCGGCGGAAACACCGCACTTCAGGACGCGGTGCTTCTTTCCGACATTTGTACCGAGGTTACTATCGTTCAAAACCTCGCACAGATGACGGGTGAAAGCAAGCTCGTATCAAAGCTTGAAACGCGTGATAACGTTAAGTTTATTTTCAACACAATCGTCACCGAGCTTATCGGTGGAGAGAACGGACTTAATGCAATAAAGCTTCTCAACACATCAAGCGAGGAATACTCGACGCTCGAGGTCGACGGAATCTTCGTTGCTATCGGTCAGCAGCCCGAAAACGAGCCCTTCAAAAACCTCACTAAGCTCAACGATTACGGATACATAATCGCTGACGAGGGTTGTCTTACAGATTCTAAGGGTATTTTCGTAGCAGGTGACTGCAGAACGAAAGCGGTCAGACAGGTAACTACCGCAGCCGCAGACGGCTCGGTTGCAGCCCTTGCCGCTTGCAGATATATTGACAACAATTAAATAAAAAACAAAAAGACCAAGCAAATGAACTGCCCCAAATTGTGCGGACAGTACAAAAAGCCCCTGTGGGTAGTATAATTAAGAATTAAGCAACGAACTGACATCGCTTTTCGAGAGGTGTCAGTTTTGTTTTGAGTTGAATACGTTCATTGTTGTAGAACCGTAT
>JAFVSI010000018.1 GCA_017503865.1 Clostridia bacterium | reverse complement strand
GTCTTTGTAATACAAAGGCGAAACTGGCGATAAAACAGAATGACAAATAAGAAATTGTTGATTAGATTGGAGATAAGTATTATGAAAGATATGTATGCAGTAAAATGTTTATATCAATCAAAGTTTTATAGTATAGATAATGAATTACTGGATGAAACACCAGCTTGGGAAGAAAGAATCATTTTAATCAAAGCATTAAGTATGGAAGACGCAGACTTGAAATCTGAGAAAATAGCAAAAGAGTATGAGTCAGAATATGTTAATATTCATAATCAAATAGTTAAGATAAGGCTATATACCATTGTTGATATATTTGCTACCTTTGATACTAATGCACGAACAAATATTGAAGTTTATTCTAATATATTCAATGCTACCGAAGAAGAAGTTGAAAAAATGCTATATGTTGAGTATCCGATAGAATAGTTTTTGACGTTTTGAAGCGATCTACTCTCTGAATTTCAATTTATAGATGTGAATAAACTACCCCCGACAGATTGAAATCTGTCGGGGGTATCTTTGTTTATAGCAGAGCAATTATACCTTTTTGGACCGTCGAGGACGCCGGTCCCTACAAGAGAAATTAAACTTCCTTATGAGAACCTGCCTTTTGCCTCTCCTGTTTTTTAGATATTTATTTAATTAGTCCTCTTTTTTCTTTGCGACGAAAGCTGTGCAAGTGCCAAGAGCTGCTACGAGGGCAATTCCTGCAAGAGCAACGGAAGAGCCACAGCCGCCTTCAGCAGGAGCCTCGGTCACGGGAGCTTCTGTTGCGGGAGCCTCGGTGGGATTCTCATTTGTGGGAGCCTCGGTCACAGGAGCTTCTGTTACAGGCTCGGTCTCTTCTCTTACAGGGAAGGGATCAGCGGGCTCGATTACGGTATTTTCGTCACCGAAAACGATGAGGTCGAATATGGTTTCGTACTTCATGCCCTCATAGTAACCGAAATCGGCATATTCGCCCTGCTTGCCTGCAACGTTGTTGTCACCGATCCAGTTGAAGTACTGATTATACGCATCGTTGAGATCGTCAGCTTTTGCTTTGTAAGTGTTTGTTGTGAAGTCGAAATACATTGCATTGGGAATGGTGTCGTAATCGGTGAAGAAGCACTCGTTCATAGCGTTAGCTATCTGGTCTTTAGCGAACTTCATTTCGATATATACTTCCCAAGAGCCACCGGTATAGTTGGGGTTTCCGTTGGCGGAAAGAAGGTCTCCAAATCCCACGTCAGCACCAATATCGGTGTCAACCTTTCTTACTACACACTCGGATACAAGATCGTAAGTCTTTATAGGAGCCGGATAACCTTTTCCAAATTCATGATAGAAAAGATCATTCCAAACAACGTTTGTGGAAAATCCGCCGAAACGGAAATCGCACATAAGATCGTCAAGGATAAAGCCCATCAAAAAGAAGTAGTTGTATCTGAAGGGAACGTCGTTCTTTGTAAATTCGTCGCCGTTGTCGATCTTTTTGAAGCCGGGGTCGTAAATAGCTATGTAGATATTGTTTTCATCATAAGCAAACCAGAAATCCATATATTCAGATCTGAGAGTTTCGTCAGCGGGCTCGGTCATAAAGACTCTTTCGTTACCTGCCATTGCGGAAGGGTTGTCAATTCTTACGGTACGCTCTCCGTATTCGTTCTCATCTATAACACCGTCTATGTTGGGAGTGGTGCCGGAAATATTGTTTGCGTAGTATTTTTTGACGTTCTTGGGAAGCTCGAAGGACTTGTTTTCCTCTTCTACCTCTTCTGCAAATACGGGGAAGGAAGCAAAAGCCATCAAAATTACGAGCAAAATGGAAACTAAAGATAAAAACTTTTTCATTTTTCAGTTCTCCTTAAAAATAAGTTGTGTAAAAATTATATCCTATAAGGCATAGCCTTGTCAATAAACATTTCAAAACAACTTGACTATTTCAAAACAAAAAAACTGCCCGAAGGCAGTTTTTTATTTACAAACGACAAGAGCCTCGAGAAGCACCTTGCCGTCTTTATTCATGGTTTTAAAGAAATATCCGTCATCGGTTTTAACTCTGTATATATCTATCTCGTCGCCGAGAGCCGCCTCGTGCAGATAGGAAAGCGACATACCCGCGATTTTTTCGGTATCGTCAAGCTCCATAAAATCACAAAGCATATTGGGATATTTCGTGTTGTTCATATGCATATTGTAGTCGATGTCGGAGTAGGTTATTTTTCTCTTGCCGACAAGCTCGAATTCCTCGTGCTTCGGTATTCTTATACGAAGCGGTGTCTCGGTCACAGCCTTTGGCTCATTCTCAAATTCCACGTCATAAGATTCTGCACGGAGAAGGGAGCCGTTCTCAATATTTACAAGAGCCCATACCGACGCACCCTTTGCAACAGTTTCCTCGCCTCTGCGAATTAAAAATCCTCTTTCAAATGAAAATCCGCGTGACTCGCAGGTAAAGGTGTCTACCTCTATTTCCTCGTACGCGTGAAGAGGAGCGTAAAAATCAAGACTTATTCTGCTTAGAATAAATGCGACCTTTTTGGTGTCGCGTTCGGCATCAAGGTCTCTGCCCACACTTTCAAACTGTCTGTTTGCCGTCTCCTGCATATAGACGAGCAGCTCTGAGGGGCGTACCTTTCTCATAGCATCTGTGTCGTGCCATCTTACTTTATACTTTTCTGTGTATTTCATCGTTATTCTCCCGAGCTTAATAACAATATTCTACACCAAATTTGTTACTAAATCAAGAGAATAAATTAAACTTTTTGAGAACTCAACATTTTGAGTCCTTTACCGATTATGCAAGTACCGCACCTCTTTCGTCTGAGGCACCCTCGCCTATGTCAGTGGCAGATGTTGCGGGCACTCCACCGAGCCCGAAGCTCACGGCAATAGCATTGTTGACCTCGTTCATCATACCGTCGTCAAGGTGTCCCATTTTTTCCTTGAGTCTTTGCTTGTCGAGCGTTCGTATCTGTTCAAGAAGAATGACCGAATCCTTTGAGAGACCTGCCTTGTCGGCATATATATCGATATGAGTAGGAAGACGTGTCTTGCCCATTCTCGAGGTGATAGCGGCGGCGATGACGGTCGGGCTGTAACGGTTTCCCACGTCGTTTTGAATTATGAGGACGGGACGGAGTCCGCCTTGCTCAGAGCCGACGACGGGACTTAAGTCGGCATAGTAAATATCTCCACGTTTAACACTCATTGTTTTGCGTTTCCTCTCTTAATTATCTTTTGTTGAAGACGGTTGACCGCCTATGTTTTTGCTTTCAAGTATATTTTTGCCTTATATTTGCCACTTAAAACACGGCTGCAAAAAATTAAGATTGGAATTTTATGTCATAGTCGGTCGTATCCCTTAACAGTTTATTTTCCGTCAAGGTTTTTTGTGAGAGGAAAAATAAGAGCCGCAAAGCTCACAGCTTTGCGGCTTTAGTGTTTTTTATTCTTCGGTCGTTTTTTCTTCTTCTTTTTTCTCGTTTTCGGGAAGAACCTTCTCAAACGCTGCGATAGCACATTCTATCATATCGTCCTCGGGCTCAAGCACCGTAACGTGCTGCAGCCACATACCGGGGGCGGAGATTATGCGTGTAAAAAGATTGTCGTACTTGCCCGCAAGCTTTATAAGCTCGTAGCCT
Source organism: Clostridia bacterium (assembly GCA_017503865.1). GTDB lineage: Bacteria > Bacillota > Clostridia > Oscillospirales > CAG-272 > HGM12713. The sequence goes on along the minus strand of JAFVSI010000018.1, from coordinate 2,213 downwards.
ATTCCCATATTTATCGGAAGCAACAGGAGCTTGATTACCGAACGAATGGCAACGTGTGCCTCGCTTCCCGTTGCGAGAATGAATATCGGGTCGATAAAGAATGAGATAAACATACTTACAAGAAGCATAAGGATAAGAAATGACGTTCCGCAGCGGGGGTGGAATCTTCTTTGCTTCTTTACGTTCTCGACAGTCAGCTCAAGTCCGTTTTCATAGCAGAAGATGGTCTTGTGCTCAGCTCCGTGATACATAAAGGTACGTCTTATATCCTTCATAAGCGTAACGAGAGCCATATACCCAACGAGCACTGCGATACGCAAAAGTCCCTCAAATCCCGATTTTACAAGCGAGTTGAGTGCCGTATTCTCGAGTGGCAGGAAGGGAATTACGCTTTCGAGCCACTTGTATATATAGTTTGGAAGAACTATGAAAAGCACTACTGCAAGGACTACTCCAAGAACGGACGCAACTCCCATTAGAACGCCAAAGAGGGTGTCGGTCTCTTTTTTACCGTCTTTTTCCTTGTTCTTTTCTTTCTTCGGAGCCTTGTTCTTTTTAGCTCTTTCCTCTTCCTTTTTAGCCTTTTTCTCGGCTTTTGCTTTTTCTTCCTCTTCCTCATCAATTGCTATCTCGGCAGAACGCATAAGTGCCTTGTAGCCGACTGTCATTGAGTCGATGAAGCCGAAAACGCCTCGTATAAGAGGCCATTTGCAGATTGCGGGACGCTTTGAGGCTGTGTTTTCCCACTCCTCAATGACCATTTCACCCTTCGGGTCGCGTACAGCCATTGCCGACTTTTTCGGGCCTCTCATCATTATTCCTTCGATAAGTGCCTGACCGCCTATCGAGGTCTTTCTTGCGGGGCAAGCCGCTTCTTTATTCTTCATTTTTATTCTCCTTTAGCTTACCAGCCAGCAGCGAGGCTCGTTTTTGTCGTTATAGTACCAAAAGTCGCCCGCACTCTCAGGCTCGCTTTCGCTGTAATAATATGTTTTTACATTGTTGAAATAATCGTTTCCGTTGCCGCCGTTGTCAACGCCGAGGAGTATCTGTTCCCACTCTGCTTGACTCTCGGTATAAAAGACCGTTACAAGTGAGGTACAACCCGAAAAAGCGGAGTTGCCGACCGAGAGGGTAGGGCTCGAGATTACGAGCGAGCGAAGTGCGGTACAGTTCATAAATGCGTCCTCTGAAATTGCCGTTACACTCTTTGGCAGTGTGATTTCGGTGAGGGCTGTAGCTGACGAAAACGCCTTGAAGGGAATTTCGGAGAGGGTGTCGGAAAGTGTTATCACTTTAAGCTTTGAAGCGTTTTCAAACGCACTTTCACCGAGTTTCGATATCTCTCCCATAATAACTATTTGCTCGGTGCAGTCTCGGAAGGCTCTCGCACCTATCGAGGTGACAGTCTTTGGCAATACGATTATTTTTGCGGTCTCGTCCGAAAAATCCTCGAAAACCCCCTCGCCTATGCCGCTTACCGTCATACCCGAAATTTTTTCGGGGATTCTTATTTCGGCAAGCTTGCCGTTATATGCGGTAAGGGTTACCGTGCCGTCATCGTTCGTTGCATAGGAGAAGATAGACGAAGCATCTATCCACTGTGCTACGAAGGCTGTGTCCGAGTAAACTCTTTGAACGGAAAAATCCCAATATTTTCCCGCCGCCTTCCAGCCGTTGAAAATGTAATTTTCACGCTCGGGCGAGATAGGCTGGGCTACCGTTTGCCCGTCCTCGACCTGTGTGGAGTATATTTCGTCTCCGTTGTTAAAGTTGAAGGTTACTGTGTGATATACATTGCTCTCTGGTGTTTTTTCGCCTATTGTGGTATCGCACGACGAAAGACACAATAGAGCAATCACAAAAAGAGTAAGAAAAATAATAATTCTTTTCGTTTTCATATAATATCCCCCTTTTTTTAGGGTGACGGCAAATACCGTCTCATAATATTATATATTTTTTGTTCCCGATTGTCAATAAGCACAAATTACCTAACTGTAAATATTCAGCGGTTTGAATATGAATTTTTTTGAAAATCAAGGTGATAAATTGGTATTTGTGGGGGAGTTGGGAAAAGGATTAAAAAGTTTTGGTCGAGCTTTTTTAAAAGCTCGCGGAGCTCGAGGTAGCGAAGCGGCATTTCGGTAGTGAATGACAACCCTGTGCGGTTGTCAGAGCCGAAATGTGACCGAGCCGCAGCGAGAAGAGCCTCG
>JAFVSI010000064.1 GCA_017503865.1 Clostridia bacterium | reverse complement strand
TTTGAGTAAAAACTAATTTAGGGAATATTCCGTTTCCGTTTACGGAACGTTGCTGTTTAAGCAACGAGGGATATTCGATAACGGCACAAACAAAACTTAAATCTTTCACAAACTTCACGTGCCGTTTTGTGTTCACCCTCTCGCGGCTATGCCGCAATTCACCCTTCGTGGCGTTTCGAACGACAGGGGAGTTTCGCTCGTTGCGACGAGCGACCAACGCTACGCGCGTTGGATGGGCGGTCGCTTTTGAAAAAGCGACGCAAAACTTTTCAACCACTTTCCCAAAGCCTCACCGCTATATCAAAATTTGAACAATCCACGCAAACCGTTATGCTTCGTTATTCTCTTCTCTGCCGAGGACTGTGATGGGGGTTATGGATCTTCCCTCGAGTATATTTAAAAAAGGCGTTTCGGTGTCGAGCTCGACTCTCGCTCCGTCGATATGTATTACGCGTAGTCCCGAATAGGAATAGCTCGACAGAGGGCGGTCGAGGGCATCGTTCGACTGTGCACATACGAGAATATCTCCTTCACGAAATCCGCTTATTATAAGAGAATGGTAAAATTCACCCTCCGAATTTCTAAGCTGTACCACATCGCCTATCTGCACCTGATTTGGCATAGTCGCACGCGTGCCGTACGGACCTATTAGACTTCCCTCTCCCCGAAATCCCATCGAGCCTACAAGAAAATTGTAAAATTCGTCAACTCCGCTCCAAGCGGGTGCACGCTCGCTCTCCGATATATAATACCAGCCGAATGTCTCGGTGTAATTCATTACGGGTGCTCCCGCATAAAGACATTGTGAGACAAAATTCGTGCAGTTTCCGCCTATTCCCGTAAAATCTATAAAAAGAGGATTTCGCGAAAGAGCCCATCGCCTTGCATATTCGACAGCCCTCTCTCTGTCATAAGGTATCTCAACTATCATTTTCTACCCCCAAAATAGAAATATTTCACTTAAAGTTTATGCGTACTGTCCCATTTTGTGTATTGAAGTATTGATAAAATTGTGGTATAATTAGATTGATATATTTTTGATACAAAAATTGGAGATTGATATGCTAAAAATTCTTCATACGGGCGACCTTCATCTTGACAGTCCCCTCTCCTCTCTCGACTTCAATGCTGCTGAGAAGGCAAGGGACAGTCACCGACAGGTTTTCAGTAAAATGATGCAATACGCAATACAGGAGGACGTTGACGTCATTCTTATTGCGGGCGACCTCTTTGACAGCAAATACGTCAGTGCCGCCACAAAGGAGCTTGTCATAAAGCTCTTTCGCGACTTTGCGAAGCCCATCGTCATCGCTCCCGGAAATCACGATCCGTACTCGTTAGTTCCCCTCTACAAAAGCGGAGCTCTGCCCGAAAACGTGCGTGTTTTCTCCACAGAGGAGCTTTCGAGATTTGATTTTGACGAGCTTGAGCTGAGCGTTTACGGCTATGCCTTCGTGACGTCCTCGCTCGAGCATTCACCCCTTGCAGAATATAACATGGCACTCGGCAAAAATCCCATACGCCTTCTTTGTGCCCACGCGGAGCTTGGTGCTCCCCTCTCGAAATATGCTCCCGTGACGGTTTCGGACATTGAGAGATTTGGCTTTAGCTATGCAGCTCTCGGTCACGTTCACAATCCGCCCGAGATAAAATCGGGTGGCACTCCCATAAGCTATTGCGGATTTCTCTTCGGTCGAAGCTTTGACGAGCTTGGCGAGGGCGGTGCTTACCTCGTCACGCTTGACGGCGACAAGACCAAGTCGAAGCGGGTGGTATTTTCGGAGCAGTCCTTCATTCGCGAGGAGCTTGACGTAAGCGGTGCTGCCGATGAGTCCGAATTATCGCAGAAAATATCCGATTTTATAATCGAAAAAGGATACGGAGAGAATATTTCTTTGCGTCTTACGCTTGTCGGAACTGTCGATATAACGCTCACCGTCAACGAAAAGGCACTCGAGAAAAATCGGGGCGAGCTTGCTCTCCTTGAAATAAAGGACCGCACACTTCCCGTCCCCGACAGCGATTATCTTATGCGTGACACAAGCATCAAGGGCGAGATATACCGAACCCTTTTGCCGAAGCTCGAGAGCGAGGACACCGACGAGCGTAGACTTGCCGCAAAGGCACTCTCGGTCGCACTCTTAGCTCTTGACGGACATAATGTTTCAAGCGTTCTCGAGCTTGACGAAAACGAACTTGAGGGGGACGAGTAATGAGAATAGTAAAAATACATATTAACGAATTCGGCCCACTTGTAAATAAAGATTTTGAGTTTGACGAGAACCTCACCATCGTTAAGGGAGATAACGAGTCGGGCAAAAGCTCGCTTATGCTCTTTATTAAGTTTATGCTCTACGGGCTTTCGAAAAAGGTAAAGACAGGCTCTGTGGCGGAGATAGACAAGGCTCTCTCTCATTCAAGCGATGTTGCCTCGGGCTATATGACAGTCTCTGTGGGCGAGGAGCTTTACAGAATCGACAGACAGATACGCAGAAGCGGCAGAACTTATCCCGAAAAGGTACAACTGAGCGACGCCCGCAGCGGTCTTGTTTGCGAGTACAGCGGCTCGGTCGGTGAATTTCTGCTCGGCATTCCCGCTGACGTTTTCGAGAGCAGCTCAAGTATCTCTCAGCTCGGCTGCTCAAGCGTTGGCGGCAAGGAGATAGGCACAGCCATAAAGAACCTTCTTTCGAGTGCTGACGAGTCTATCGACTCGCAAAAGGCTCTCGGCGGACTCGAAAAGCTCCGCAAAAGACTACTCCACAAAAATCAAAAGGGCGGCTCAATATTTAAGCTCACCACAAAGAAAAACACCCTTTTGGAGCAATACAAAAAATCCGTTGACGACCGTTGCGAGACCGAAGGAATCGAAGCCGACCTCAAAAGGACTGACGCAAAGATAAAAGAGGTCTCGGAGTCTCAAAAAATTGCCGACGAGCTTGTCTCAAAAATCGGTCTCCGTGCGGTAGTAAAGCAGTTTGAATTGCTCCACTCGTACGAGGAAGAAAAGGGACTTGTCGAGTCAGAGCTTTCGAAATTAGAGGGCGAGCTGACTGTTGGAGAGCGTAAGCTTGACCGCTCCTTCGTGTCAAATTTGAGGGGTATTGTCGGTGAGCTGTCCTTTGCCCAAAAAGATAAAAAAGAGGCAGACCGTGCCATTCTCGCACTTGAAGAGCAGGCTGACGAAAACAGCCGTCTTATAGCGAAAAAGGTGTCTGCAAACGGCGGTATCGACTCACTTGAGGGCAAGATTTCAAAAGCACAAAACAGTAAAAGATCAAATGCTGCGGCAGCTCTTGTCTTTGCACTTTTGGCACTTGTATCTGCTCCGCTCGGATTTTTGAATATTCCCCTACATCTTCCCGTACCCGCGTATTTTGTTTTCCTTCCCCTCTCTCTTCTCTTCCTTGCACTCGCACTTGTATTCGTGGGCGGATGTGCAAAGGCTAAAAAGGAGCTTCAAACGACGTGTGAGGGGCTTGACATAAACGAGGGCGAGATAAACGGCTTTCTCTCAGACGCAAGGAAGGCTCTTTCCCGTACTGACGAAGAGAGCGAGCTTTTACGCGAGTGCGAGGCACAAAGGAGCGTCAAGGAAAGAGTCCTTGCCTCTGCTGTGAATAAGGCTCTCGAATACTTCTCTCTTTACGGTATTTCGGCAAGAGAGAATGCAGAGGAGCTTATTTTGAAGGCTGACGAAACGCTCACAAAGATAACCGCTCTTTGCGACAAGAAGGACTCTCTTTCGGGAAGGCTTGTGGCACTTGAGGCAAAGATAAAAGAAACCTCGGCAGAGCTTGGCGACTACAATGAAAACCAGATACGCAGACGCGTCTCCGACGAGATACTCAAAATGAGCGACGCCGAGATACGCACCGCAAAGACCAACAAGGCGGCGTATGCAAATCAGCTCAAAACTTTGACCGATATGAAGCTTGGCTATGAACGCAGCTTGATCGAGCGAAAATACAGCACACAAGATCCCTTCGATATTGCGGCAAAGCTAAGTGACGTCGACGAAGATCTCGAGGTGCAGACAAAGGCATACGCGGCTATCGCACTTGCGATGGAGACTATCACAACCGCCTCGGCAAATCTTAGAAACACGATAGCTCCGCAGATACGAAGCCACGCAAACGAATATATGAGAGTTATCACCGACGGCAAGTACGACAGTGTAAGCGTCACCGACTCTCTTGAGCTTTCGATGAGCGAGGACGGCTTTTCGTACACGGTCGACTCCTTCAGTGCGGGCACGAAGGACGCGGCATATCTTGCCCTTCGTCTTTCCCTTCTCGCTCTTATGGGAGAGGACGAGACCGCTCCGCTTCTTATGGACGAAACTCTTGCTATGATCGACGACAAGAGAGCAAGAAAGCTCCTATCTATGCTAAGTGAGCACGCGGCAGAGCACGGACAGTGCATTCTCTTCTCCTGCCACGACCGCGAGGTACGCCTCTGTAACGAGGAAAATATCGACGTTAGAGTTATAAATATGTAATTATATATGGGCGACTCCTTTTTTAAGAGTCGCCCATATAATTTTTTGCAATCCGAAGCCTCTCTGCCTCTTTGCCTTCTTCAAATTTTTGGAACCGAAGGTTTCTACCCCAAAGGGGTAATTTATCGGTTAAATACAATTTATAGCAAAACAACCGCAGACTTTCGTCTGCGGTTGTACTTTTTTAGTATTAAATTACTCTGCGTCTTCCTCAACCTCAAAGCCTCTGTCGTTTGCAAGGGGCTTCATTGTCGGGAACAGGAGTACGTCACGGATAGATGCACTGTCCGTAAGGAGCATTACGAGACGGTCAACACCAAAGCCAAGTCCGCCTGTGGGGGGCATACCGTGCTCAAGTGCCATTACGTAATCGTAATCAACCTGTGCGTTAGAGGTAGGATCGAGCATCTTTCTGTCTGCGACCTGCTTCTCAAAACGCTCTCTCTGGTCGATAGGATCGTTAAGCTCGGAGAATGCGTTACCGTACTCGGTAGCGTTTATAAAGTACTCAAATCTCTCGGTGAACATAGGATCATCGGGCTTACGCTTAGCAAGAGGTGAGTTCTCAACGGGATATTCGTAAATAAAGGTAGGCTGAATGAGGTTCTCCTCAACGAATGCGTCAAAGAACTCAGCGAGTATCGCACCCTTTGTGGGAATCTCGGGAAGCTCAACGTGCTTCTCCTTTGCGATAGCAATTGCCTCTTCGTCGCTCTTTATCTCGTCAAAATCAACGCCGCTGTACTTCTTGACAGCCTCTTTCATCGTGAGTCTCTCCCAATGACCGAGGTCAATCTCCTTGCCCTGATAATTTATCTTTGTAGTACCGCAAACGGCAACAACAAGCTTTTTCATCATATCTTCAACAAGGTCCATCATTCCCTTGAAGTCGGTATAAGCCTCGTAAAGCTCGATAGAGGTGAACTCGGGGTTGTGCTTTGTGTCCATACCCTCGTTACGGAAAATACGTCCAACCTCGTAAACCTTCTCAAATCCGCCAACTATAAGACGCTTTAAGTAAAGCTCGGTCTCAATTCTGAGCACCATATCAATATCAAGAGTGTTATGGTGTGTGATAAAGGGACGGGCAGAAGCACCAATCTCAAGAGTCTGAAGAATAGGTGTATCAACCTCAAGATATCCTCTGCCGTTAAGATAGTTACGAAGGAAATCGATTATCTTACTTCTCGTAATAAATGTCTTTCTTACGTCGGCATTCATTATGAGGTCAACCTCTCTGTGACGGTACTTTGCGTCAACGTCCTTAAGCCCCTTGAATTTTTCGGGGAGCGGACGGAGAGATTTTGAAAGCATTTCTATATGAGTTGCGTGGATAGAAACCTCGCCGCTGTTGGTCTTGAATGCAACGCCGCGAACACCCACGATGTCACCGATATCAAAATCCTTCTTGAAGGAAGTGTAATCCTCTTCCCCAACGTCGTCACGCTTAACGTAGACCTGGATCTCGCCCTCGCGGTCGGAAAGGTGCATAAAGGATGCCTTACCCATAATTCTGCGGGACATCATTCTACCCGCAACGGAAAATTCCTTGCCCTCGCATTCCTCAAAATTCTCGATAATATCAGTAGAATGAGCGGTTACGTCATACTCGGTCTTCTCATAGGGATTTTTGCCCTCGTCGACCATCTTCTTTAGCTTATCGCGGCGAACCTGCTCCTGCTCGGAAAGAGAAATAGTGTTATTAACGTTATTTTCCATTTTCTTCTCCTTTTATATTAAGTAACTTATTTTCTTTAACCTATTTATTTTAGCACAGTTTGTCTACTTTGTCAATAATTTTATAATGAGCTCAACGACAAGAACGGTAAGCGAGCTCGATATTGCCACAAAAAAGAGACTTCTGCCAAAAAATGCGAATACTATTGCCACAAGCAGTGCTATCGCCCCCGCTATCGGATACTGCGTTGCATCAATTATTGCGGGGAAGGTCATCACCGCAAGGGTTACGTAGGGCACGTAGTAAAGGAAGGAACGGATAAGTCTGTTTTCTATCTTCTTGCGGATAAGTGTGAGCGGAAGAACGCGTATCGCATAGGTAACGAGTGCCATTCCCAAAATGTAAATGTATATATTATGCATCACGCTCGCCCCCTTCCTTCACGGGGAAAATTATCGCCGTCGCAAGCGAGATGAGGACCGTCAAAACTATAATCTTGATTCCCTCCGAAATAAAATCGAAGAGCGGTATCTTCATAAATGCAAAGCTTGCCACAAAACTAATGAGTATAAGCGACGCCACGATCTTGTTTTTCTTTGCCTCGGGAATAAATACCGAAATGAACATTCCGTAAAGGCTTACCGAAAGTGCACTGAGTAAAAACGGGGGCATTATATTGCCGAGCAAAACTCCCGTGAGCGTACCGAGTGACCAGCCCGGCACGGCTATCATCATCGCACCGTAGGTAAAGATAGGATCAACGTGTCCCTCGACCGCAATAGACGCCCCAAACACCTCGTCGGTAATGCAGTAGCCGAGCAGCAGTCGCTTCCACATAGGGGTTCTCGGCTCGAGCTTTTGTGAGAGTGCACAGGACATAAGCAAGTATCTCGCGTTAGCCACCGCTTCCATTATAAAGACCTCAAGGTAGCTCGCCCCTGCGGCTATGAGCGTAAAGCCTACGTATTCGCCCGCCGAGGCATTTATCAGAAAGCTCGTGAGTGTCGCCTGAAAAGCGGAAAAACCCGCATTTCTTGCCGCAATACCGAGGCTGATAGCAACCGCAAAATAGCCGAGCGAGATAGGTATTCCCGCACGCATTCCGCGAAAGAGCCACTGTTTTTTAGTCACGATCTGCACCCCCAATCCTTTCATTTTAACTTAATATAATAATAACAAAACGACCTTTACATTTTACTCCATTTGTCACATTAAGTCAATAGAAAAACACAAATGGAATTAAAAAAGTGTCAAGCAAGGTTGTTTTTGTTCCAAAAAAGGCATTATTTCCTTTTTTGGTATCAATTTTAACTTGTCAATATCACTTTTGGAAATATTTTTTCCGTTTTTGGAAATATTTTTTCAAAAAACTATTGACAAACAGAAAAAAAGGCGTTATAATATCCACAACAGGAACTGATCCTGTCAAAAAATATTCGAATAATTTTTATTTTATAAAGAGGTCAAAATGGCAAACGCAAAGAAGAAGGTTGAAATGCTCCCCAAGGATAGTGACAGAGAGGCAAAGAGAAAGGCTCTGCAGACAGCAATCGCACAGCTCGAGAAGAACTACGGTGCAGGTACCGTAATGAAGCTTGGCGAAAACTCTGCACTCGAGGTTCAGGCAGTAAGTACAGGCTCCATCTCGCTCGACTTGGCTCTCGGTATCGGCGGCGTTCCTCGCGGAAGAATCGTTGAGATATTTGGCCCCGAATCCTCGGGTAAAACTACCGTTGCTCTTCACATAATAGCAGAGGTGCAGAAGAACGGCGGCGAGGCAGCATTCATCGACGCAGAGCACGCACTTGATCCTATCTACGCAAAGGCTCTCGGTGTTGATATAGACAATCTTCTCGTTTCTCAGCCCGACTGCGGTGAGGACGCACTTGCAATTACAGAATCCCTGCTCCGCTCGGGTGCTATTGACGTTGTAGTTATCGACTCGGTAGCCGCACTCGTTCCCCGTCAGGAGATAGAGGGTGATATGGGACAGTCGATGGTCGGCGTTCAGGCAAGACTTATGTCGCAGGCTATGAGAAAACTCTCAGCTATAATTTCAAAGAGCGGTGCTATCGTTATCTTTATCAACCAGCTTCGAGAGAAGGTTGGCGTTATGTACGGCAACCCCGAGACCACCTCGGGCGGTCGTGCTCTTAAGTTCTATGCGTCCGTTAGAATTGACGTTCGCAAGACCGAGCAGCTTAAGAACGGCAGCGAGATATACGGTAACCACGTAAGATGTAAGATAGTAAAGAATAAGGTCGCTCCCCCCTTCAAGACGGCAGAGTTCGATATTCTTTACGGTCAGGGTATCTCACGTTCAGGTGAGATAATCGACTACTGTATAAATCTTGATATTATCAAGAAGAGCGGCTCTTGGTTCTCCTACAACGGCGAGAGACTTTGTCAGGGCAAGGAAAACGTAAGAAAATATATCGAATCGAATCCCGAGCTTCTTGCAGAGCTTGACGCAAAGATCAGAGCGATGAGCGATAAGCTTGACACAGCAAACGATGATGATACCTTCGAGCTTGACACAGACGATGACGATTTTGATATAAAGACCGTTAAGTCCGACTTTGACGAATAAAAGTGATAATCAATATAACTGCACTGACAGCTCAAAACAGCGGTGAGGAAATGACTGTCACTCTCGAGCTTTCGAACGGACTCCACTCTGAAAAGCAATCACACACCATTCTCACCGACAAATATATCGAGCTCAATTTGAAGAAGGGCGAGATAGACAAAGAGACGTACGAGCAGATCGTAAGCTTTGCAAATATCTGCACCGCATATAAAAAGGCTCTTTCCCTTCTCTCCTACGGTAGCTGCTCGAAAAAAAATCTGTATTTAAAATTAAAATCCCGAGGCTTTGAGGGTGACGTTATCGATGACGTTGTTGAGATGCTCGACAAAGCAAATCTCCTTCGAGAGAACGAGACTTGTATACGAGAGGCAGAGAGAGCCTTAAAAAAGCTTTGGGGCAAGAAAAGAATAATATCCCACCTCTATTCTAAAGGCTTTGATAACGAGGCGATAAGTGATGCACTCGAGAGCCTATCGGAAGTTGACTTCGAGGAAAACTGCAAGATTCTTTTAAAGAAAGATTATCAACGCCGCCTTGCTGACGCAAGAGAGGACAAAGCGGCAGCCGAAAAGCTTGTTGCAGCCCTTGTGAGAATGGGATATTCGATATCCGAGATAAGGAGTGCGCTAAATAGCATTCTTTAAAATGACGAAAGTGAGGACAATATGTTTATGCTTAACTTAATGATAACCGTTATAGGAATAATATTTTTCGTACTTGGCTTCCTTATTTGTTTCAAGGGCAAGCACAATATCGTTGCCGTCTTTGCTCCTGCAAAGGCCGACAAGGGCTATGCTGAGCAGGTAGGACTTATCCTTCTTATGTCGGGAATGCTCTATGTTCTCGCTTCGATTATGTCGCTTGTTTTTGCAAGTCTTCTTTTCTCGCTCTTGATGATAGCTGCTTGTCTTTCCATAACAGCATCAATGTTCGTAGTCAGCACAGTTCGTGCAGGAAGAGCGTAATATTAAAAGAAACAAAGCGGTCACGCAAGGTGACCGCTTTTTAGTTGCTCTATTTACATCATTTTTACATCAAAAATCATTTCGTTTGGAATTTTAAGGAGTTCTTCATCGTGTAGTTTGTCCGCCATAAACAAAAGGGGAGATTCGAACTCAACGTGCTCGGAATGTTGATAAATTTTTGAAGCATACCTTACCTCGCACGAAGCGACAATGCCTTTGGCATTGGCACGGAGTTCTTCATCGTGGAGTTTGTCCGCCATAAACAAAAGGGTTGTCACACAAGGTGACAACCCTTTTGTTTATGGCGGAGAAGGAGAGATTCGAAAACTCTCTAAAGCCTTTATTTATGCTGATTTTTCAGCTCTTTACATCTTAGCTACATCAATCATTCAATTTCGTTTAGTTTGTCAGTCAACTTGATTAAATGAGATTTTCTAAAATCGGTGTAGATATCTAATGTTGTTGAAAGCTGCTTGTGTCCGAGAAGCTCTTGAACGTCTTTTGCATCAATGCCGTTTTCAAAGGCTATTGTTGCAAAGGAGTGTCTCAACTGATGAGCTGTGCAGGTTATACCATATTTCTTTTTGTATTCGTTATACAAAGTAATATACCTTCTATTTGTTAACGGTTGGCTTCCGTCATCTGAGAATATATAGTTCTCTGCTCTTCTTGGAGTTATACCTTCGAGTCTTTCTTTAAGAGGTTTAAGAAGTGGAACTATTCTTGTTCCTGCTTCCGTTTTTGTATCCTTTATCGAAGGTTTGTTTCCTTCATGTTGTACAGATTTATAAACGTTTATTAGATTATCCTTAAAGTTAATATCTTTCCATTGAAGAGCGAGAATTTCACCCTTTCTCATACCGGTATATATTGCAAAGAACGGAAATAACCAGCCTTCTTTTGTGTTTTTAATGATTTTTTCATCTTCAACACTTGCTGCACTTCTTTTTGATTTTTGAAGTCCTTTAGGCATTTTTGCGTTTGAGCAAGGATTATATTCAATTTCATTGTGCTCGATTGCATATTTGAATATAAGATTAAGTACAAGTCTAAACCGTTGAACGGTTTTTATTGACGTGTATTCAGATCCGAGCTCACGAAGGTAGTTGTTAACGTCCTTTACTTTAATATCTTTAATGGACGTATTATAAAATTCGGCTTCTGCTCTTTCTTTTGCTTGTTTATATCCTCTTTTTGATTGACTTGATAGTAAAGGTTCTGCTTCTTCCCACCAGCCAGAAGATATTTCCTTAAATGATATACCTCTTTCTTGCTTTTGATTGTAGGTAAGAATTTTTTCTTTTACTTCCCTAACGTTTTTTCCATAAAAGTAAACACGTTTCCCTGTTTTAGGATCTTTTACTGTTGTCTGAAGTAGTCCGTCCGCACGCTGGATGAACCCTGATTTTGACATTTTGTCTCCTTTCTTTTTATTTTGTCTATTGATATTTATTCTCCTTCTTCATAATCTTGATTATAATAACTTACAACTGTTCCGCATTCTTTACAGATTGTAATAACTGCGTCTTTTTTTATGTTGAATGATAATAATTTTAATATTATATTAATTCCACTTAAAACTATTTGATATTTTGTTTGTAATGTAAGGATTACAATAGCTCTTGTTGTATCCGTCGTTTCTTTAAAAAAATTGTTGCTATCAAATAGATAGTTTATCATTTCTTCAAGGTTGAAAACTGAAATTATAAGTATTCCCAAATTAAAGAGCAATGAAATTCCTAACCAAATAAGGTTGAATTTAATAATGGTATGTGCTTTTGTTTTTGGGTTAATTGTTAACGTTTGAAAATCGAGATTGTTTGTATTACAATTTGAACAGTTAAGATTTATTTTTTTTGGTAACGAATCGTGTTTACGTTCTGTTATTACCATAAAAAAAGCTATTATTGTTAAAAATATTAAAATTATTGTTACAAATAATCCTATAGTACCAAAACTTTGTAATGTTTCCGTCATATTAAATTACATCGCTTTGAAATGCGACTGCCTTTCTTATATTTTAAAATTTAGCTCTCAGCTCTATTACTTTACCTATTATTCGGACTGGGAGCTGTTCTATTTGTTTATTCGTATAGAATAAAGGTTCGTAATTAGGATTTGTTGATATTAGTAAGACGCCTTCGGGTGTCTTTTTTATTTTCTTACACGTTGCTTCGTCACCGTTAACGAGCACGATCGCTGTCTCACCATTTTCAATTGTGGATTGCGATTTTACTATAACAACGTCTCCGGTCGTCATTCTGGGTTCCATTGAATCCCCTTTTATTATTAGACCGAAGTATTCACCTGTTGCTGCAAGTTCTTCGTCAATTTCCTCAAAGTCAATTATATCTTCAATTGCTGATATTGGTACTCCTGCAGCTACGTTACCGAAGACAGGTATTTTATATCCTTTGTTTTCTGTTTTTCTTGTTATATTGTTACCAAGCAAGTAATCTGTTGAAACATTAAAAAACTGTGCTATTTTTATTAGCGTTTCGTTTGAAGGTATTGTTGTTGATGATTCATATTTACCAATTGATGAACGTTCAACACCTATAATTGCAGCTAATTTTTCTTGAGTTATTTTATTTTGTTTTCTTAAATTTTTTAATCTTTCTGAAAAGTTCATTTTATCACCTCAATTAGAGTATAGTGAATTAAATTCACTTTGTCAATTATTTGTGAAAAAATTTCACAAAAACTATTGACAAACTCTTTTTTGTGTGTTATTATGTGAATGTAATTCAGAATATTTGCAAATTTCTGTGATATTTATTCACAAGGTGGTGATAGTACGGTTATTGAAGAAAAACGTATTCAAATGAATCTTACTCAGTCTGATTTAGCTCTTATGGTAGGTGTTGATCGTTCAACTGTTGCCAAATGGGAGCTTGGAATTGCTTTTCCTCGTGTAGAAGTTTTATTAAAGCTTTCAGAAGTTTTTAAGTGTACCGTTGACGAGCTTTTAAAAGGTTAGGTGATTTAATGGAGTACGTAGCATACCAACAAAATTTAAAACTTCTTCGAGTTTTATTTCCGGATAAGTTTGTTATATCTGTTAAGGAATGTGCTGGTGTTCTTGGTGTTGATCCTCGAACTGTCCGTGACATGGCAAAAAGAGTAAATAACCGTTTGCCTTTAGTAAGGCTAACGTATTCAAAGAAGAGCCGTTACGGTATTTCCCTATCAGATTTAGCTCGTTGGATAGAATTAGAAGGACAAAGAATAGGAGTGTAAAATTATGATTTATCATGAATGTCCGCGTCATGAATTTTGTCAAGACGCAAAGGTTATTGGTTGTGAAGACTGTGATATTTGCAAAGCTCTTTTTAAAAAAGATGAGGATTATATTGAGCTTAGAAATGTATTTGAGTCATTTGCAAGACGAACTTCTGAAGATACAAACATTGATGATCTTCTTGAAGAGCAACAAATTAATGATGTTATTCTTTCTTTTGAAAAAACTTTAAATAATATTATTGGTCGTTTTTGTTACGGTGAATCGTGTTGTACTCAAAGAGGATCTTTTAATCCTGATAGTAGAACATACACGGTACATAACCTTTTTCCTTCTCGAAGGAATTTGTATTTATGTATTGAATTTTCTAATAAGAAAGGAGCTAAAAATGCCAAAGAAAGAAAGTAAAGGCTGGATATCAGTCAAAGACGAGCTCCCAGAGAAGCTCGGTCATTATATCGTTCTTTGGGACGATGGAGAGGTTGGTCAAGGACTCTTCTTCCCCGGTTCTGAAAGCGGTAATATCAAACCACGTTGGGCCTGTGAAAGTGAATCCAAGTGTGTCACTCACTGGCAGCCTTATCCTTGTAATCCGGGGGTGTTGTGATGTGGAA
This sequence comes from Clostridia bacterium, assembly GCA_017503865.1. Classification (GTDB taxonomy): domain Bacteria; phylum Bacillota; class Clostridia; order Oscillospirales; family CAG-272; genus HGM12713. The sequence goes on along the minus strand of JAFVSI010000064.1, from coordinate 700 downwards.
TGATGCAAATAAAATTCTCCCGGAGAAAGACGGTGATTATCTTGTTTATATAAGAAATGCTGAAGCACCTTGTGTCTTAAGCTTTGATGCTGACGTTGGTGTTTGGCATGATGAAGAAGATTTTTACAATGTTACACATTGGCTCCCCATTCCGCCGAATTCTAAAGCACAGTTGTTTTTTAATCAAGATGATATTGATTTTATAGATGCTAATTTAACAAATGTGTATTGTGAAATTTCAAAAATTGAAGGAGTTGCTTCTGTAATTACTAATCCTACGTTTACAAAAACAATTTGTGATTCTTTAGAGCGTATTGAAGATATGCTCGGTGATGTTGAAGGTACGTTAAATGAGCTATCAATACGGAATGTTTGACGATTGCATTGTGGACAGCTTTGCCGGGGGTGGCGGAGCGTCCACAGGCATAGAGCTTGCGACTGGACACCCCGTTGACATTGCTATAAATCATAACGAGGCGGCAATAATGATGCACCGCCGAAATCACCCCTTTACAGAGCATTACATAGAGGATATATGGGCGGTAGATCCAAAGACGGCTGTGAGAGGTAGACACGTGCGTCTTGCGTGGTTTTCTCCCGACTGCAAGCATTTCTCAAGGGCAAAGGGAGCCGCACTTGTAGATAAGAAAATTCGAGGTCTTGCGTGGGTTGTTCTTAAATGGGCTGCTGCTGTTCGTCC
>JAFVSI010000063.1 GCA_017503865.1 Clostridia bacterium | reverse complement strand
CTTTGAGTGCCGACCGACCGAGCCGACCGACAACGGCACACGGCACACGGCACACACGAAAGCGGAGCGAGCCGAACCCCTAAAGGGGTTAACCGCCGTTCCCTTTGAGTGCCGACCGACCGAGCCGACCGACAACGGCACGAACGGAACGCACACGAGAAAACACACACTCAGGAAGGATATGGGTACGAAGAAGTTCTTAAAGGGTGTTGTTGAGTTCCTTGCACTCGTTTTAGGTTGCGACTGCAAATCAAGGCGTGATGCCGTTGATGCAGGTATATGCGACTTTAGCGGTCAAGGTCGCAACAAGTACGGCAAGTGATAACTTGCCAGCCTAATGCAACCACGCTTATGCGTGACGGTCACAAGTCCGTATAAATGCAGAGTGGGCTGAACCTTACCGAGCTTATGCGGTATAGGGGTACTCTTGCCAACAAGAGTAACGACCTTGACGATATGACAAGGCGTCGGTTAAGCCGTATGGGAGTAGACCTGCGGCGAGTCAGATAGTGAAAATGGCAACAGGTATGGCATTAAACCTAAACTCGGCTTGTGCAACGATGTCTATGCGTGATGTTATAATCACGAATACAAGCATTGACCTGCTTTAAGGTTAAGCTATACGCTTACAGTGCCAAGGCATTGTATGAGTGGCGAGGTCTTAATGATGTGAATGTCGGCAACGCCGATGGAAGCCGTTGGAATGTGCGAGTATTACGGGCTATAAATAGCGTGAATGTTAACCAAAATACATAGGGTTTGTAGTTATGAGATGCGAACCCTTTACCATATAGGAGAGCCGTTGAGCAATATGTTTAACGGCTCTTTTACACCTACCCTCAAAGCCTCCACGTGGCAGGTGTGGATAACCAACCAATTTGAGGACTACCATAAGGGTTGTGCTTATGGGGCGAGCCTACCGAACGGCAAAAACGGCATAGCGATGCAACTATGACCTGCCAAAAGTCAGGACAAAAACTTCAATACTTAATAAACGGGGCGGGTTTACGGCTTTTAAGCCGACCGCCTCACACTATGTGTGCTCTCAAAAAGCAAGCCTCCCCGTGGCGAGAGTGGATAACCAACCGATTGCTAAAAAAAATACATAAGGAGATTTGTTATGGCAACTAACAAGAAAGCAAATGTACTTGCGACAATCAAAACCCAGATGGAGAAGCTTATCGCTGATGGCACGAAAGCCATCACTAAGGGCGATTTGTCTGCCCTTTATAAGGCAGAGGAAGCTCTCGGTAAGGCAGAAAAGGAATATGAGAAGGTTCTCGTAACCATCATCTATGACGAACTTCTCGCAACCGCTGAGCCTATCGTTGAGGCAATCAAGCGTTACTCCTATAAGACTCTTCGCCACAGAGATAAGAAGAGTGAGGGTGAAAGCAAAAAGGTTATCGGACTCGAACTCGTGGAAAAAGAGCGTCAGCTTGACCTGCTCAAATTCTGCGAGTATAGCAAGAGTGCGGGTGGCGTTGAACTGCCTACCGATTGGCAGTATGCGGCGGCAAAGCTCAATCAGCTTCTCTGCCTCCGTGCGGCAAAAACGCTTAAGTGTACCGATGCCGAAATCGCTGAAATCGCCAAGTCATACTACCTCAAGGAGCAGGCTCGTAAGCTCAATATGGGCGAAACTCCCACCAGCGACACCCAGATTTGCAAGGCGTTGCAAATCGTAATCAACGGCATCATCTTTAAGGACGACGGCAAGGGCGGTAACGCATATAAGTGCAACAACCACGATGTAGCATACCTGCTCGGTTGCTACACCAAAAAGGGCAAAAAGGCACTCTCGCTTGCAGTCGCTAAGGACGGCTTCTTCCGCCTCGTAATCACCGAAATCTGCCTCCGCATCATCGAGAACGGACGCTATACGGTTGAGGGTTACAAGACCATTAAGGAGTAATCCTGCATCAGGCTATTGACAATCACGCTTCGGTGTGGTATAATATAGGCGCATACATCATTCGTGGTTGCTTGGTGTATGTGCGTGTGTGTAAGTAATATACTTTCACAGGGCTCGGGCGAGTGCCTATAAACTCGCCTTTCTCTTTACAAGACGCATAGCGTTTTCTCAAATGACCTACGGTCGTTGCCGACAATCGAATATCATTGGCGGCGACTGTTTACCAAGTCCCGCGGAAAAGAGGTAAAATGACAGAAAAAGAAACTGACCTATGCAAGGACATTGGCAGAGAGATGCTTAGAGCTCGTGAGCAAATCAGCAACGACGACTATGCGGTGAACCCCGAGCAGATGCGTAAGTTTAACGAGGTATCGGAATACGCTGAGGCTCTTGCGAAAGACAACAACGGAACGATTGAATATCGTAACACTATCCCCCGTGATACCATTGGGGCGATTGCAATTCGTTTCGTCGGTGAGCTTACCTTCGGGGAAGACTCTACCAGTATGAAAAACTTCACAAAAGCATTGGATCTATGCGACGGATTTAACATCGAAGGCACAGGGCTTGAGGACGGTTCGTTCATCGTGACCTTTTATGTGTCTGATGTCCACGTAAAGAAAACCAAATGCAAAATCATCAAGAAGCGCTTGTAATGAAAACAGGCGCTTTTTTCGTCCCTATATATTAGCTTACTGATTAGGGTAGCTTATATTAAGCTTACTGTATACGGTAGCCAATATCCAAGAAAGAAATTATAAAGAAAGAAAGTGCAGGTAACGAATATGGATAGAGTTTCCGCAGAAGATATCGGCAAAAAGGCGAGGGCGTTAAAGCACTGCATTAAGGTTCTCGGTACAATCGAAAAGAAGGGTTCGGCTGAAATCGTTCTGAACTGCACCGGCGTAAAGCTCGTGGCACATAAGAATGATGCCCTTCACCTCAAAATCGCTACCACCAAAGCTCAGCTCGAAGAGGAAATCGCTTCCTATGAGATCGTAAGAGCATCTGGTATGGGCGACACTTCGTCAAGCCCCGCATCATCTCCCCCTCCCCTCTCCCCCGAGCAAAAAGTGGCGGAGCGTAAAGCTAAGAAAGCGGCATATATGAGGGAGTATATGAAGAAGCGTCGCGAAGCTCCTGCAACTACCTAAAAAAATTTTTCAACTTTTTTTCGAAAACCCCTTGACAAAGTTCTAAATATGGTTTATAATATACTTGTCAAATCCAAATGACAAGCCATCGGGATTATTTTTTCTGCCCAATCTAAAACATATTTAGACACTTGCTCTCCTGCTCATCAGTATGGCTTATACCTCACCAATCCCGTGACCTTTGGTCGGCTGATGAGCTTATACTACAATCGAAATGTCTTCCCTTTGGGAAGGGCTTTGGGTTACACTCAAAGTGACGAGATGTGAGAAGGATTACTCATAGGATCTACGATCCGGACGGCTGCATCGCCCGTTAAACGTCGCAATGCACCATCTCCCAGCCTAAGTCGATGGGTTATCCTCCACTAATTGCCTATAAAAATAGCAACTATTCACATCTTTTCAAAACAATTTTCCTGTTGAACTCGAAATAATTAACTTTATTTCGACATCCACTGGAGTCTCAGTCGGATGAGCTCACTTCAGGTTTTATACATGGATTGTGGTACAGGCATTATAAACCATATTTAGAAACCCCATAAAACAATTATTTGATGCGGAGAAATGGTATGAAAAACGTAATTAAGTTCACGCTCGCACAAATCGAAGAGCTTAAACGAATTATAGAGGAGTCGGGAACAAACGATGCGCTTGACTTCATTGACCAACATTTAGAAGCTCAGGGGTATAACAATACCGTAAATCGCAAAGTTGGTAACAATTTATTCTACGTTCGTTTTACTACCGTAAAAGCTCCCAATTATATCAGCTTAGCATTTCGTAGCGGAGTATCAGTAAGAGAGGTGTTAGAGGAGATACAAAAAATTTGCATCTTCGACCTTTCCGCTGGGAACATAACCTTGAATGGCGAATGTTTCACTGAGCAAATGAGAGCTATGAAAATCGAAGAGTTATGGAAGCACTTCTACGAATGCGATGTTTCTCCTCTTGAACCAATAACTCCTTATCTGAGTTTTGTATGGGACAAGAAGTAAATCATCAACGGTGCCACGAAGCCTCAATTAAATGCGGAGTATGTAGTTGAAGAAAGCACCCCCGCAATACTTTGAGGAGCCGAAGCAGCAGTGGTAAATGGAGTTAGATGAACAGCCGTTAAGAGTGATGTGAAGCGATACTGGGCGATACTCGCCCCGGGCGTAATTCGCTCGTTGAATGTTTACGGGTTACGCTTCCCCGAAATGCGTTCCCCTTCCCATCTCCCCTCTGGGAACGCTCCTTGAAGCCCGTCAATGACGACTCGGAAAGACGAGAGGATGACCAAGGCAAAGTTAGGTTGCATCTTACCTTGGGAAACAACCAGAATGACGCGCTTCCCTAATGTTTAAGGCACATACAGCAATTTCTTATGAAATAAACAACATATTCTTACAATCTTGCGCCCCTTTACGGCAATCTTCGTTTGCCGCCGCGCAACCAGCGCCGTTCCCATTGGCGCCCTTATCTTCAACTTGTGCCTTGTATTTTCCCGAGATTACTTCCGTTCTTTCCAAGCGACACGGACGGGGATCGCTTACAGCAATCTACATAAAGAGAAATTTGAAAAGCTTATAATTTTTCAACCCTCCCACGAAAGTAATCTCTTATTCCCCGTCACCCTTTGGGGGTATAGCTCAGTGGCAGAGCACGTATTGTTAGCCGAGCTATCGGCTACTACAGCAATATTCTTAAGCATTGTAGGAGCTCGTGGTCGCAGGTTCAATTCCTGCTACCCCCACCATATCGAGAGTGTAGCTCAGTTGGATAGAGCACGTAATTAACGAGGTTTGTAAAAGCCTTATACTGCAAGGTTATTTTGAGCTGTTAACTCCGTGGTCGCAGGTTCGAGTCCTGCCACTCTCGCCTCTACAATAATAATTATAAAGGAGATTTTTGTATGAGCATCGATCTTAAAGCAGCAAGAAAAGAATTGAGCGAAATCAAGGCTCGCGCTGAAGCCTTGGAGAAGCTTATCGAAAATGCAAAGCGCGAACCCAGAGAACTCCCTTATGACCTCGATGTTATGATTGAGGGCATTAAAGATGGTAGCCTTTCCGCCGAGATTATGGTGGGCGACTACATCAAAATCGATCTTCTTACGGGTGAAGAAATCAAACTTGTCGTCATTGGCGAGAAGCACGATGTTACGCCCTGTGGCAAAAAGACGAACTTCACGTTCGGTGTGTTCGGTATGGAAATGTGGTTCCCTATGAACCTTACAAACACCAACGAAACCGGATGGGAAAACTGTTTGATGCGAACCAAATATCTTCCTCGTATCTTCAACCTTCTCCCCAGATGTCTGCAAAGCGCTATCGTTCCTGTCCAGAAGGAAACCTCAAAGGGCGGTGGCAAATCCAAAATCATATCTACGGCAGACAAGCTTTTCCTCTTCTCTGAGGTAGAGCTTTCGGGCAAGCCAAGCTATTCTTACGACGGCGAAGGTGAGCAGTATGAGTTCTTTAAGGACTGCACCGAAAAGCTGTTTAAGGAATGGAGCTTTTTGCGTTCCCCTTACCGTGGTAACAGTGACTGCTTCTGCTGCGTGTATGGCGGTGGCTTCAGTTACGGCTGCGCCAGCAGTCGCTTCGCTGTCGCCTTCGGCTTTTGTATCTAATCTTTCATCGTAAAAAATCTTGTGCCATACTTTTGTGGCACAAGATAAAATGGGCGAGTCGGATAGAGGCAATTCCGGCGGGCTGTAAACCCGTTGCCATTTGGCTCCGCAGGTTCGAGTCCTGCCTCGCCCACCATATTGGGAAGTAGTCAAGCGGTTAAAGACAACGGAACCATTTTGTTGGTCTTGCCCAAGACCACACCAGCAATGTTTTGGACTGTAAATCCGTCGCATTTGCTACGTTGGTTCGAATCCAACCTTCCCAACCATTAAGGCACTCACAGCAACATTAACAAAAAGGAAAATTTAGGGAATTTTTATCTTGCAATGTGCCTTGCTCTTACAACCCTCTAAGACGCTTACAGCAACTTTGAAGCTCAGACTGCTAATCTGAATACTTTTCGGCGTCTTGGGGAATCCAAAAATTCAAAGAAATGAGGGTTTTATATGGAAAAACATTTTGTGAAATTCTACAGCGCAGGTACATTCGTTGCCGAGGAAACGGTCAAGGAGATTGACTCGTGGGATGTGAACAAGGCAATCGAAATGTCCAAAGACATTACCGAAAGGTATGGCGCAAAACCTTATGGTTTCCGCTTTTTCACCAAAGGGCGCACCGACGCTGACCTTGATAGCAGGGTTATCGCCGAAAGCGGAACATACTTCATCAACGGCGTTGTTGAAACGCTTGAAGAAATCAAAGCCAAAGGTGATCCTAACAACCGTATCTTGATTTCCAATATGGAATGTAACGGTTGGGATAAGGTCGTAACAACTCATAATCCGTACAAGTGGACACAGCCGTTCACAGAAAACGATGCGGTTGTGACGGTTGAGAATTGAGGTGCTGATATGACATTAAAAGAACAAGTTATCGTTTCAGCATATACTGGCATTCTAATGTGCCCTATGCACGATATGTGTAAGTACATCGAAGAATTGCTTGGTCGCCCTGTGTTTACCCACGAGCTTGCCGATCCGCAGGTTGTGGCAGAAATCAAAGCAAAAGCAAAGCCTGATTTCTTAGCTTTGTGTAGCGGAAATAAGTAAAGAAAGGATTGAGATAACTATGAATTTTATGAATGCTATGAAAAACGAAATGCTGGAAAACTTTAACGAGTCCGTTACGGAAAACGGCGCGGTAGGATACCGCACGACAGGCAAAGCTCTGCTCGACATCAACTTTGCAGTCGCATCTCTCCGTTCGGCAAACGAAGGAGAAATCGTCCGCCGTTTTCAGGCAGCATTTCTCGAAAACAAAGTTCTGGCTATGAAGTGGCTCTTCTTTGCCAGAGATGTCCGTGGTGGTCTTGGCGAGCGTAGGCTCTTCAGAACCGCAATGAAATACATAGCCAAGTATGAGCCCGAGGTGGCTCACAAGGTTATCGCCTTTATCCCGGAATACGGAAGATATGATGACCTTTGGACACTCCTTGACGATAACACGGTTCGTCCTTACGTTGTTGCTTTTGTTTGCAGACAGCTTGCTTCTGACATAGCAAACAGCCGCGACAAGAAGCCCATTTCCCTTCTCGGCAAGTGGATGCCGTCCGCAAATGCTTCCTCCGCCACCACCAAGAGATATGCGAAGATCTTGCGCAATGCTCTTGAGATGAAGGAAAGCGAATACCGTAGAACCCTCAGCGCACTCCGTAGATATACGGACGTCGTCGAGGTTAAGATGTCTGCTAAGATGTGGGGCGAAATCGATTACGAAGCAGTTCCCTCTCGTGCAAATCTTATTTACAACGGTGCATTCCTCAGAAACGACGAGGAACGCAGAAGAGCATTCCTTGCGAGCCTTGAAAAGGGCGAAGCACGCATCAATGCTTCTACACTCTTCCCATACGACATCGTACATCAGTACTATAGAGCCTCCAAGAGTTACGATGCAACAATCGAAGCTCTTTGGAAGAATCTCCCCGATCTCGTACAAGGCGGCGGCAACACAATTGTAGTTGCTGATGGTTCTGGTTCTATGAGAACTCCCGTAGGCAATTCGGGTGTAACAGCTCTCGAAGTTGCGAATTCCTTGGCAATTTATTTTGCAGAACGTTCTTCTGGAGAATTCAAGGATAAGTATATTACCTTCTCGGAGCGTCCTCGGTTTGTTGATTTCTCCAATTCCAAGAGTCTTCGCGATAAGATTTTAACCGCCTTGCGCCACGATGAGGTTGCGAACACCAACATTGAGGCGGTGTTTGACCTCATTCTCGCAACCGCAATCAACAACAATCTCGCTCAGGACGATATCCCCGCCAACATCCTTATCATTTCCGATATGGAGTTTGACAGTTGTGCGGTTGGAAATTCCAGCAGAAGAAACACTGGTTACTTCAGTCACTACGGTGAACACGTAACCCCAAAGCTCTTTAAGGTTATCGAGCAGAAGTACAAGGACGCAGGATATAAGCTTCCTCGCCTCGTATTCTGGAACGTGAATTCCAGAACCAACACTATCCCCGTTCGTGAGAACGATATGGGAGTTGCTCTCGTAAGCGGTTTCTCCGTAAACATCTGTAAGATGGTTATGAGTGGCAAGACAGATCCGTTCGAGTGTCTGCTTGAGACGCTCAACACACCCAGATATCAGCCGGTTGAAGATGCGCTGAAATAAGCCATACTCCAACAGAGAGACGAACAGCAACCCATTTTCTTCGTAGCCAGCTATTTTACGAACAAAACGCCTCTCGATTTTTTCTAAATATGACAACCCATATTTAGACACCAATCTTCGTTATCAACTCATTAGAGTGATAAAAAAATACATTTCATAAAGGAAGGAAACACACTATGAAAATCACAATCACAGCAGATGCCTACGCCATCACCTCGAAGATCACCGTTGACGAGATCAAGACGCTCAAGAAGAGCAATCCCGACGCCCTCAAGGTTAAGGACGCAGACGGCAACGAGAAGTTTGCGGTTTCGTATGCAGAGGGTAAGCCCAGCATCACCGCTTTCGGCGTTACCTTCGGCGGTAAGTCTCACGATGAGGCAGGCTATGCAACCATCACCGGTATGATCCCCACCGGCACCGCGAACCCCAAGGAGTTCGTTGCTGACCTCGTTGCTCCTGTCAAGGCATACCTTGAGCAGGTCGAGGGAGTTGCTCACGACGCGGCTGTTGCAGCTAAGACTGCTCGCAAGGAGCTCGTTGACAGCATCACCGTAGCCTAAGTTACGGTTTCCGTTCACCAAGGGGCGTGAAATGCGCCCCTTCCACCACAACAAACAAATCAGAAAAAATTGAATTACAAGGAGAATTATTATGATTAAAGTTGTTATCAAGACCAACACCATCCGTGGCAAGGAAGTTACCGCAGACGTGGATTCCACTCCCGCAAGAGTATTCGGCGACCTCGGCGTTAGCGTAGCTGGCGCATCCGTTAACCTTAACGGTATGATTCTGACCGCGACCGATCTCAATTCCACCTTCGAGGCACTCGGTGTTGCCGACGGCGCAACCGTAAACCTCAACAGCGTCATCAAGGCTGACGGCGCTCGCAAGTAAAATAAAGCATACATAAGGAGCAACGGGATATGGATTACATCGATACTCTATTAACCAATTCAGACGCAAATGCATTCTTCGGAGTGGAGAGTCATTCATTCCCTTTCGGTAGCACCGTCCTCGAAGCAACGCTTCGTTATGTTGCCGTGGTTCATTGCCCCGAGAACATCGAAAAGGTAAAGCTGATTAAGGTTCAGTCCTCTACCTTTAGCCCCGGTGCTCGCGGCAATGATTTCGCGGCTTCGATGATGGAGTCGTCTCACAATATTCTCATTGTAGAATCGAGAAACGGAGCAGAGTTGCCTTACATTGACAAAGAGGGCTGGATTGCATTAGATACGCCTCCGTATCCTGTTGCGCCTTTCTTGAGCAAGGCATCTGCCACAGCAGTATTCCTTAACAGGGATGCACAAAAGGTTATTCTTTTTGTTAAGCGTGTTACTGAAAGATGGATTGATGAGTTCTGCTCTTCCCTTTTCAGAATTCTTCCGTGGATCTATACGGAAAACTACAGACTCACGGAAGGTGAGCTCGCACTTTTCAAGGCGGCTCACGATAAAGATTCCCCAAAGTTCACCAAGGTGGTGAACGAGCTGGCTCAGAAGTATGATTTCAAATCTATGATGATGGCAAGAACTCTCATCGGATGGAACAACCACTTCAGAGAAGCACAGATTCGTACCCTCGAAAGCAAGTGCGACAAGGCGAGAAACAATATTGCCGCACAAGAACAGGCTATCTCAACTTTGTATATGGAGCTTGATGCCCTGCTCTTTAATCTCAACGCGATGCTTAACCAACCCGCAGATACCAACGAAGCTCTGTTTAATTTCTTCAAAACCCACAAGCAGTTGGGAGTTTACAGAGTTCAGAACAGCTCGAACGGAAAGACGTTGTATTACACAATCACCGAAACGATTGAGTATTATGACGAGGATGCTTTCGTAAGAGTAAGAGATAACCCCAATTCCTACTTTAATACGAGCACCTGTGGTGCAGAAGTTAGAGAGGTATTCAACGCTGTATTCGCTCTCAATAAGGGAAAGTTCAGAGTTGAGGCAATGTTTACGTTGAACAATCTTTCAAGCATCAATGCCCAATCCGGTATGAGAAGTGGTGGCTATGATGAAACGCACCTTCCTCATCCTCACATCTATCATCACGCTTGCCTTGGTGGAAACCGAGATGCAATCGCCAGATATATGAATGATGGCGACTGGGATTTGGCAATCGAGCAGACAATCGCGGCTGCCAAGAACGTCAACTTTGGAGACTCGACCGTAGTATCCAAGATGTTGAGAGATGTCGCAGGTCGCTTTGAGTCTTGCCGTTGCATTATCGCAGATAACGGCACCGAAATGACTCCCAGAGAGTTCCTTAACTACATCAGAACGGCGGAGAACAATGAAGGAGATAACAATGGCTAAGAGAATTTATTTGTCCGATGAGGACATTCGCGCAGCTCTTGAGAAAGCAACGCAGGAACTCCGCAATACGAAGTTTCATTCCGAGGATGTCAAGGTTACACTCCCTGCTCCTAAAGACAATCGCAAAGCAAAACTTGTTTTTGCAGCCAGTGCGTGGGTGAAAATGTACGCTTTAGTTCACAAATACGGCACTGAAGTCGAGTGGCACGGGCTTGTTGAGCGCAAAGGTGAGGCAGAATTCCTCATTAAGGACATCCTCATTTTCCCTCACGAGGTTTCCAGCGCAACGGTAGTATCCGATCAGAGATGCTACGAAGAATGGCTTGACTCCCTCGATGACGAAACCTTCAACGCCTGTCGTTTCCACGGTCATAGCCACGTAAATATGGCTGTAAGCCCATCGGGAGTTGATATGACGTACAGGAAGAACATCTTGGGCAACTTCGCTACACCCGGTGCAGGAGATGATTACTTCTACATCTTCATCATCACAAACAAAAAAGGCGATATCAGTGGCGAAATCTACGACTTGTCGAATAACGCTTTATATGCTACCAATGAAATCGAATTCTCGGTAATCGAGATTGAAGACATCAAGAGACGCATCAAAGACGCATTCCACGATGCCATTGAGGAATATGTAGACAGGCTCACTCAAAAGAACCTTACTTCGATCAATAGTAAGGGTGAGCTTAGCTTCACGATTTCCTCTGATGTCGAGGTAGAAGATGACTTCTTCCTTTCGGAACTTATCTCTGAAGCTGAAGGCGTAGTTGTAGAGCGTAGAGTTACTACCCCCGTATCAACCTATCCTTATCACGGCACATACAACGGAAGCGCTCCGGCAGCGGCAACAACCCCGAAGACTACCTCATCCTTGCAGAGCAAACGTCCCGACGTCGAAGATGACGATGACTATGGACGCCAACTCTCCCTCTATGATGACGATGATGAGGATGACTACTACAAACTCTACAGAGAGAGGTGCTCAGTATGAATCTCGTAAAATCACAGGACTACTTCAATCCTATTGACGTAACCAGCCGATGTCACATCATCGGCTGTGGCTCCGTCGGCTCTACCGTGGCAGAGCTTCTTGTTCGCCTCGGTATCACAAAGATTTCCCTCTACGACTTTGACGTCGTTTCTGCTCACAATTTGGCGAACCAGATGTTTACCAATGCAGACATCAAGCGACTCAAGGTTGACGCGGTAAAGGATATGCTGTGTGCAATCAACCCCGAAGCCGCAAACGACATCACCGTTTACCCCGAAGGGTGGACGCAGAACACACGCTTGAGTGGCTATGTTTTTCTGTGTGTTGACAACATAGACCTCAGACGTGAGATCGCTACCAAGAACAAACCCAATCAGTCCATCAAAGCAATGTTTGATTTCAGAACACGCCTTGAGGATGCTCAGCATTATGCCGCCGACTGGAAAGACTCCCGTATGGTGGACAACCTCATCCGCAGTATGGACTTCACACACGAAGAAGCTAAGGCTTCGACTCCTGTAACGGCGTGCAACGTTGAAATGGGAGTAGCACCAACAGTAAGAATCATTTGTTCTTACGGAGTTTCTAACTTTATGAACTTCATCAGAAAGAAGGAACTCAAGAAAATTGTTACGATAGACGCATTCAATTTTGATATTGATGCGTTTTAAGTAACGCTCCGATAAAGAAATTCTTATCTTCCAGATAAGGCTTTGGATTACATTCAAAGTGCCAAGATGTTAGAGCGAGCGACGACGCCCAGAAGGGATGCAATCCGGGATACAACCAGCTCAAGCAAGCGTGGTACTGCTGGTAACTCCCGTGCACACGAGAAACCACCACCAAACACCCCATTATGAGCCAGTTTATTAACACATTGTTAACAAATAATTATTCAAAACATCTTGACAAACTCCATCTTCAGGATTACCATCGCAGGTTCCGCGGTCTTCATGAGATGACAATAAATAAATGTTTATAGGAGATCCCCATTATGCCATACATAACTATACCGGTGCGTCAGAAAGAGTACCAGATTTCTTTCGACGACATCTTAAACGGTATCAATGAGTCGTTCTTTGCAATGATGATGGATGATACCTGTGATACAAGAACGGTATATCGTGACCACACCCCGCCCCGTCTGCTTGAAAAAATCAACATCGGGGCTATGGTTGGTATGCTTGAAAAGTTCAACAACCGCCACCGTGAGTATTTCGATGTGCCCAAAGAAAACCTTTACGAAACCTTTTATCTTATGAAAAAGAACAAGGGTTTCTCGGTTGTAGTGCGTGAGATTTTCAAGACTCACAACGCTAACTCTGGCATTTCCTACAGCGGCAAAGACGTTTATGCAGATGTGTTTGCTATCTTGAAGGGATTGCTTACCAATCACCCTTGTGCAGAACACAACAGAATCGAGCAGGAAACTCTTGCTAAGTGTGTTCAGTACCTAACTCCCCTCGGGTTTGAGGTAAATGAAGAGAAAATCAAATCCTTCATCAAAGCAGGGTTCCGCCGCATAGACGCCCCCCGTGCTGAGTTTAAGAGCGTTCTCACCGACCTCAAAATCACCTTTGAAAACAAACTGTTCGGAAGCTATCACACCTCTGCATTTGCTTATGTCAAGGGCAGATCTACGATAGATGCTCTTAAACGTCACCAGAGAAACAATTCGCGCTGGTTCCTCAAACTTGATTTTTCAAACTTCTTTGGTTCCACTACTCACGAATTTGTTCTTCGTCAGCTTAGCAGCATTTTCCCTTACAGTGAGATTGTTAAGAGCGAAAGAGGTCGCGAGGCTCTGTCGAAGGCATTATCTCTCTGTTTCCTGAACGGCGTTCTTCCGCAGGGCACTCCGTTTAGCCCTACGATCACGAATATTATGATGATCCCTATCGATCACGCCATCGCTAAGATGTGCCGTGAGCATAGCCCTCATCTCTGCTATACAAGATATGCAGACGACATCCTCATTTCAAGCGACCTGTCGTTCACGTGGGAAGTCGATAAGGAAGGTTCCGTGCAAAATGAAATCCTTGACATTCTCCGTCGGTTCAATGTTCCCTTCTCTCTTAACACTGAGAAAACCAGATATGGTTCTTCCGCTGGTCGCAACTGGAACCTTGGACTGATGCTTAACAAGGATAACGAAATCACCATCGGTCACGAAAAGCGAAAGGCTTTTAAGGCGGCGGTGTATTCCTTCTTAAACGATTACACGCATCATCGTGTGTGGGACGTTGAGGAAGTGCAGGTTCTTGGTGGACAAATTGCATACTACAGAAATGTAGAAAAGGAAAACATCGATGCAATTATTCTGGCGTATAACCAGCGCTTCGGTGTTGATATGATGCAGATCATCAAGGACATCATAAGCAATAGATAAAAAACTTAAATAGAAATTTTGATATACATATCAAACGTCTGATTATATTAGACGTTCCGCGAGGGTTCTTACGTAGCACCGTTCTGAATCACATCCTGAAGGAACTTCGTTCCTTTAGCATCCGATTCAGAACCGTCCTACAACGAGAATTTTTGATCGGGCAGATGAAAAATTCTCATTTATTGTATTTAAGTTTAACAATTACAATCGTTATTTCTATCGAAAGATAGGGCTTTGGGTTACACTCAAAGTACCACATTGTGAGACTGACGAAGGCACGCAGCAGGCGCCTCCTGCAGGAAGCTTGGACACTGAGAGCACCTCATCAGACTCCGATTCGGGCTTTAGGTAGCAAAACCACAGAAATACCTAATATTTTTGTTGGGTTTTAGACACTTTTCAACAATCATTTGCACAAATCCAAATGATTTCCAACGGTTCGGCGAAGCTGTCTCTGCCCAGTCATGATCATTCCGCCCGCTGAATTTATACGTGGATTGTAATGGAAAGGAAAACAAATGTATGAAGTAACTATTTACACGGACGGGGCGTGTTCAGGAAACCCCGGCGCTGGCGGTTGGGGCGCAATTCTCTTCTACGGTCAACACTCAAAAGAAATCAGTGGTGGCGTAGCAGACACGACAAACAACCGTATGGAGCTTCAGGCAGTTATAAGTGCACTGAAGTGCTTAAAAGCACCGAGCAAAGTTTCGCTGTACAGCGATTCTGCGTATGTAGTAAATGCATTTGCTCAAGGCTGGATTGATAATTGGCAAGCATCCGGCTGGAAAACCAAAGGGAGAAAACCCGTACAAAACAAAGAATTGTGGCTTCAGTTGCTTGCCGCTATGAAGCCTCACCAAGTTAAATTCATAAAAGTTAAAGGTCATTCTGATAACCAATACAACAACAGATGTGATGAGCTTGCAAGAATGGCAATCGAAAAATTGAAGTGAAAGGAATACATATTATGCAACCTAAATGTGATTATTGTGACTTTTTCGGCGAGAAGTACCATTGCAACAACTGCAAACTCTTTAACAGAACGAGAACTACTCGCCTTCCGCAGGAGATGGACTGCACTCTCGAAGAGCTTGTAGAATACATAAACGGAACGGAAGACGTTACCGAGCGTTTTATGGTAGGCGACTACAAAACTATCGAGTTATATACCGGCGAAGAAGTCAAGATGATTCTTCTTGACGTCGAAAAGGACACTCTCGCAAGCGGTGGAACCGCTAAGACGACATTCGGTATTCTCAAGATGGATGACCGATACAGAATGAACCCTACAAACACAAACCGCGGCGGATTTGCGTCGAGCACTATGAATACAGTCACCCTTGAACGCATCTACAGACTGCTCCCCGATATTCTCAAGCAGAACATCAAGCTCGTTAATAAGAAGTGTTCTATGGGAGAAAACAATCCCGACATTTTAACCAGCGTACATCAGCTCTTCCTCTTCAGTGAAGTTGAGATTAAGGGCGAGGTACAATATTCCTTCGCAGGAGAAGGTGAACAGTATGAGTATTTTGCAAATACCCGCAATCTTCCTTTCGAGGATTATACGTGGTTGCGTTCCCCTTGCCGTGGTAACAGTCGCTACTTCTGCTACGTGTATGGCGGTGGCTTCGATTGCCACTACGCCGGCAGTCGCTCCGCTGTCGCCTTCGGCTTTTGTATCTAATCTTTAATAAACACAAATCCGCACCGTTTTGGTGCGGATGAAAGGACTCATATGCACAAGTATAAAATTGAGTTGGTTACCATAACCGACATTCAGAATTTTGTCAATGTTGTTTCCTCTCTGCCCGGCAAGATAATGCTGACGGACGGAAGCGACTTCTGCGTTAATGCCAAGAGCTTGCTTGGAGCAATGGCGACGGTCGAATGGAGCGAGCTTTACTGCGTTGCTTCTGAGCCGATCTACACAAGCATTCAGAAATTCTGCATTTCGTGAGGTAGTTATGGAGCACAAAACATTTTACTTCCCAATCCGCGGTGAAAGATACGTTCCCTCTATGCATCACGCATTGGCTGAAATATTAAATTGCATTCTCAATGCAAAGCCTATCAGAATATACACCACCAAGGAGTTCGCCGAAGAGGCTGGCAGAAATATGCTTTTCGATGATGACACCTTTGCAATCTTCGAGGTTGAATTGTCGGCGTGTGTTTCAATCTACGAAAGAGATTTCAGAAACAATGAAATCAAGCGACATCATTGTTTTGCCAAAGATAAAATCTGGCGTTACTTTGGAATCGTCAAATAATTTAAATCAAATTCTACTTTGATAAAAAAAAAGGGGGGGAACTAAAGTGATATATACTTACCAAAATATACTGAGTGGCGGGAAAGTTGGAGTTGTATTTGGGACTTTTGCACCGTTACATCAGGGGCATCTGGACGTGATTATGAGAGCAAAAAAAGAATGCTCTGGAGGTTGCGTTGTTATCGTAGATGGCAGAGATGGCGACCGCGGCGGCGAGCTTATGCCATTGAAACGTCGATACAGATATGTCAGAGAGTTCTTTTCAGACGACGACCTTGTGTCTGTTTATCCTATTGATGAAACTGAGCTTGGTATTGAAGCTTACCCTGACGGATGGGACAAGTTTATGTCGAAGCTTGAAGAAATTTTTCAAAAAGCAACAGACCGTTGCAAGCCTGTCTTTTATGTCAGCGAGGACGAATACGCTATGCATCTCTCTGAACTTGGCTATGAAGTTGTAAAGCTTGACCGAACTATCAACCCTATTTCTGCCACGTTGATTAGGCAAAACCCGATTAAACATTGGGATAAGATTACTTTCCCTTTCAGAAGAGTTTTCAGTACCAATATCCTTATCTGCGGTACTGCGAGTGAGGGTAAGACGACCTTGGTCAAAGACCTTGGCAAATACTTTAACGCACCCTATTCCCACGAGTACGCCAGAGATTATATGCTTGAAAGCTCAATTTCTGAGTGGGAACTTGATGGTGCTGACTACCTCGCTTTCCTTGATGGGCAGTACCAGATGAATAAAAAGTTGATTAACTCTCCAAGCAATCAGGGCATCTTTTTTGCAGACTCTGATAGTATGACTACCAGAATGTATGCAGAATACTATCACAAAGATCCTGAACTTGAACTCACCGAAGAAGAGTTTAAAGAAATCGCTGTCGCTGCAGATGCAATTACTAAGAAATGCCGTTGGGATAAAATATATTTACTTTGCCCAAAGGGTGTTTTCGTAGACGACCATACAAGATATATGGGTTGCAGCGAGATGCGCGAAAGAATAGAACTCTTCGAGATTCTCTGTAACAATATTAAAGCATCCGGCAACTGGGACAAAGTGGTCGTTCTCGACGGAGGCTATTATAATAACTTTAAGAAAATTGTTGACGACGTAAAGGAGATTATAGAAAATGGTAAAATGGCTTAAAAACGAATTTTGGAACGGTTACACTGCTTTTGAGAAAATCTTTTTTGCTTCTCTGATTCTGCTTCAGGTGGTTATGTACTTTATTGTACCCGACTCCGCCATTGGAATCATTTGCGGTCTTGCAGGAGTTATCTGTGTTGCACTTACGGCAAAAGGTAAAATCTCTTCTTACCTCTTTAACTTTATTCAGATGATTACATATATGATTATCTGCTGGGACTTTGCGCTCTACCTTGAATTCGGCGAACAGGTATTTTACTTTATTGTTTGTGTCTTCGGAGTCTTTATGTGGAAAAAGAATATGAAGAAGAACGAAGACGGAACTGAACAGGTAAAAGCCAAAAAATTCAAACTTTGGCAATGGGTTGTTTCTGCGGCAATAGTCGCACTCAGCACATTCTTACTCGGTTATTTTGGTGAGTCGGTTCTTGGGAGTAATCTTCCTTATCTTGATGCTATGACTGTTGCGCTTGCTATTATCGCACAGCTTCTTATGGTATGGAGATATAGAGAACAGTGGGTATGCTGGATTCTTATTGACGTAGCGAGTTTGATTATGTTTATCATTCTCGATCAGTGGTCTATGGTTGCTATGTATGTTGCTTGGACTGCTAATGCTTTCTATGGGTGGTACAACTGGAGCAAACTTACACGATAAAAAGGAGAATATATGAAGAAATACATCAATTTGAGGACATTTATGTCTCTCTTGTATCTTTTAACATTCATCATCCTCGCTGTTCTTATGGTGAGTTTTCCGCAGGCTTTGTCGGCTGAACCGACTATGCTTGGCGGAGTTCTTTGCGGAGCAAATATCGGTATGGCGACATTCCTACTCATCGACGCTGTGCGTTCAGCTAAAGCACGATGAAGCACTTTATCATCGCCGATACACACTTCGGTCACGAAAACATTATCCGATACTGCAATCGCCCATTCAGGACGGCTGAGGAAATGAATAGAGTGCTTATCCAAAACTGGAATAGCACCGTATCCAAAAATGATACCGTGTTTGTCTTAGGTGATTTTGCTTTCGGCAAGGAGTTAATTAAGGAAATTGCTCCGAAGTTGAACGGAAGGAAAATCTTAATCAAGGGCAACCACGATGACTATAGAAATGAATACTATCGCAACTGTGGTTTTGAGGAAGTAAGCGAATACCCGATCTTGTTTGGCTTCTATCTGTTAAGCCACGAGCCGTTACAGCTCAGCGAAACCACACCGTATTTCAATTACTATGGTCACGTTCACAACGATACAAAGTATGTGGACAACCTAACAAGCCGATGCGTAAGCGTCGAAAGAATTGGCTATAAGCCATTCTGTTTTTACGAAACATAAAAAAGTTTAAATAGGTATGTCGGATCCCTTTTATACATAATCCGAGCTTTTGATTACATCAAAAGTGCCTCGATGTGGAAAATGAATTCATACAAAAACAGCCGCAAAGCGGCTGTTTGGAGGCTTGTTTTATGACGAATGCACCTCGCAGAGGAGCATTCCAAACGGTATTTAAACGGAATAGGAGAGGTACTATGGACAACGAAAACATTGTTGATATTAACGAAGAAGAAATGGACGAACAGTTCATTGAGGTAAAGTTGAATATCCTGCTCACCAATCAGGATATCGATGACATTATGTGTACCGCCCTTGAGGGTGGCATCAATTATTGGTGCGGCAAAGCAAAGGTTGTCGGCAAGTACCTTGGCGATTACGCAAGTGAGCAGATCTCTCGCGATGGCACTCTGAAGCTTTACGACGCAGAGTCCGGCGAAGAGTTTGAGCTTACGAAAGAGAAATTCATCAAGGGATTGACCAAGTTCTTGGAGGACGGGCGTTCCGACCTGATTTCTCAGGGAATGATTGACACAGGTTGCCTCGATGCTTGTGATGCCGACGCAATCATTCAGTATGCACTCTTTGATGATGTGGTTTACGGATGAGGTGACGGTATGGCAAAATTCATAATGCTTATCGGGCTTCCCGGCTCGGGCAAGTCCTACATCGCAGAAAAAACGAAAGCAAAAATGAAGAGCGTTCTCGTGGTTTCGTCAGACGAAATCCGAAAGGAATTGTTTGGTGACGAGAACGACCAGCAAAATCCTGAAAAGGTGTTTGAAACAATGAGGGAGCGAACCTTCAACGCTCTCAGGAACGGCATCAATGTCATATATGATGCCACAAACATCAGGAGAAAGTATCGCAGGGCACTTCTCCGTTCCCTACCCACCTGCGAAAGAATTGCTTACGTAGTTTGGTCGAGATATGATCTTTGTGTTAAGCGAGATGCAGAAAGAAGCCGAACTGTTGGAGAGCCCGTAATCAAGAAAATGCTTACTGGTTTTCAGCCTCCGTTTTATGACGAAGGATGGGATAAGATTGAGGTTGACCACAACGGCGAACTTTATACTCAGTCCGACTACGAGGATTGGATGAACTGTGACCACGATAATCCGCATCACAATAACACCGTCGGGGTTCACACTCAGCAGGTTTGCGATGAAGCATTCAAGCTCTCTTATGACGCTTTGAATGATGAAAAGTATAGCACGGCATTGACAAATATGATTGTTCTCTTCGCCGCCGCTATGCACGACACCGGCAAGAAATTTACCAAGACTTTCACCAACTTCAAGGGTGAAACCACCGAGATTGCGCACTACTACGACCATCACAACGTAAGTAGTTATTATACTCTCGGTTTTGAAAAGTTGATGACTATGAGCATCGAGGAAAGATTGCTGATTGCTTGGATTGTAAATGTACATATGGAGCCATTCTTTAACAGCAAGTACTACAAAAATCTTAAGCCCGACCTGAAGTCGCTTGTCGATGCGCTTCATTCCTGCGACGTCAAGGGCGCATAAAGAAAGGAGAGCATATGTTTGACCGCGAAACTTACATAAGAAGTAACTTGCAGGCACACTACAACGAAGCTGTTCAAAGCGGGCAAATGGTGTTCTGCTTGATACTTCAAGGAAGCCAAAATTACGGGCTTGATATAAACAACGAAAAATATCAGAGCGATATAGACACGAAGGCTATCATCCTGCCTTCATTCGAAGATTTCTGTAGAGGCTCTGCCCCTATATCCACTACCCATATTCGTGAAAACAATGAGCACATTGATTTTAAGGATGTGAGAGTGATGTTTGAAACATTTAAGAAGCAGAACGTTAATTTTGTTGAGGTTCTCTTCTCTGACTACTACATCGTAGCTGAAGGTTATGAGTCATTCTGGGAAGATCTCCGTGCTCTTGCGGAAGATTTAACTCACTGCCACCCAACTCAAACACTGAGAACGATGGCGGGACTTAGCCTTGAAAAGCGGAAGGCATTATGTCATCCATACCCTACCATCAAGGACAAGATTGATAAGTACGGATACGACGGCAAACAGCTACATCACATCATACGCATTAACGATTTCATCAAGAGATACGTTGCGGGAGAGTCGTTCAAGGCGTGCTTACATCCCACCCCTACAATAAGAGCTAAGCTGGATGCCGCAAAGCTGAACGAATACTCTTTGGAAGATGCGTTAAGAATGGCAGACGAGTTTTGTGATGAAACCAATGCAATCAGAAATGCTTATATGGAGAAGTATGGGAACGATTGCGACGGCAGAGCGTATAAGAAGCTCGATGAAATCAAGGTTGAACTGCTACGCAAGTGGTTCAGAAAGGAATTGGCAATATGAAATATTACGTTGTTTCTGATGTTCACGGATTTTATACACCTCTCGTCGAGGCATTAACCGAAGCAGGCTTCTTTAAGGAAACCGAGCCTCACAAGCTTATCGTTTGTGGTGATATGATGGACAGAGGCAGAGAAGCCGTGAAGATGCAGGAATTTATGCTTAAGCTCCTTGAAGAAGATAAACTTATCTTCGTAAAAGGCAATCACGAAGAACTTCTCGAAACTATGTTGCGTGATCTCAAAGAGTCTCGCTGGGAATTTGAGTGGGGATATTCTTATCACATCTCGAATGGAACGTGGGGCACAGCACTTCAGCTTACTGGATTTACGGACGGAGAAGCCACAAGAAAGTATCAAGAATTTATCGAAAAGGTCAAGGTTACAGACTTTTACACGAAGCTTATTCCTGCAAGTATAGATTGGTATGAGACACCCAATTACATATTTGTTCACGGATGGATCCCTTGTACCAAAGTGGGCAAGAAGTACATTTTCAATCCCGATTGGAGAAATTCCAACAGTGTGCAAAGACACACCGCAAGATGGGAAAACGGTATGCAACTCGCAGAAGAGTTTAATATTGTTGAACCCAACAAGAAAATTGTATGTGGTCACTGGCACGCTTCTTTTGGACACTGCGCTTACGAAAAGAAAGGCAGTGAGTTTGGTAAGACCGCGGACTTCACGCCCTACTACGGCAACGGTGTAATCGCCATCGACAGATGCACTGCCCACACGGGGAAAGTGAATGTCCTCATCGTCGAGGATTGATTATGTACAAGCTTTACATATGGTATCCTTGGAGCTTTGGAAGGTGGATTTATAAGGGTGAGTTTACTTCCCTAAAAGCTCTCAAGGAACAGATAAAAAATAAGCGTGAAACCACATATAAAATCACAAAAGAAAATCGGGTTTTAGAATATCATAAAGCGCAAAGCAATTGTTGGCGCTACGGTATGATTGAGCCAAAAACAGTCGTCGTTTAAAGCGCGATAATGGGGCTTGCCATTAAGTATCCCACGCTAAGGTAAGACAGCGCAGGAAGGTTGCGCAAGATGCGGGTTCGACTCCCGTCGATTGTTTGAATATAGATTGCCGGTATGGTGGAATTGGTAGACACATCGGGTTTAAGCCCCGTCGGTCTCGTCCGTCTGGGTTCGAGTCCCAGTGCCGGCACCAGCGACCAAAGGAGTTCCCGACGTACTTCAAAACCACTCTTGGTTTTGTTAGGGAGGGCTAAGTTTGAGGGAGAGAACCCGAAAGCTTTCGGAGGCGCAATAGGGAGCAAATTCCAACCCTGAGTATTTTTCGGGTTAAGATGTGCGGTTGGCTGACCTAAAAGCTAAATCGGTGCCACGAAGCCTACAAACACTTTAGTTCAGAACATGACCGTGGAGTAGAAAGAAGAGAAGCTGTGGTAAATGGAGTGAGATGAACAGCCGATAAAGAGCTCACCTGCTAATGTAGGAAGAGTTGAGATTTCGTGCAGTAAGTCCAAGACGATAGTCAATGCAGAGACTCGGCAATTGGCAACGCGATTTCGTAATGCAAAAGTACAGAAGGCTAAGTACTTTTATGCAAAGTATGTAGAATACAGTGCAATTTTGATTGTGTAGCGGTTGCAAACGTGATAAATCTGAAGTCTTCAACGAAGGGGATGTTCCCTTTCAAGACGAGGTGTTCACCGACGGGACAGCCCCGCAACGGTTAAACAAGAGGCGAGCTAAAATTTCTCGGACATCCTGAAGTACAAAGGCTGTAAACACAATTCGCTATGAAGAACTGGCTTCTTTAGTTTTGAGCACGGTGTGCCAAACGAAAAGAACAAGGTTCTTCCAATAGTCCGACAAGGACACGTTTGAGACGCTTTAACTGGGCGTCGCGGTACTGCTCGTACAGAATAGAGTGGCTCTGCCGAGGGGCATTCCGGATGAGAAAACTACTCGGCTCTTATGGAGAGTTAAGCATAGTGGCACTGCAGCGGTTTGCTAAACCGTTCGCCGTTCATTTCGGCGCAGAGGTTCGAGTCCTCTACTCTCCGCCACATAGAGAAAGGAATGATAACGATGCTATCAAAAGAACAATTGAAAGACATACCGCGAAGCCAACTTGAAGTGATGGTAAACAATAAGGACTATGTTATCGATATATTGAGAGATAGACTCTTTTTGATAACAGGATGCAGAGAGTTTGGTGGTCAAGATGGTACAAACGGCGGATGTGTGGAATGCTTTTATAACACTCCAGATCTTCACAATAGATGCTGTCTATTTCAAATGGCTATGCATAGTTACATCGTTCAAAAACATTCTCAAGAAACCGCAAGTAAGTGTGGTGTAACGGTAACACGGCGGTCTCCAAAACCGTAAGATGGGGGTTCGAATCCCTCCGCTTATGCGGGACGTTAGCTCAGTTGGTTAGAGCCACCGGCTCATAACCGGTTGGTCTAAGGTTCGACTCCTTAACGTCCCACCAGCCCTGCTCATTCAAAAAGTTT
This sequence comes from Clostridia bacterium, assembly GCA_017503865.1. GTDB lineage: Bacteria > Bacillota > Clostridia > Oscillospirales > CAG-272 > HGM12713. The sequence continues at coordinate 82,734 of JAFVSI010000063.1, read as the reverse complement.
CCTTGCAGGGGTTGTTAAAGGAAGCCTTCCGCTACGGTTAATGGTTCAAATTCTACCGGCAATAAAACAATAGAAACCTCGCAAGGTGCAAGCGTTCCAATAAGGTGTTCAGCGGATTACATATATGCTGGTGTAGCTCAGTTGGTAGAGCAGTTGATTTGTAATCAACCGGTCGTGGGTTCGAGTCCCACCATCAGCTCCAAAAGTGTTGCAGATGTGAATATAGGCGGTGACAATGACGCGACGAAAGTCGTGGTGCCAATATCGTGAGCACAATAACACGGGAGCTGCTCCTATGGCTGAAGGCTCCTTGCAACATTCATACAAATGAGAAGAAAGCAACTCTCTGCTGGCGGTGAAATGATATATCTTCCAGCCGTACTAAAACGTATTAGGCATTTGTATGACGTTAAGCCCTCTACCGACACGTTAGATCGGGGTAAGCACATCAGAGAGGATATGGTACTACGAGAGTGCAGATTACATACTTAGCGGGCAATTGGTAACTTAGCCGGTGGTGTGCATCGGTTAGCGAACTGCAAGAGCGTATAGGTTACTGAAGCGGCGCGGCAATCGTTTGCAAGTAAATAACTTTAATGGCTTGAGGAGTGGACGAGGTGTGGCTACGGAGACCAACCAACGGTGTTGAGCGTAAGTAGAGTTGTTAACCTTGTTTGCTTGTGAACATTGTTACGGAGAGTTAGCCTAATGGTAAGGCAGCAGACTTGAAATCTGCCGTCACCGAAAGGTGTTCAGGGTTCGAGTCCCTGACTCTCCGCCATATGCCAGAGTGGCGGAATTGGCAGACGCACCAGACTCAAAATCTGGCGGTGGCAACACCGTGTGGGTTCAAGTCCCATCCTTGGTACCAAGCGCTACGGCGGTCGGCGTCCTGAAAAGGTTAAAGATCGCCCCACATAAAATCTATGCACCTGTACCCTTGAAAAACTCGTATCAGGTATTTTACCGTGGATAAGCAGGTGCGTGTGAAATAAAAGGGTAAGAGAATAAGCACAACACTGGGGTATCGCCAAGCGGTAAGGCATAGGACTTTGACTCCTACATTCGTTGGTTCGAATCCATCTACCCCAGCCAAAGAAAGACACACACAGCAACTTTCAAATTAAATTAACAGGATAGTAAGTATAATGCTATGGGACGTGAGCTCCTAAAACTCACTGATTGCTGATTTAAGAACCAGATGACTGTCGGCAAAGTCGAATGATTGAGAATTAAACATTCTCCGTTGCTCTTACGATGTAGCCTGTAGTAAGAAGCGACGTCGCAAGGCTATATCCTCACCCAACGTCATTGTCTGGGAAGGATGGCGGTGTGTCTTGAATATGTTCGCGTAGCTCAGCCGGTAGAACACCTGACTTTTAATCAGGGAGTCGGAGGTTCGAGTCCTCTCGCGAACACCATTTGTGGGTATCGTCTAACGGCTAAGACACCTGCCTTCCAAGCAGGGGATGCGAGTTCGATTCTCGTTACTCACTCCACGCCCGTGTGGTGGAATTGGTAGACACGCCAGACTTAGGATCTGGTTCGTAAGAGTGAGAGTTCGAGTCTCTCCACGGGTACCAATCGGGGCATAGTTCAATGGTAGAGCTCTCGCTTTGGGAGCGAGATGTTGTGGGTTCGAGTCCCGTTGCTCCGACCAAAAAAATCAATATAGGAGGATACACTTATGAAGAAAGCTTTAATCGTCATCGATATGCAGAACGACTTTGTGACTGGCGCTTTGGCAAATCCCGCCGCAGAAGCAATCGTAAAGCCTATCGCAAAGAAAGTTAAGTCATTCGATGGCACAATTATCGCAACCAGAGACACTCACGATGCAGATTATCTGAAATCTCCCGAGGGTGTTAAGCTTCCCGTAGAGCATTGCATCAAAAACACCGACGGATGGAAGGTTGTTCCCGAGATTGAAGCTGCTATTAAAGCAAAGCAGGACTTCAGATATCTCGATAAGCCCACCTTCGGTATGCCCAGAGATTGGAATCTCGGCACTTACGACGAGGTTGAGGTTGTAGGAACCTGCACAGACATCTGCGTTGTAAGCAACGTACTTCTCTTGAAGGCGCTCTACCCTGCTCTTTCCATCAAAGTTCACGCAAATCTTTGTGCCGGTCTTTCCGAGGAAAAGCATCTCGCGGCATTGGAAGTAATGCGTAGCTGTCAGGTCGAGGTAGTGTAATGATTAAACTAAACGACCACGTTATCGAACAGGATTGCTTTGGCGACGGCACTTTAAAGTGTGCCCTGCCGCCGATCAATTCCGCAGGCAGTTTTATCGTTATCACTTGGTGTTACGATGACGATGCAGAGTTATTTACTCTCTGGAGCCTTGTTTGCTATATCAGGGACAGATACCCTGACATTACGCTGAACTTGGCTATGCCGTACATTCCTCACGCAAGACAAGACCGCGAGGTAAGCCACAGACTCTTCACTCTGAAGTATTTCGCGAAGCTGATCAACGCTATGAACTTCCGCAAGGTGTTCGTGTTGGATCCCCACTCGGATGTGTCTATGGCAGTCCTTGATAGAGTTGTTCCTATGCATTCTATCTTCATTCCCGACATCGATCTCACGAGACATAACGGAGATGTTTATACGGTTATGTATCCCGATGCCGGTGCAGCCAAGAAGTACGGCTCCCAAGAGGATGTTACCAACCCCATCATAGGAAATAAACATCGCAACGAAGAAGGAAGAATCGACGGTTACGAGCTTCTTAACTTTGTTGAAGGAACCAAGAACGTCATCATCCGTGATGACATTTGCAGTTACGGTGGTACGTTTGTTGCCGCCGCAAAAGAACTGAAGAAGCGCGGAGTCGAAAAGATTATGCTTTACGTCTCGCACTGTGAAAACAATATTTTGAAAGGCGAAGTTCTTGACTGGATAGATGTGGTATATACGACCGACAGCATTTGTACGGTTCAACACCCGAACGTCCGAATTCTCAAGAGCTTCAGAACAGGTAAAGTCAATGTACCGAATTAACCCTTTGCTTGAGAGCGATTTCTACAAGCAGGTTCACTGGAACCAGTATCCCAAGAACGTCACAAAGGTTGTGAGCTACTTCACACCTCGTATGAGCCGTCTCAAGAATGTGGGAGAAAACCACATCATTATGTTCGGCTTGCAGTCGTTCATTAAGGAGTTCTTAATCGAGGACTTCAACGAGTTCTTCTTCGCTCGCCCCAAGGAAGAGGTTATGGCAGAGTACAAGCACTTGATGGATAACACTCTCGGCGCTGGACTTTACGGAGAGGAAAGAATTGCAGAGCTTCACGAGCTCGGCTACCTCCCTCTCGAAATCAAGGCGCTTCCCGAAGGAACAAGAGTTCCTGTGGGAGTTCCTATGTTTGAAATCAGCAACACACATCCCAAGTTCGCTTGGCTCACCAATGCGATTGAGTCGGTAATCAGTTGTGAGATGTGGCACGCTATGATTTCTGCAAACGTTGGATATATGTATCGCAAGATCGTTGATAAGTTCTACGACCTCAGTTGCGATGACAATATCCCCCACAGAAAAGCACTCGGAGATTTCTCTATGAGAGGTCAGGAGTCTAAGAGAAGCGCGTACAAGTCTTCTGCTGCTTGGCTTCTCTCTTTCGTAAACACCGCTACCGTTCCCGCAATCGACTATCTTGAGAGATATTATGATTGCGACTGCTCAAAGGAAGAGGTTGGCTTTGGCGCCGTTTCCACCGAGCACTCCGTAATGTGTAGCAATTTCGCGGTTGACGGCGATGAAATCACAATGATTAAGCGCTTGCTCACCGAAATTTACCCCAACACCTCTTTCAGTATGGTCAGCGATAGCTACGACTACTGGAATCTCGTAGACAATCTTCTTCCCTTGTGCAAGAATGAGATTATGAATCACAACGGGTGTCTTCTCGTGAGAGGCGACTCCGGCGATCCTGTAGAGGTCGTAACGCAAACCGTGTTCCACCTTTGGAACATCTTCGGCGGAACTGTTAACTCGAAGGGCTATAAGGTTCTCGATCCACACATCAAGGCAATCTATGGCGATAGCATTACACCCCAGAGAGCACAAGCAATTTACACTATTCTTACCGAGAACGGTTTTGCTGCAAGCAATGTTGCTCTTGGCGTGGGAAGCTTCTCTATGCAGTGCCTTGAGACTTTCGAGGAACACGCCGCCATCCCTGCATTCAGCCCTTACACCAGAGATACCTTTGGCATCGCTATTAAGGCGACTTATGCTGAAGACGAGAACGGTGCGCCTATCCCGATTTTCAAGAACCCCAAGGAATCTTCCTTCAAGAAATCCCACAAGGGTTGTGTAATCGTTAAGGAGCACGAGGGCGAGCTTGTAGCGGAAGATATGCACACCTACCTCGAAACCGTTGAGGACGAAAACAATCTTATGGAGTTTGTTTTCTGCGACGGTCAGATGGAGAAGGAATATTCCCTCAAGGAAATCCGCGACAGACTCCACGGAGGTAAGTTCTGATGGTCACATATCACCAAGGAGATTTAATCAAAAGCTCCTGCAACGTGATCTGCCATCAAACCAACTGTATGGGAGCTATGGGCTCGGGTATTGCAAAGACAATTCGAGCCCTTTATCCCGACTCTTACAAAGCACTCAGAGAACGGTTCGAGAAAGGCGAGGCTAAGCTCGGCGAAATCGATATCGTTCCTGTGGAAACAGAAAATGGCTCTCTGCGTTTCGTCATCAATATGTATTCGCAGAGAGAATATCTTCCGCGCGGTATTCAACACACCAACTACGAAGCATTTAAGAGTTGCCTTGCGATGATTAAAAGCTTCTGCCATATCAAGTCTATCTACAAGATTGGCTTCCCTGCTAAGATCGGATGTGGACTTGCGGGTGGCAACTGGAGTGTTGTTAAAGAGCTTATCGAGGAAGCGTTTTCTGAAGATGGCTGGGACGTTGAAGTTTGGGAACTAAACGCATAATCGGAAATAATTATGAAAAGTAACGAACATAAGAAAGCAACTTTTGAAGATAAATTCAGTCGGAGATATGCTTGCTGGGTTAAAAACAATCGTAAAAGATGGATTGCAGAAAAGCGCAGAAACAGACGGCAGTTCCGACGAAAACAAAAACAAGAAGCGTTAAAAGCACAAGAGCTTGATATGCTTCAGTAAGGAGCCATTATGGATAAGATTAGAAAAATCCTCAATTGGCTTGAGGAATACAAGAATGCTACCAATTGCAAGGGCGTTGTGCTCGGCATTAGCGGTGGCAAAGACAGCACAGTTGTTGCTATGCTTGCCAAGAAAATTTGGGGCGACAACGTTGTTGGTGTTATGATGCCCGACGGTGGACAGGTTGATCTCAATGACTCCGTCGCTATCTGTAACACGCTGAAAATCCAGAGTGCACTGGTGAATATCGGTGCAATTACAGGGCAAATGATTCACACAATCAATTCCTCTGTTCCCTTCGCAAACGTAAGTCAAAAGGCGATCACTAATATTCCGCCGAGAGTCAGAATGACCACTCTTTACGCCATTGCTCAAAGCTTGGGATACAGAGTTATCGGCACCGGCAATGCGAGTGAAGCATACATCGGTTGGACGACCAAGTGGGGCGATAGCGCATACGATCTTAACCCCATTTACCATTTGACCTGCACCGAAGTTGTGGAAATCGGCAAGGAACTTGCGGCAGAGTTCGGGCTTGACCAGAAGTATGTCAGTAAAGCTCCATCGGACGGTTTAACAGGAATGACTGACGAGGATAACTTCGGATTTACTTATGAGTATCTTGACGGAGTCATCAGAGGTGAAGTTGAAAGCACTGAGGCGATCAGTCTTCTCCACGCAATGAGCGAGCATAAGAGGATTATGCCCTATACTCTAAAGGAATAAATTGCGGAGGACGGTATGAGTTATACGAAACAAGACATTCTATCGAGGCTCAGCAAATGCCACGATGAACTTAAAAACCATCCCTTCCGCACATCGTTTGAAGTAAAGTATATAAGTGATTACAAATACCTTCTGTATCAGTTAACCGAAATATGGGCTGACTTGATATGGAGATGCAACGAGCATTCCGAGTTCGAACAGCAGCGTTTCAGAATGTTCGGCGAATGGATACACGATTTCAGACAATATCTGAGAACTTGGGATAAAGAAACTTTCCCGATGCAGTACTTTGATTATTATGAGCAAATGCTGCAAATCACCCACATCTTCATAGATTCGGGTGATTATTCCGCATATTATAATCTTAATTGCTACTTTGACAACAAGGGCAGGCATACAAAATCCACAAAATATGAGTGGATTACAGAAGAGGACTGCGGGTTTGAGTCACTCATCCTTCCCCGTTATCTCCCGGTTGGCATCACATTTATGACCGACGACGATATGGCGAAAGAATACTTCTCTACCGGTTGGTATACAAGTCGTAGCCAAAAAGAGGCAGATGCCGACCTTGACTTCTGGCAGAAAAATACTAAGCCTGTGCTGGAGTGGTTAAACGCCAACAAGCGAACGGATGAAAATACGCTTTATAAGTATATGGCGACTTATCCAAGTAGGTGTAGACCGAAGGAGGAAGAGTAAATGAGCAATCGCAAAGATTCTCTCGGAGACAGAATGAAAGAAAATTACGAGAACCGAGCAAAAACTTACTTGGTTCGCAGGATGCCTGTAATCATCCGTCTTGATGGTAAAGCATTCCATACATTTACTCGGGGCTTTGATAAACCTTACGACGAAGTGTTCCATAAAACGATGAACGAAACCCTACGCTTCCTTTGTGAAAACATACAGGGGTGTAAGTTCGGCTATACGCAATCAGATGAAATTACGCTTCTGCTGACGGATTATGACACACTCACGACTGATGCTTGGTTTGACAACGCAGTACAGAAAATGTGTAGTGTTTCGGCGAGTATGGCAACTATGGCGTTCAATAAGCTATTTGTCGAAGAGGTAAATCGACAATACAATTATTATACTTGTGAGGATGGAGTTGCCAAAACCACAATCGAACGATTCGAAAAGCTTTTCAAAACCTACTTTTCTAAAGTTGGGATTGCGCTTTTTGATTCGCGTTGCTTCAATATCCCCGAAGACGAGGTAGTCAACTGCTTCATTTGGCGTCAGCAGGATGCAACGAGAAATGCAATCCAGATGCTTGGACAGTGTAATTTCTCTCACAAAGAATTGAACGGCAAATCCTGTAACGCAATTCAAGATATGCTTATGGAGCAAAAACAAATCAATTTCAACGATATGCCTACCGCTTTCAAGCGTGGCGTATGTTGCTATAAAAATGAAGAGGGCAAGTGGATAGTAGATGCTGAACCCCCGATCTTTACACAGGATCGTGAGTATGTTGCCAACCATCTACTCCGCCACGAAACCTAATCGGAGGTCGCAGATATGAAAACATACTCTTGTGACGAATGTAAAAACCGCGGGATGATGGGCAGATGTAGTCGTTGTGTTCGCACCATCGATAAGAAACCATCAAAATTCAAGCTCGATAAATCTGCGGTGCCGTGCCCTGCTTACTCAAACGATAATCAGGAGTGTAATCTTATAGCTGAAATTCGGACGTGGAAAGAAGAGGTCGAGAGGATTGCTTCGGAAATCGATGCTCAAGAACGAATCGACGTAAAACCCGTTATAGATTTTTTATATGCTAACAGTCAGATTACCCCCAAAAGACTTCCTTTCGGTAGTTATCTTGATAGCGAATTTGCTTTGCACGTTATAAGCAGTTCGTTTCACGTCGTAAGCTGTAAACAACTTATTGACACCCTTCAAGCCATACATCGAAGAGAAGAAATCTTAATCGAACTAAGAAAAAAGCGGGACGAATATATTCACAAAATCGAAGATGCCAAGAAAAAGCTTGGCATCTAACCAACTACAGTCCAAAGAGGGCTGAAAATTAAATAAAACCTCTCTTTGGACTAAAAATATGTCCAAAGGAGGTCATAAATTGCCAGTAAGAATATCAACCACGAACAGCAAGCTCGGGTTAATTCCCTCGGTCAATCTCGTACCAGTTGTGACTTGCAGAGAAAACTGCCCTTGCGTAAAAGAATGTTACGCTATGAGAGGCAACTTCAGATTTGCGAATGTTCGCAAGTCGATGGAGCAAAATTACGAGTACTACAAATCCAACCCCGAGAAATACTTTGAGGAAATCAAGCTTGCAATTAACAACGGAATGGTGTCATATGCCTACTTCCGATGGCACGCCGCCGGAGATATTGTGGACAAGCAATACTTCGAATATATGGTTAAGGTGGCGGAGCAACTACCTCTCACCTCCTTCTTGGCTTTCACCAAGAAGTTTGAGATTGTGAACGAATACATAAAAGACCACGGAGCTCTTCCGCAGAACCTCAATATTGTGTTCAGCGCTTGGGGTGCCGACTTCAAGATTGACAATCCTTACAGGCTTCCTGTGGCATACGTCAGATTTAAGGATGAGGGAAAGACGGGGATCATACCGACCGATGCGGTCGAATGTTCTGGTGATTGCACAACCTGTTTGCAGTGTTGGAAAATCAAAGCGGGACAGTCCGTCGTTTTCAAAAAGCATTAAATCCCCAAAAACAACTCTTAAACTTAGGCAGTTTTAGCCGAAGGGAAAGAGATTATATATATAATTACATAAAGAAAAGAAAGGAACTATTATGGCAATCGCAATTATTTTGGGTATCCTCTTTGTAGCACTTTGCGCTGGAGGTATCGGTTTCGCTGTGTATCATCACAACGAAGACAACACGAAGCTCAGAACTGTGGGAGTCGTAGTCGCTGTCGTTATGGCACTTCTCTTCCTCACCGTTCCCTTTAGCTTCAGGACAGTAGACACCGGAGAGGTGGCTGTTGTAAAACACTTAGGTGAAGCAAAAGAAACGAGGGCAGCAGGTACATACTTCGACTTCTGGATGCTTAACACCTACGACCGCTATGATGCAAAGGTGCAGAACGTGGAGATTACCACGGCGGCTTATTCAAGTGATGCACAGACGATGGATATTGCAATGACTTTGCAGTATCAGATTATGAACGATAAGGTTATCGACATCGCAAAACAGTACGGTTCTCTCGCAATTCTTCAGAGCAGAATTCAGTCTATTGCAATTGAGAAGACCAAGTCTGTTCTTTCCTCTTACAAGGCTATGGACATTATCTCTGACAGAGCTTCAATGTCCCCGAAGGTCGAGGAAGCAATCAAGAACGCAATTGCAGATAATTACCACGTCACAATTGCAACCGTAGTATTAACCAACATTGATTTCTCCGACGCATTTGAAACCGCTGTCGAAGATAAGATGATTGCCGAGCAGAACCAGCTCCGTGCGGAATATGAAAATGCTGCAAAGATCGCTGCCGCCGAGGCAGAGGCTAAGGCAGCCGTACAGAAGGCAGAGGGCGAAGCTCAGGCTAAACTCAAGGAAGCGCAGGCTCAGATTGAGATCGCAAAGGCACAGGCAGAAGCCAAGCTGATTGCGGCACAGGCTGACCGTGAGGCACAGGTTGAGGTTGCTCGTGCCGAGGCTCAGGCTATTCAGCTTAAGTCTATCGAGATTGCAAGAACTCTCGGCTTTACAATCAACGAAACCACCATTACCAATGAAGACGGTACCACTTCTATCGAGTACGTAATCGACTTCGAGGGTAAGACGGCTGAAGAGATTGCAGTCATCACCGATTACCTCAAGTATATGGAGTATCTCGCTAAGTGGGACGGCGAGCTTCCCAATGTTATGACGGACAGTTCCGCAACCATCGTAGTTCCCACCACATAAAAAACATAAAGGAGATTTGGTTATGGCAAGAGCTTTAGCTCATGTTGAACAAATCGTCTGGAAGAAGCCTATTGAGGGTGCCGACAGGATCGAGCTTGTCGGTGTCCTCGGATGGCAGTGTATCGCCAAAAAGGACGAGTTCCAAGTAGGCGAGCCGTGCGTTTACATAGAAATCGACAGTATTGTAGACAAGGATAATCCCGACTTTGCTTTCCTCGAAAAGAAGCATTACAAGATTAAGACAATGAAGATGAAGGGCGTGATTTCTCAGGGAATTGTTTTCCCGATGGGTATTCTTCCCTTCCCGGACTACAACATTGGCGACGACGTTACTTCGGTTTTGAAAATCACCCAGATTGAGGACGATGTACCGAAGGCTAAACCCGTAGACCAGATGACTCGTTTCAAACAGCAACATAAAAAACTATATAACAACAAGCTTATCAGGTATATGATGAAATATACTTGGTTAAGAAAGCTTATGTTCAAGTTCTTCATCCCTAAGAAGAAAGCGAAAGGCTTCCCCGATTGGATCGTGAAGACTGACGAAACTCGTTTGCAGAATATGCCGTTCGTTCTTGAGACTTTCAAGGACAAGCCGATGGTTGTCACCGAAAAGCTTGACGGTACATCAACGAGCTTCGGTCTAAGAAAAGAAAAGAAAAGAAAATACGACTTCGCAGTGTGCTCTCGTAACGTTCGACAGGCTGACATCAATCAAAAGTGTTTCTACGAAGATAATGTCTATCACGAGATGTCGAATAAGTACAACATTAAGAGTGTCTTGATGACGATACTTGAGAGATATAACGCGACGACAGTAGTGCTTCAAGGAGAAACAATCGGCGAGTCAATCCAGAAGAATAAGTACGGTTTGACCGGCAGAGACTTCTATGCATTCAACCTTGTTGTTGATGGCAAAAAGATTGATAGCACAGAGGCTATCAACATCGTTAAGGAATTCGGTATCAAGTGGGTGCCAATCCTCGATGAAAACTTTATCTTGCTTCCAACCGTAAACGATATGATTCAGTTTGCGGACGGTAAATCAGTTCTTTGCGACACGCTGCGCGAAGGATTGGTAATCCGAGATCACGACAACACAACAAGTTTTAAATGCATCAGCAACCAGTTCCTCCTTATGCACAATCTATAAGGAGAAACCGGTGAACGTTAAGAGAAGAAAGAAAATCAAAGACGTTATTAAGAGATTGAACGATTGTAAAGACGATCTTGAATCAATCAAGGAAGACGAGGATGAGGCGAGGGATAACATCCCTGAGTCTCTTCAAAACGGCGACAATTATTGCGAGTCAGAGGAGTGTAGTGATAAAATAGAAGATGCAATCTCTGATATCAAGGATGTCGTCGAGAGTTTAGAAAACATTTAAAACAGGCGGTATCAAGGATGCATCGAGGCGAAATATATTTGGTAGACTTGAGCACTCACGTTGGCTCCGAGCAATCAGGAATACGCCCCGCTTTAATCGTGCAGAATGAACGGGGGAACGCTTGTTCCCCCACCACAATCATCTGCCCTTTGACTTCTAAACAGAAGCCGTCAATGGACACACACGTTCCGTTGACACCAAGTGATTGTGGTATTATCAAGGAATCAACTGTTTTGTGCGAGCAAATCAGAGTGATTGATAAATCCCGCATTAGAAGAAAAGTAGGCGAGGTCATCAACATTCAAAAGATTGAAGACATCAATCAAAAATTGATGATATCTATAGGAATAGGAGTCCAATAAGTGGCTACATATCAACCATTAACTAAGATAATTACCGACGATGAGGGTAATCAGATGGTTACTTGTCGGTATTACGGTACTGAAGAGTGCCGTAAGATACATACGCCAAGCAGATGCAGTGACTGCCCTATGCTGGCAGCCATATTTAATCAACTTCGAGTATTCGAAGAAATTTATACAGAGGAGGTAAACAAAACCAATGCAAAATGACGTTGAGGTTACTCTTGCCCCGCATTTAGCCGAAGCAATTCATCGAATGTACGAAACAGAAGCTCAAACTATTGCCCGGCTTGAACGAGAAAAAGAGCAATTAGCAAACGACCTAAGCACTGAGAGAAGATTGCGCTACGATGCAGAGCGCAAAGTTGAAGAGCTTGAGCAAACAATACACCAGCTCAAAACAGTTATCCCGAAAAAACGTCGTCTGAAAGCAACTGGCGAGCACGAGGAATATACTGATTTTAAGAGCGATGGCAAGCGAAAGGCTCACGCGGCGGAGCCGATTCGGTCTTACGAAGACTTCGTTGCGATACAAAATTACTTCCTCGAACGCAAAAGAATTCGCGACTGGATGATGTGGACTGTAGGTGTTAGCCTCGGTTTAAGAATTTCAGACTTACTCTCTTTGAAAATAAGCGCCTTTCTCAACGAGGACAAAACCTTCAGAGAAAGGATGTACGTAATAGAACAAAAAACCAGTAAAATAAATGACTGTTTAATCACGGAGTCCGTGATAGATGCTATTACAAAATACTTCGATTCCATCCAATGGAAATTCGATCTGGACGATTACCTCTTCAAGAGCAACAAGACGAAGGGGAAAATGTATGAGGAATATGGGTGGAAGATTTTGTCCGATGCGGGCAAAGCACTAAAACTCCCGATCGTAATTGGCTCACACACGATGAGAAAGAGTTTTGCTAACATCGCTGCCTGTGTAGATAAATCCAGCATTGATATGAATGCCATTACCAAGATCCAAGGTTTGCTTAACCATAGCGACCAGAGGGTTACAATGAGGTATCTCGGCACGTATCAAGCGATGTTCGACAGGGCTCGTGTATCAGTGAGTGATTTCGTTCTCGGAAGAACAGACGTGCATGACCTAATCGCAGGAAACAATTACACCATAGATGACATTGTCCTCAAGCTTGATGCTTTAGAGAGTAAAATGTCAGAAAAAGAAACGACAGGAGATTAAAAATGAAATTCACGAGTGCAAAACTTGACAGAAACTGCGTTCTCTCGATGAACGTAGTGTTTGACACCGACCTTCTCGGCGCAATTAAAAAAGAGGAGGACGGTTTCTTCTCCGGCTCATACGATATGAGCGACGGCGGAGTATCTGAGGAGTCTCTCTTCCCCATCATTGAAACCCTTTTGGTGATTCACCTCACCAATAACAATGTGTTCGTAAGTGCTGTTGTCTACGTTGATGAAGACGACGATGCCGTAAGAACATATACCCCATACATAACGGACGGAATGATTGAGTTTAACGTTCATCTTACGGACGAGGAAAAGACCAGACTTTTGCTGGCGATCATTAAGTCCAATTCGTAATCTATCGGAATAAATACCTCCGCCCATATTTCCTACTCTATACATAAATTTTTATTATACAATCTCTTGACAAAGGTCTAAATATGTTGTATAATAACAAGGAGGTATAAAGTTATGATGGATTATAAATTATTTTTAACAACGTATTATCCCAACGCCAACGACCAAAGAGTTGACGATGTAGCCAGATTCTTTTCATACGTAGAGTCTATCTTGGACTCCAAGCCAATCGAAGAAGCCTTGACGGATAAAGGGTTCTTGTGCAAAACATTTTATCTGCAAGAAACAAGCGGAATAAGCAAGCCTCACTATCTGAAAATCAAAGATTACTTAATGAACCTCTTTGATTACTATAAGGTGAAGTCTGAAGTTCCTCCTCGCGAAGATGTGATTGCATCCCAGACAACTATCTGTTACTTCAAAGATTTGGACAATTTACTTGATTTCATCGATTATGTCGGTGAAGTTCGCTTGAGCAATTATAACAAACGAGTTGACCTCGCAAACATCAAAACCGTGGCGGCTCTTGGTTGGTATGGACTTACCACTCAGGAAATCACTATCCTTCCCCGGTTTTGTGTAGGGAGAAACGATACCGAGTTTTGGCTTGCAAAGCCAGACGGTACCCGTGTTGCCATCTCCGAGCGAGTGTTTAACATTATCTCGACATTACGTTCTCTTGATGAATACAGAGGTCTGCCCAGCGGTAGAAAAATCATCTTTAAGGGTGATGACACCTACCTCTTTAGGGCTACTACTGCGACTTGTGAGTCGATAACCGAAGATCACATTATACAGATTATTCGGCGCTTCAACGGCGCAATACCCCCGACTTGCAACAACGCACTCAACTTCCGCAAGCTAAGAAAGAACGCATTATTTGAGATAGTCTACAACGATAATTCGGATGAATTGCTCGTACACAAGATTATGAAACATATGGAGTGCAATCGCCGCGTTGCTCAAGGATACAAGCTTGAGTATGACCGTTGGGTTGAGCTATACCATAAAGATGAAATATAAAGCTTCGGCTTTATATTTTCAGCAAAACATAAACCATATTTAGAATGGAGGAATTCAATGAATCTATCCCAGATGACATTGACAATCGACTCCGAGGTTGTAAAGAACCTGAAGCCCGCAAGTACCATTGAGTTCATTCTCACGAATGGCTCCGTACTGAAGGTTCCTTCTGTTCTCTCTCCTGAGGATTTCGTGCGTATTTGGAACAATCCGTTAAACCGTACAGTCAAGATCTGCTCCGGCGGAAGCAGTTACACCTTTGTCCGCAAAAAGCAGATTACTTCTTTCAGCGTAGCACCCGTTGCTTAACCTACGGTTGCCTTGACATCTAACCCAATTTGTGGTATAATGTATCCACCAATTAAGAAAAGGAAAATTTAATATGACGTTAGCACTAATTGCTGTTATCGTCTTCTTGATTGTGTGGGGATGTCAAGTAGGCGATAGGAAAGCTAAGAAAAAAGAATACCAAGACAAGACGAGGACGAACTTAGTCCTCGAAAAAGAAATATACCAAAAGGTTGAAGCCGAGGTGTCTTCACAGCTTAATTCGGAAAGCATTCCGGTTGGAGAACTCTATCCGCGCTTACTACTTCTCTTTGATGAATACGGCGTTGCTTACTGCCCTTTCAGTTTTCAGTGGCGAGGGTGTTCGACACGAGAGGAATTTATCGCACAACGAACAGAAGAATGCCGACAGGATGAATTGTTCGTTGCCGAGCGTGGGTTTAAGAACAAACCACTTGAAGGTGGAGATAGCCCAACAACAATGGATCGTATACGCCACTCTTACATTATCACCAAAGGATATACGTTCTACGGTAATAAGCATAGCGTTAGAGCCTCGACTCTTGAAGCAACCTATCGCTACTTATTGAGTGAAATCACTCGCAAGCGAATGGATGAGCTTGGGTTTGCGTTCACCAAGACGGGTGTTCGTGAGTCTGAGTGGCAAGAACAAGCGAAACAGACAGAAGAAATGGAACGCTTAAAAGCACAGTACCCTTACCTGTTCCGCTGACCATATTTTTTAGGAAAAGTTTTGCAAAACCTATTGACTTTTCCTAAATTATGTGGTATAATAAACCATATTTAGACACTATTTTTTAATGTGTATATAAACCATATTTAGAAACGAAAGGAGCCAGTAGCGTGAAAAGAATTATTGGACTAATTCTTGCAGTCGTTCTCGTAGTAAGTCTTCTGTTGACACTCGCATCTTGCGGCAACAAGCAGATATTTGATACTACCTACAAATTCGATTATGCGCTCGTTCAGTTTCCCGACGGAACCTGTGAAAAAATCGAAATCCAAAAGTGGGACGATTACGACGGCGAGCAAATCCAAATCACATCGAAAGACGGCACGACGTACTTAGTTAATTCCGTCAACTGCATACTCGTAAGCGAGTAACCAAACAACATCAATACATAAGGAGAAGAATATGTCAATTCTTACGAAACTCAAATCCCTATTCAGCAAGAAGACCGTTGCCGCACCCCAGACAGCAAAGGAGAAGCTTGAGGCGAAATCCACCGGCGCGGTAACCGCAATCCGCACAATCATTAACACTCTCAAGGATGCTTCCTCCGAGATTGCATCCGAGAAAGCAGCCAACACCAAGAAGATGGAAGAGCTTGCAGAGGAAAACAAGTTCTACGATAATCTTGAGGCTAACAACGGCAAGATCATTGCCAACTTCGAGAACCTTTTGAAGTAATGAACAGATGCATTTCTTGTGGAGAAATCATACCCGAGGGAAGATTGGTGTGCCCTGTGTGTGAAAACTCTCCACCGACGGCTCCAGCCGTTGCGAAATTCCCAACTGTAAAGACACCTAAACCTAAGAAAAAGCGCAAATGCATTTTGCCTTTGTGCAAGTCAAGAATACAGGAGGTACGGTGATGAAACCTATTTCAGAATTTAAGGGAGAGTACTTCTTCCTTAGCAACTTCTATTCTGCTGATGTAACCTACAGAGGTATTACATACAAGAACAATGAAGCTGCGTTCCAAGCAATGAAGTGTCCCGAGGTTGCATCTTCGTTCTCTTCCCTTAATCCATCGGAAGCTAAACGACTCGGCAGAAGAGTTAAACTTCGCCCCGACTGGGAAGCTGTTAAGGAAGATGTAATGAGAAGAGTTTGCTTTGCAAAGTTCTTCCAGAACTACGACCTTATGGAACGGCTCCTCGCTACTGCTCCCGCTGAACTAATCGAAGGAAACGATTGGGGCGACAAAGAATGGGGCGTATGCGACGGCGAAGGAAACAACAAGCTCGGCAAGATTCTGATGGAGATCAGAGATTTCTTTGCACAGGAACGTGCTCAGAAATGGGCACAGGCTTTTGATAAGAGCATCTCGAAATCCGAGGAACGTCGCATAAGAGCTTGCGCCGATGAATTATTCGACGAATGGCTTGAAAAATATCTCAATCAAAGTCATCTTTGATGCAGAAAAATCTCTTTATTTTTAACAATTTCAAACCATATTTAGACACGGAGGGAATATGAATTTAAAAGAAAAATTCATTTCAATCTGCAAACAGGAAATACATCGCGAAGGACTTGATGAGTTGCTCGCGTGGCTTGAGAAGTCTGACTTCTACGATGCTCCGGCAAGCACACGATTCCACGGCAATTACGCTGGTGGTCTGTGTGAGCACTCAATCAACGTCTTCGAACAGCTCGTAAAACTCTATGAGATTTACGGTGATGGAAGCATCTCTCGCGAGTCTCTCGCAATCGCTTCCCTATTCCACGATGTTTGCAAGATTAACTACTACAAACAAGGCACCCGCAACGTCAAGGAAGACGGAATGTGGGTTGCCAAAGCCGTTTGGGAAGTGGACGAAAAGGTTCCTCTCGGTCACGGCGAAAAGAGCTGTATCATCCTTCAGTGGTACATCAAGCTCACAATGGACGAGTTGCTTGCAATCCGCTGGCATATGAGTGGATTCGATGCAGCAGTCAAGGGCGGAGATTACGGCTTGAGCAAAGCTCAGGATATGTCGAAGCTCGTAACACTACTCAGTGTTGCTGACATCATCTCGTCCAATCTTTTGGAAGAAACGAGGAAGTAACGATGTCGCCAAGACAACCGACTAAAGGAATTTTAGCTCTTTATGACGACAAAGGGATTTGCTACGAGATAGAACTTAAAGAGCTTGGCTCAATCGAACTATCGAGAGATAGCGAAGAAGTTTATACTGCCGATAGAAGGGTTGTCTTTACGGGAGAAGCAAGCGCTTCGCTAACCCTGAGATGCAGAGCATTGGACGTCAAGGCTTTTCTCGAACCCGATGAAGAGCCAGAAGTCGTCGAAGATCCCGCATCGTGGGAAGAGATGATCCTCGAAGGAGTACAAAATGCCGATTGATATAGAACCATTTGCTGATATGATACAACAAGTCTCTGAGGCATTCGGGGTTTCCGTAGATGCTCTAAGCTCAATGGTTCGAGGAATACTCAACCATACTTATGAGTCGATCACCACGCTCGATGACTTGGTAGATGATTTCGTTCGAATGCCAACGAACGCAACATACTACGGCGAATTTATTGATCCGCCAAATTGCTCCAATGTATCTGCACCAGAATGGAAGATACATCAGCAAGCAGAAAGACAGCTCTTCTATCAATTAGAAGAACAAAAACACAAATACGACGATGACGATTGGGAGTCGATGATTCTCAACGGAGTTGCCGAAATAAATACACGAAAGGAATTTAACCTATGCCAACCAGAAATTCAAACCCGATTGACCTTAACGGAGGATCAATCCAGTTCACCTCAAATGTTTCTCCGGCAGAACAAGAGTTTTTCAAAGCTTTACTCGGCGGAATCCCTGCTGATATGAAGGTTGTGAAACTTGAGCAGAATGAGAACAAGCCGAAGAAGCCTGTTAAGGCAGAGCCCACACCTTCCACATTTGGCGGTATCAAGGTTCTGTTCAACGAACCCGCGACCATTATGTGGGTAAACGGAAAGAAGTTCGTTGCCAAAGCTCATAACGAGCCGTTTGACGAGGAAAAGGGACTTCTGATGTGTCTTTGCAAGGCGCACGGTATCAGTCACCGCGACATTCAGAGAATGCTCAAGTCCGCGGTAAGGCAGAAGAAAAAGACTACCGAAATCGTAGAGGAGGTCGCAGATGGAGAGAACTGAAATGAACATTCACCAGAAGCTCCTGAAGATCGCTGACGCCGCAGGTATTCTCCAGAAGACTAAGTCGGGATACAACTACAAGTATGTTCCCGAGGAAGAGATTCAGGCGAAAGTAACTGCGGGTATGCAGAAGTACGGAGTTATGCTGTACCATTCCATCGTTCCGGGCACACTTCAGGTTATGCCCTATACATACCAGAAAACCAAGGACAAGACTATCAACGAGTTCATTGTTCACGCCGACACCATTTATACTTGGGTTAACGTAGATAAGCCCGAGGAAACCGTTGAGGTTCCGTGGGTATTGGTTGGACAGATGGAAGATGCTTCTCAGGCATTTGGCGCCGCTGAAACCTACTGCAACAGATACTTCCTTATGAAGTCTCTCCAGTTGGCTACATCCGAGGCGGATCCTGACAACTACAGAAGCAAGCAGAAAGAAGCCGAGAACTACGACGACGAGAAGGTTCTCAATGCAGCCGTCAAGGAAGTTGTTGCGATGGGTTCTCAACTCATCAAATCCGGCATTGCAAAAGATGAGGTTATGGGCATCGTTGGCAAGTATAACAACGGTAACCAGAACCCCTCAAGCATCAAATCCATTGAGGTTTGCACAGCGGTTATGAAGGAGTTTGAAACTCTTGCCGCCAACAAACCTGCTACCACCAAGAAAACCACAAAAGGAGAAAGCAAATGATCTATAACACCAACAAGATTTTTGGTAAGGTCTGGGATGTAAAGGTTGCCGAGAATGGCAAATACATGGATCTCCAGATGACCACATCGGAGAAGGACGCCGAGGGCAATTACATCAATTCCGGATGGTTCCCTCGTGCAATCGGACACGCCGTCAACTCACTTAAGGGACTCAAGAAAGGTGACAGAATCACCATTACGAAGTCCAAGTTCACCAACGAGCGTTACACGGATAACGACGGCAACACCAAGTCGCGCTTCAGATTCCTCATTCTTGAGGCAACAATCGAAGCAAGTGATGCTCCTGCATCAAACGATAATACCGCAAAGGCAAGCACTGTTTCCGAGGCTCCCGCATCGACCAGTGACGACTCTTGTCCTTGGTAACTGAAAAAAAGGAACGGTTCAGTTTTTCGAAGTTATCGTCCTTCCATACCTGTAAATACGGGTATATGCAAACATACATACTCCATAAGCGAGGAATTGGAAACTGTTTCAGTTCTTATGGAACAGAAGTCCATTCCCTTATGGAAAGGTACGCAAGAGGAGAAATAGAGCTTTGGGATTTAACGACAATCTACGAATGGGAATTCGACACCGCAGTCCCCGAGAAATTCCCCTCTACTCCGTACTGCAAGAATATGAGAAAGCTCTATTATGAGCAAGGACTCAATTATCTTAAGAACTTCTCGGGCTATGCCGACAGAGAGATTCTTGAGGTGGAAGGAGAGTTCGATATAGATGTCGATGACTGGGTATTTACCGGCGTTATCGACTTGGTTTTCAAGGACAAAAACGGTCGCTTGATTATCCAAGACTACAAATCGAAAAGTTCTTTCAAGAACAAAAAAGAACAGGCTGAGTATGCAAGGCAACTGTATTTGTATGCTCTGTACGTCAAGAAGAAATACGGGAGGTTCCCAGACGTATTACGGTTTATGATGTTCCGAAAGAACACTACGATAGACATTCCGTTTAAGGAAGAAGATTTCAACGAAGCACTTAAGTGGGCAAAGGATACGGTACAAGAGATACGTGAGTGTTGGGACTATGCTCCAACTTGCGACGAATTCTTCAGCGAACATCTTTGTAACCACAGAGAATACTGCGATAACAAGATTTAACAAGGAGGTGTAGGTTTATTTTTGTTGACAAAGAATCGATATTAAAAGCAAAGACTAAACTTGGTGACAAAAACGCAGAAATCATTGCAGAGTTATTACAACTTGAGAAATACGACGCTGTCAATAAAAAGGCTTTATGCTGTTGGCACCTTGAAGATTCGCCAAGTTTTATATATAACCAACGAACGTTTTCGTTTCATTGTTTTGGGTGTGGTAGGAACACAGATATCATCGATGCCTATATGCATACAGGGTTGACGTATCTGGAAGCCTTGCAGAAGCTTTTTGCTGAAGCTAAGATGCCACTTTCCCTTGGAGAAAAAGGAGTACAAACTAAATTCAAATATAGATATCCCGTCGAGGAACCCTTAAACGACAAGGAAAGTGTGTATGCTTACCTCGCTCAGAGGAGCATTTCAAAGGAAACCGTCGATGCAGTCGATGTTCGAGAAGACGCTCACGGCAACATAGTTTTCAATTATTACGACACAAACGATGTGTTGTGTCTGGTCAAGTATAGACCATCTCATAAGATCGATAAGAGTAGAGGGGATGTTAAAGCTTGGTGTCAAAAGAACGCCGACGTGACTCCTCTCCTTTTTAATATGAACCGTGTCAATACGACCGCCCCACTCTTAATATGCGAGGGAGAAATTGACTGTATGGCTGCTATCGAAGCAGGCTTTACGAATGCAGTATCTGTTCCTCTCGGCGCAAACAATTATGGCTGGATTGAAGAAAACTTCGACTGGCTTGAACAATTCGAAAGCATCATTATTTGTTCGGATAATGATGAGGCTGGTATTAAGATGCAGAAGGAATGCGTCTTCAGACTCGGCTCGTGGCGAACTAAATTCATAGAAATCCCCCCCGTTTTTTATGATGAAGCGAACGATAAAAAAATCCCGATGAAAGACCTTAACCACGTTCTTTACTATCAGGGCAAAAGAGCCGTTATCGAATTGATACATAATGCCAAAGACTCGCCTGTTGATAGCGTTTCCGACTATTCGGATATTACCAACGTTGACCTTGACGAGATCGACGGCATCAAGACCGGAATACCCGAGCTTGATAAGAAGCTAATGAGATTGTTCTACGGAACCTTCACCATCGTAACAGGAGTTAACGGTAGTGGTAAATCATCATTCCTATCTCAGCTCGTGTGTAATTCCATCGACGAGGAAAAGAATGCTTTCCTCTACTCTGGTGAGTTACCAAACTTCCAGAGTAAGAACTGGATTAACTACATACTTGCAGGACAAAGGCACGTTAAGGAATACACCTTCAACGGCGCAACCTACTGGAAGGTTACTCCAGACGCACAAAGAGAAATGGACAAGTACTATAAGGGACGCTTGTTTATCTACAAGGATGGCATTGACCATAAGGTAGATACGATACTCAAGTCGATGGAAGACTGTACTCGTAAATACGGATGCAAGCTTCACATCATCGACAACCTCACTTCGGTAAACCTCGAAGCAAATGAGCAAAACAAGTATCAGCGCCAAGAAGAATTTGTTACACGCTTGATTGACTTCGCCAAGAAGTACAACGTTGCAGTTCTCCTCGTTGTCCACCCCCACAAAATCGAACAGATGAGACGCCTTAATAAAATGGATATCCAAGGTATTTCGGCAATCATCGACTTAGCACATAGAATTCTAAGCTTGTATCGTGTTACGAATGACGATAAGAAAGGAGTTCCGAATAAGCGCGGCAACGGATGGTATAAAGAACCCATTAAGTATGATGTTCTTTGTGACATTCTCAAGGACAGACTTCTTGGTTTTGAAGGAAGTTCCGCCGGCTTGTATTACGACAAACCCTCACGACGTTTCTTCGTAGACGAGCAATCGCTCGATAAGCGATACTCTTGGGATACCAATACATACGACGGTGCACTTCCCTATCCTCCCCCTCAACTCTATCAGGAGGATGACGAGGAAGTCTACGGAAGAATCGAAGGAGGAGATCAATGATAGAGTTTCAAAACTATCACTGCCACAGAATGTATACCAACGTGCGAATCTCCGATTCAGCCGTTACCCCGACTGCTTACGCCGAAAGGGCTAAGCAGTTCGGGCACGGAATTCTTTCTTCAGCGGAGCACGGTTGGCAAGGCAATTACTACGAAACATATCGCATCGCAAAAGAATACGGGCTTAAGCCCTTAATCGGAGCAGAAGCTTATTGGGTAAAGGACAGGCTTGAAAAAGACCGTAGCAACTGCCACATATTTATCGGAGCCCGCAACGAGAATGGACGACAGGCATTGAACGATGTTCTTTCCGAGGCAAACCTTACTGGTTTCTACGGTCAACCTCGTCTTGATATTCCTCTAATCCTATCTCTACCGCCAAAAGATGTTATCGTGACTACGGCGTGTATCGCATACTGGAGATACGATGATATCGAAGATATTACAAAAGAATTCCACAAGCACTTTGGGAAGAACTTTTTCCTTGAGGTGCAATATCACAACACCGACTCTCAAAGAGAGTTAAACAAAAGAATATTGAGGCTTCACGAAGAGCTGAAAATTCCTCTGATAATGGGTTGTGATAGCCACTACATAACACCGCAGCAGGCGCAGGTAAGAACCGACTTCCTTTACTCTAAAGGTCTTGATTATCCTGACGAGCAAGGGTGGTTCCTTGATTACCCTGATGGCGATACGGCTTATGCAAGATTTGCAGACCAATGCGTCCTGAGTCATCAGCAAATATGCGACGCTATGAATAACACCAACGTATTCCTCGATATCGAAGAGTACGATAACCCAATCTTCAATACCGACATTAAGATGCCTTCGCTTTTCCCCGAAGGAACTCCCCAAGAGGAAAAGAATGCTGAGTATCGTCGGCTTATCTGGCAAGGCTGGGACGAATACAAAAAGAATGTTCCCGAAGAATTACACGACCATTACCGTTCGGAAATTCAAAAGGAAATCAAAACAGTTGAAGATACCAGAATGGCTGACTACTTCATTAACAACTATCACATCATTCGCAAAGGAAAAGAAAACGGTGGTTGGCTTACAAAGAGTGGTCGTGGATCTGCGGTATCGTTTATCACAAATATGCTCCTTGGTTTCACAGAGGTTGATAGAATTGCGGCAAAGGTTCATATGTACCCTGAGCGCTTTATGAGTGCCACAAGAATTCTTCAGAGTGGTTCTCTTCCCGATATCGACTTCAACTGTGCTCCTGTAGAACCTTTTGCAAGAGCCCAGCAAGAAATCCTTGGAGAAGACCACGCTTATCCTATGATCGCTTACGGTACGATGCAAAAATCTGCAGCGTGGAAACTGTACGCAAAATCGCAAGGTATCTCGTTCGAGATTGCCAATGCGGTATCAGACCAAATCAAAAAGTATGAGACCGCACTGAAGCACGCTGGAGAAGATGCCGATGAAATAAGCGTTTACGATTACATTGATAAGGAATATCACGACATTTACCAAAAGAGTAAGGACTATCTCGGGTTGGTTACTTCTTGGAGCATTGCTCCCTGTTCATATCTTCTCTTCCAAGGGAGCATCCGTAAAGAGATTGGTCTTGTAAAAATCAAAGACCACCTCTGTTGCCTTATGGATGGTCACTGGGCTGAGGCGTGCCACTTCCTCAAGAATGACTTGCTCAAGGTATCTGTAGTAGACCTTATCTATCGTTCCTATCACCGCATCGGTATTGAACCACCGACCGTTCAGGAGCTTTTGAAAATGTGTCCACCCGACGATAAGGCGTGGAGCATTTACGAAAAGGGTTGCACGATTGGTATTAACCAGTGCGAACAGACAGGAACGGCGTCCCGTGTAACGAAGTATGCTCCCAAAAACATTTCAGAGCTTGGAGCTTTCGTTGCGGCAATCAGACCGGGCTTTAAGTCGATGTACAAGACGTTCGAAGAACGCAAGCCGTTTGCATACGGTGTTAAGGCGTTTGACGAACTTATCCAGACCGATGAAATGCCCAACAGTTTCTTGTTGTATCAGGAACAAGAAATGTCGGCGCTGAACTACGCAGGAATTGATATGAGTGATTGCTACACCGCAATCAAGAACATAGCAAAGAAACGTGCAGATAAGGTGTTAGCCTACAAACAAAAATTCATTGATGGCTTCTCCCGGACGATTATCGAAAACGAGCACAGAACCCCCGAGGAAGCAGACGAACTGTCGCAACAATTGTGGCAAATCATCGAGGACTCCGCAAGGTACTCCTTCAATGCATCCCACTCTTACTGCGTTGCACTTGATAGCCTGTACGGTGCGTGGTTAAAAGCACATCACCCACTTGAGTTCTATGAGGTGCTGCTCACTCTTTCCGAGATCAAGGGCGATAAGGACAAGATGAATGCCATCAAAGACGAAGCCGAAAGCTACTTCAACATTAAGTTCCCGCCGTTCCGTTTTGGACAGGATAACAGATGTATTAAGGCAGACGTAGCCAACAATACGATTGTAAATTCCATTTCCGCAATCAAGGGATATAGCTCTGCGGTTGGCGAAGTACTTTATGGCTGTGCTCAAGAGAACTTCAAGTCATTCATTGATGTCTTAAAGTGGCTCGACGAGCATTCAGTGAAAGCATCTAAAGTGATGCCGCTAATCATCATTGATTACTTCCAAGATTTTGGTAACATCAATGAGCTTCTCACTCTTCTGGATGCGTGGGAATTGCTTAAGCAAGGAAACGCAAAGACCATAAAGAAAGACAAGCTTATCGGCAATCGCTTCGAAACAATAATCGCTTCTATGTGTTCATCTAAGAATAAAGACGGTAGCGATTCAGCAACATACAAACTCGAAGACAAGGCATTGAAGTGCCTGTACGAATACGAGAAATACATAAAAGAGCATCCGATTGCTGCTCCTTCGATGAAGGAACGTATCGACTGGAGTATGACAGTACTCGGGTATGCGGATGTAGTGACGAACAAAGAAGAAGATCGTCGCCGTCTTCTGATCACGGACAAGACTCCCATTCACGACCAAGCAGGTAATGTATGGTCATACCGAATCGGAACAAAAAGCCTTGGTAGTGGAAAGACTGCGAGGTTAACAGTTAAAGCACCCGTATACGACAAGATGCCCATATCGGTTGGCGATATCGTCTATGCCGCCGAATTATACAAGAACCAAACAGGTTATTGGTACTTGCTATCCTACAATATCGAAGGTTCTGATAAGAAGCAAAAGAACTACACCTTCGAGGATATTCTTAACGGAGTAAAGGAGAAAAAATGAGATTTGAAAATACTGACGTGTGGGGCTTCAAAGGAGCCCTACGCGGAATGAGAAACCCCAAAAACAGTTGGGACAGAAGCGACACCGTTTTTGAACCCACATTGGTAATTGGAGAAAACGATATGAAGCTTGCAACGAGCCTCATTCGTGCCGGTTCGGAGCATCGCAAATTCTTGCGTCAGATCTTCGTGTCGGTAGATATTACCGCCCCTCTTTATTGGTGGAAAGAGTTTGACACATACAAGGTTGGAACCACCGCTAACTCAACCTCTACAATGCACAAACTTGCATCGAAGCCAATTACGCTTGATTGTTTCGAAGTTGATGATTTAGATTCAGACATAATCTGGGACATCCACACAACAACTCCCACAGATTTTGTAACCAATCTCGTCGGAGATCTCGAATACCTGCGTCAAAAGTATCTCGAAACAGGTGACAAGAAATATTGGAAAGAGCTTGTTCGTTGGCTTCCCGAGAGCTGGTTGCAGACACGTACCGTCACAATGACTTACGAGAACCTTCTCTCTATCGGCAAGCAAAGAAGAAACCACAAGCTTAACGAGTGGTCTGGTAAAGATGATGCGACTAAGCCCAATATGATCGCTTGGATGCGTACTCTCCCCTACGCCCAAGAGTTCATCTTCTATGACGAGGTAGCGGAATGAAAGAGATACTGATTATCAATGGTTCCGGCGGAGTTGGGAAAGACACCTTTGTAGGTTGTCTTTCTCGCTTCAAAAAAGTCTACCACACAAGCATCGTTAACCCCGTTAAGGAACTTGCAAAGCAAGCAGGATGGGATGGCGGTAAAACCGAGCGCGACAGAAAGTTTCTTTCCGACTTGAAAGTGCTCATTGATACATACAACGACAACAATTATAAGTCTATGGAAAAGGTTATGCAGGATTTCCGTAGCGGTATCATCGACGCAGACATTTTGTGCATCGATATGAGGGAGAAATTCCAAATTGAAAAAGCACAAAAAGATTTCGGTGCTAAAACGGTTCTTGTTAAAAGAGATGCCGTGGCACACATTGTCAGCAACATCGCTGATGCTGGAGTTTTCGACCTGACCTATGACTACGTCGTAGAGAAGAATGGCACAATCGAGGATTTGGCAGTAACAGCACAAAGATTTCTTGCGAAACTTGAGTTTCCTTACGATAAGGTAATTTACGTAAGTCATCCGTTCCAAGGCAAAGAAGAAAACTTGCGCGAGATTGAGTCTATTGTTGCAAACCTTATGGACTCACATCCCAACTACCTATTCCTCTCCCCCGTCCACGCATTTGGTTATCACTACCATTCACTTGATTACAATAAGGGGCTCAAGGAATGTTTGTGGTTGTTGGCGAGATCCACAGAAATGTGGGTGTTCGGCGATAGCGAAAGCAGCACAGGTTGCAAAGCGGAAATCGAATTCTGCAAAACGCACAATATCCCTTATTCAATTTTCAATACCGAAAGGAGCGAATAACATTGAAAGTTATTTTGTTCACTCAGGAAGGTTGCAACAAATGTGACCTTCTCAAAGCCCAGCTCGTAAAGAAGAAGATTGACTTCGAAGAAGTTACCGATGTTAATACGATGGTTTCTCTCGGGCTTACTAAGACTCCGGCTCTTAAAGTCGGCGACGAACTCCTCGATTACAACAAGGCAGTCGAGTGGGTATTCAAACAGTAAAGGAGAAAGAAATATGAAAAGCAGTAAAAACATCGTTGAGTCCTACTTGAAACAGGCGGACTGGCGCGTAAAAGAAAACTCAAATGCTCCGTTCAGCTTCGGGGCGATGAACAAATACATCACCGCAGAAGTCAGCAAGGACTACTGGCTTCGTGAGGTTTATCCCGAGCATATCGCTAAAGCGTATGTCGATGGTTATATGCACCTTCACGACCTCGGCGGTCTTACCCTGTATTGCACAGGTTATTCTCTCAAGGACATCTTGATGAAGGGTGTTCGTGGAGTTCCCAACATCCCTACCTCTGCTCCTGCAAAGCACTTTGATTCTATCTTGAACCAGTGTGCGAACTTAGTCACTGTTTTCCAGAACGAGATTATGGGTGCCGTTGCGTTCAACGGTTTCGATACTCTTCTCGCTCCGTTCGTTAAGCAAGACCGTCTGTCTTATGCAGAAGTTAAGCAGTCTATGCAGAACTTCGTGTTCAGCGTAAACAGTAACAGCCGTGCCGGCGCAGAACCCGCGTTCTTCAATCTTACATTCGACCTTACTCCTCCCGCAGATATGATGGACGAGTACTGTGTTATCGGTGGCGAGCTTGTAAGCTTTACATACGGCTCCTGCCAGAGAGAGATTGACCTTATCAACAGAGTCTTCTTTGAGATTATGCTTGAGGGCGACGCAGAAGGAAAACTCTTTGCTTATCCTATCCCTACATACAACATCCATTCCCGCTTCGATTGGGACAACCCCAACAACAAGCTTCTCTGGGAAATGGCGGGCAAGTATGGCACACCTTATTTCGCTAACTTCGTAAACAGCGATCTCGATATCAGCGATGTACGCTCTATGTGCTGTCGTCTCCGTCTTGATTTGACCGAGCTTCGCCACCGTAACGGCGGTCTGTTTGGTGCTGGCGACTCCACTGGTTCTATCGGCGTTGTTACCATTAACCTTCCCCGTATCGCTTACGAAAACAACGCAAGCAAGGAATCGTTCTTCGCTTGTCTGGACTGGTACCTCAATCTTGCGAAAGAGAGTTTGGAAATCAAACGTGCTTGGTTGCAGGCAAACGTAATCGACACCAAGCTCATCCCCGCTTATATGGAGTACGTTGGTACCATCAACAACCATTTCAGTACTATTGGTATTCTCGGAATGAATGAGATGTGCGAAAACTTTATGGGTAAGAATATCTTGGATGATGAAGCACACGCATTCTGCGTTGAGGTCGGCGAACACATCCGCCAGAAGCTTCTTGAGTTCCAAGAGGAAACAGGTCACCTATTCAACTACGAAGCAACTCCTGCGGAGTCAACGTGCTACCGTCTTGCGTTGCTTGATAAGAAGAAGTATCCCGATATCATTACTCAGGGTGAAGGCAATGACGTGTACTACACCAACAGTTGTCATATTCCCGTAAAAGATATCGTTGACATCAACACCACATTCAAGCATCAGGAAGATCTCCAGAGCCAGTTCACTGGCGGTACGGTTATTCACTGCTACCTCAAGGGCGCAATCCCCGGCGAGCACGCAAAGAAAATCGTAAAAGCTATGTTTGATAACTACCGTGTTCCCTATATGAGCCTTTCACCTATCTCTCGCTACTGCGACGAGCACGGATACATTGTAGATATCACAAACAAGTGTCCTACCTGTAAGAAGCGCCTCAAGCTCTTCCAGAGAATTACTGGATACTTGAGATGCATCGATAACTTCAACCGCGGTAAGGCGGCGGAGTTTGAGGACAGAGTGCAGCTATGATAGTCAAACGCATTGAAAGCGAATGGTTCCAAGACTATCGGCTTCCTTCGATGCTCGTAGCCTTTCCCCACTGTAGCTTCAAATGCGAAAAAGAAAACGAGGGTTGCTGTTGCCAAAACAGCGCCCTCGCCACCGCACCAAACATCGATGTAAGTATCGATGAGATTGTCAAGACGTATATGAAGGACCATATAACCTCGGCAATCATTATGGGCGGGCTTGAACCGTTTGACTCTTGGGATGACCTCTACAGCCTCATAAAAGCCCTCAGAGAGCACACGAATGATTTGGTAATCATCTACACGGGTTACTATCCCAACGAAGTTAGAGAGTACGTCAGCAAGCTCAGAGAGCTTAATAATATCGTAGTTAAATGGGGGCGTTTCGTTCCCTATCAAAACAAGCATTGGGACAACATTCTCGGGGTGAAACTTGCCTCGGACAACCAATATGCGGAAAGGATTTCAGAATGAAGGTAAGATTAACCGATAACAAAGAAAGACTCAAAAAAATAACCGACAAACTTAAAGAGAACGGTGGCTATTGCCCTTGCTCTCTTATCAAGAGCGAAGATACCAAGTGCAAATGCAAAGAGTTTCGTGAACAGGTAGCTCGCGGAGAAAGTGGTGAATGTCACTGTGGACTATTCATTGCAACAAACGATTAAACGAGATCCGTTCCCACGCTATTTGTTAGAGCCAATACTCGTACAAACAATGGCAGAGCCGGGCTTTCGATACGGAGTTGTGGCGGCTGATGAAAAGCGTCGGAAGATAGTATATAGAGCACTTCTCGACTTGCTTGAAAAACTGGTTGATACGGTGGAGCAAATTGTAGAGAAGATTGTGGCAGACGCTATCTATTTCAAGAACGGAAGCTACATAAGGGTATATTCACCAGCCTCATACGAATACAGAGGACGCGGTTATCGTTTCGATAGAACGTTCTTTGATGAAGGAACTATGCAACTATATGAAAAATACTACATCAGTTCAGAACGCTATCAGCCACACGTTTACGAAACGCCATTCGATGCCTGCGTTGTAACCACTGCTCCGCCCGAATGGAGCCAACCAGTCATCAACTGCGAGCCTCACATAGATGAAAAGGCTTGGGAAGAAATGATATTAAACGGCATCACAAAAGAAAGGATGAACCATTACATATGAACAGATTTGAAATCATCTCGCAGGAACAGTTCAACAAAGACTTTGAGCAGTTCCCGCAGACAAGCTATAACGACCTAAAGAAGCCCGCCCGTGCAACGATGGGTAGTGCTGGATATGACCTCTACGCACCCTTTGACATCACTCTCGCACCGGGCGAAACAATCAAAATTCCGACTGGTATCCGTGTTATTCTCGACGGGGACAAGTTCTTGGCTATTGCGCCGAGAAGCGGACTTGGCTTCAAGTTCCGTCTTCAGCTCGATAACACAATCGGAATTATCGACTCTGACTACTGCGGTTCCTCTAACGAGGGACACATCTGGGCTAAGATTACCAACGACGGACACGAGGGCAAAACCCTCAACATCGCCAAGGGCGAAGGTTTTGCACAGGCTATCGTTCTTCCCTTCTTCCTTATGGATGACGATGATGCCAGCGGAGTCCGCGACGGCGGTTTCGGAAGCACCACGCAGAAGGCAAAATAAGCCCGTTTAAGCCTCATTCTTTTGGGGTTAGTAAACGGTCACAGAAGCTCTAAAAGCCCGTCCTGCGTAGCCCTCGTTGGCGTGGGCGGGCTTTAATGCTATGAATAACAAGGCAGGTGTAAATGCAAACAAATGAAGAACTAAAATACTACCGCGTTAACGTGCCAAGAGGTCACGTTGGCGCTGGAAGATCACGAGATATTATTTTTTACATAAAAGCAAGGAACATCACGATGGCTACATCAATTGCCAGAAAGATGCCCGGCGTAAAACATTCGAGGTCTGTCTTTGCTGCGCAAGAGATAACCCGAGACGAATACATAGCTGGCAGACAAGTCAGCGCATATGAAAGGTAAGATACATAATGAAAATTGCATTAACTGGTCACAGACCTCAACGTCTGTTTGGCAACAATTTGAGCAATACCAAATGGCAGGCTGTTTCTGCGTGGATAAAAGATGTGCTTATTAAAAATAATTGCACAGTCGCTTTTTCTGGAATGGCTAAGGGTAGCGATTTGCTTTATGCTCTCGCAGTAAAGGATCTGGCTGAGAAGGGATATAACATCAACCTTAACCTTATATTCCCCTGTAAGGGATACGGAAGCAACTCACCCGACAAAAGGTATCTAATGTGGTATCAGCAGGCAATAAATGCGGCGAATAAAATCACCTATATCCATAAAGAGTGGACTCCTACGGCAGATGACGACAGAGATAAATATATGGTGGATAACTGTGATATGCTTATCGCCATCTTCGACGGCATAGAAGCGGGTGGCGTTTTCAAAACAATCGAATACGCAAAATCACTCGGCAAACCAATCATCTTTTGCCCGCAGACACTACTCGCAAAGGACTAAAGATATGACTTACTATCACGGAACATCAACCGCTTGCCAAGTGGGAGATATTCTGCTCCCACCTTCAGATACACAACGCCTTCGCGAAGACTTCCGTAAGAAACATCTTGACTCTGTATTTCTTACGATAAGCTTACGCTCCGCAGAGATGTATGCCAAGAAAGCTTGTGCTTACTTCGGCGGAACCCCTATCATCTATAAAGCCACTCCAATGGGGACGGTCGTGATGAACGGCATAGAGTGTATCTGCGACAAGGCAAGAATCAAAGGAGTTGTAAATACATAATGAAACCAGTCAAGAACTATATAGTGCTGGTGGACAACCACCGCCGACCTCAGCGCCAGAGAAATACAGCAGGAAGATACAGAGTTGGCGCAAAGACACCAAAGGAAGCCGAACAGCTCTTGAGAGAGAAAATTGGATTCGGCGCAATTCAGGTTTATTACGAATGTGATGCCGACGACAAAAACAATGTGGGATACAAGGAAGTTGTCAAGGAACGTTTCGACGGAATAAAGCTAATGTTTGAAGAACCGCGCCACGCCACCGCCCCACAAAACGGACGCATCTATTTTAAAGTAAAAAGATAAGAAGGTAATACATATGGAAAACAATAAATATGAATATGTCCGCGTTGTCCCCATTGAAGCGGGGATGCAAATTTTCCCCGCGGACGAAACTACTTTTTCGCAACTGAAAGAAGAGTTGGAGAAGAGTGGTTTTAGAATTATCTGTGACGCGAAGGAGCTGAGCATTTATATTGCTTCTGCTCCCGCAGGTTCAACTAACACCATTGAAACATTGGATTTGGATAAGTACGCTCAGTGTGATTGTGCTAAATGCAACTCGTATCGCACCTGCATCAAAGCCGCGCTCAATGGAACGTTAGTGAGATGTATATGTTTCGGAAAGATTCAGTCCGAGGTTGAGAAAGCTGTGAACAAGTTCAATAGCATTCCCGAAGAATATCGCTTATCTCGTGAAGAGATTGAGCAACTTATCTTCGAAACAACAAGAAAATAAAAGAAGAGTTTGATATAAAATTTTGGAGGTAAATATGACCATAGAACAGATTGAACTTAGGAAAATCCTAACGCAAATGCTCGCCGATAATGGCATCGACAGAAGTACTCTTCCCGGCATCGTTAAGGAAGCCTTGGAAGAAAAGATAACCAAGGCAGTTCACCTTGCTCTGGACGGGAGAGATTTGCAACCCCAAATCGACAAGGCTATTGATGCTCAGATCAGGCAGGTTATCGACAGAGAAGTTGAGCGCAGAGTTCGCCGCATTCTCGGAATGACGACTATTTCGATTACTCACAGAAAAGACGAACCCGACGCTACTTTGAAAGGAGAATAAAATGGATATTGGTTCTGGCAAAGGCTATCCATCAAATGCCCTTTCTAATTTCTCACCCCATCCATTCATTTTCGATGGGGTTGAGTGCAATAGTATGGAAGGATTTCTACAGTCACTCAAATTTCAAAATCCCGAACTGCAGAAAGAAGTTTGTAAAATGGTTGGCAAACAAGCAAAGTTCAAAGGGAAAGAAAAGAAGTGGTGGAGAGACCAAACCTTATACTGGAAAGGACAACCTATACCACGCCACAGCGAGGAATACCAAGACCTTTTGGACAGGGCGTTCTCAGCTCTCGCTCTTAACCCTTCGTTTCAAAATGCTTTGTTGGCAACTGGCAACGCCGTATTAACTCACTCTATAGGGAAAACTAATCCGAGCGAAACCGTGTTAACTCGCTCTGAATTCTGTTCCCGACTCACACGCATTCGCAAGACATTGAAAGAACTGGGAAAAACAAAACAATAACGAGGTATACATATGAATCCCAATAATGAAAACGTAATTGAGAAGTGCCCGATCTGCGACTACCACCTCAAGCATTGCCAATGCCTATTTGGCGGCAGCGGACACCCCGACCGTTCCAAGCGGAGAGAGGTTGTTGTAGATCACTTATACTTACTCACACCGCGCCAAGTCGAGCACATCATTTACCTGCAACGACATTGGCAAACATCCTATAAGGATGACGAAATGAACCGCATCTTTGACGAAATGAGAAAGGGGAAATAATATGGATGAAAACATTTTCATTTCCCGAGCTACAATCCCTCTAACCTTCCCCACTGTCCCCAATAGAGAGCGCGTAGTTTTCTCTGAGGAGTGTGTAAGAAACTCTATGAGATATGCCAAAGGAAAACCTGTGCTTGGGAACAATCGCACCCCAATCGGGTTCGTTGACAGTGAAAAAGAAATCACCTATGACGTCCTTGAAGATAGAATCATCTGCAACGTCCCAGTGATATTCATCAACACCAGCGTTTCAATGTCACAGGCAATCACAAAGAGCGAAAGCTCCGATACCGTCAGAGTAAGCTGGTTTGAGCTTGGATCAATTCAGCTTGACAAATAAAAAATTTTGCGCTCCAATGCATCAGCAAAGGAGCGCTTTTTTTATAAAGAGGTCTTGCAATTTTTCGCCTCGCGTGTTATACTATACATACTGCATATCAACAGAGAAATCATAGTTGCAAAGTTGCAAAAAAGTTGCAAACAAATGCTTCCGTCCTATGGTAGGATTGTTTCGTATGTAAATTAAAACATTTAAAAATATAGGGTTTTATGCCTGTTTTCGTATGATAGGACACGATTTGACACCGTGGTTCAAGTGTTCAAGTCTTGTCACTCAGACCAAAACAGAAAGGTCATCTGTTTCAAAATGACCAAGATATGGGCTTATAGCTGTCATAAAACACTATATTTAGTGTTTATTGATGACTGTAAGCTCATTTTCTTTTTTCCCATATTCCCCGAGTTGCAAAAATAGTTGCAAAACTGAAATTTCATAAAAACTCTTGACAAGTGTCTAAATATGGTGTATAATAATATGTAGCAGAGGATCTCAAATAAACACGGAAAGGAAGCTATGACGAAAAATGAAGACGTAAAAGAATTAACAAGAACTCAACAAGGTAAAAAAGGAACAGGCGAACGAGAAACAGTTAAGAGAAATATTGCTCGCAATAAAAAGACTGGCAAGTACATCGTGACATTGTACCTCGGCGCCGAACTTGGTAAGCCACAGAGAACGTTCAAGACGTGTGATACCCTCAAGGAAGCAGAGGCTCTCCTGAAGAAACACGAATACGAAAGAACTAATCTTGGCAAGCACAGTACCAATACACAAATCACTATCGAAGAATGTGCCAAGGCTTATATCGAAAACAAACCACTCGCTCCTACCACTCAAGAGGATTACTACAATATCCTGCGAAGAATTGTGGCGCGTGGACTTGGAAAGAAAAAGCTTATCCGGGTGAAAAAGATTGATGTACAGGAGTACATCGACGGAC
This sequence comes from Clostridia bacterium, assembly GCA_017503865.1. GTDB lineage: Bacteria > Bacillota > Clostridia > Oscillospirales > CAG-272 > HGM12713. The sequence goes on along the minus strand of JAFVSI010000063.1, from coordinate 48,020 downwards.
TCGTAAAAGAAGGAAAACTTAAAGCCAAAACAATTAACTCCGACAGAACTTTCCTGTGCGCCGTTTTTAACTACGCAAAGGACTGTGAGTATATCAGCGATAATGTTGTCGAGAGGATAAGGAAACTCCCCGTCGAAGAATTCGAAGGGACTGCTTACACTGCGCAAGAAGTAAAAGAGTTGCTCGCTCTCATAGATAAAAGTCAAGACTTACGGCTGAAGGCATTTGTGTATTTAGGAATGTGGGAAGGGCTACGTCGCGGCGAAATAGCGGGGTTGACGTGGGATAACATCGACTTCGAAACAGGACGCATTTATATAGCCCAAGTGAGAACACCGATCAAAGGGAAGATTATTACCAAGGAACCAAAAACAAAGAAGAGCCGCAGAGCGTTAGTAATGGATCCTCTACTAAAAGATTGTTTGCTCGAATATCGTAAACAGCAAGAAGAAAAAGGAATACTCGGAGAATATGTTATCGTCAGCGAAAAGGGACTTCCCTTGCGCCCGAACCAGATGAACAACAAGTTCTCGCGTTTCCTTGCTAAACACAACCTGAAGCACATCCGTATACACGACCTTAGACACACATTCTGCACGCTCGGTATTGAGCGCGGAATTGACTATGCCCATATGGCTAAATACTTAGGTCACTCCAACTCTCGTATTACCGAGAAAATATACACCCACCTCAAGGATGACAGCATCAGTAGGGTTGCATCAATAATGCAAAGCACTTTAACGGATATACTAAGCGAATAATCAAAAAAATAAGCGACTTATGGTTAATTCCATAGGTCGCTTTTTTATTTCCCGCGCGCTCAGGCGCGATTTTTAGTTGGCTTTATCGCTCGTCGGTTTGTTCTTCAGATCGTACAAGCTCGACTCAATCGCATTCTGAATCCATCCTTCGAGGTCGCCAAAATTGGTCGTAATGAATGTTTGGAGTTCCTGCGATAGCTGTGACATTGCCAAGTTTGTTGCGCGAGTCAAGGCTTCTTTCTGAGCTTCCTCAGTAAACATATTCTTGTCCTTCAACGCTTCTACATATGTCTGATATGTAGACTTCACTGCGCGGGTAACGATTTCCACCGCGTCCGTGAGATAGTTGGCGTACTTGGTGTTAGTGATCTTTGTGTTGAGATAAGAAATCAATCTCTCCGATGCCCACGTTACCAACGCGGTCAATACGATACTAAGTACCGAAAGTAAAACTGTTTGCCAATCCATTTGTGTTTCCTCCTGTGTAAAATAAATTATTGAATAAAGAGCAGACTCTTCGTCTTGCCCAGTATCCGTGAAATTGTTTGTGATAACCAAGCCACGATTGGAACGGTGTCCAAACGTCAGCAAAGGTTACGAGCCCTGCATCAAGCTTCAGCTTTAACGCTTTGAGTTTCTTACGCATTTTCGTTGCGCTCTTGGCATACGGCTTCCTTATGACTCGTCCACTCTTCGTCAGAATAAAGCGAGCTTTAAGGAACTTGATGCCAGATTTTATCTTTACAATTTGCGTTTTCTTTTCGTCGATTATAATTCCAAGCTCACTGCATACGGATTTAATCTCTTGAAGACAATAACGCAAATAATCTTTGTTGGGGTGGATAATGCAACCATCATCCATATAGCGACAATAATACTTTATCTTTAGCTTCTCTTTAATGAGGTGATCGAGCTTGTCCGGGAGCGCCAATGCACAACATTGCGACACTTGGCTACCGAGCCCCAACCCTTCATTGCCATATTGCTTTATGATAAGTTCTGCAAGCCTAACCAACCGCTTGTCTGGTATCTTTTCATCAAGTATTGATAGAGCCACGTCGTGTCTGATGTTCTTAAAATACTGCGAGAAATCAAATAGTAATGCGTATCCCTCATTACTTCCCTGCTCTCTGTAATACTTCTCTAAATGCCGAGTCATTCTCTTTATGGTAAAACTCAATCCGCGTCCTTTGACGCAGGCGGTATTATCATAGATAATTGTCCTGCAAATAATCGGCATCAAACTATAATCGCAAAAGCATCTTTGCACTATCCTATCGTTCATTGTAGGACTTTGTATGTGACGTTGCTTCCCACGTTCAATGATGTCAAATTCATTTAGCTTTCTCGGAACATAGCTTTCTTCTCGTAGGCTCTTATATGTTCGATTTATATTCATCAAGGCATTCGCCTTATAGAGTTGTGTGCTGGGCTTCCAACTGACGCCCGCGCAACATTTCTCATAGCTACGATAAAGGTTCTCGAACGTAAACACCTTATCGTAATCATAACAATCCTGATAACGCTTTTTATTTTCAAGGCGCTTTTGTTTGCGCCGCTGATATCTCAACTCGTGTCTTTCCTTACTATTCATTTTTAATTCCTTTATACCCCGTACAGTAAAATATTGTGGGAATAACTGCATAGTGGTACCTATCATTAAACTCGCTACCACAATCGCGAGCAATGCAAGAAGCGTCCGATAGACCACATCAACGTATTTCTTTATCCCGAAGGAAGGGTTATATGCCCCTTTTGCACACGCACAGATTTCACCTTAAAGGCTACTTTGTCGGGCATTTTGTGCAAGATCCGAAGGCGACAGCGTAGTGATTGCTGGCGTAGTTGTAATTGAAGTCACCGCCATACACGTAGCAGAAGTAGTTACTGTTACCACGGTAAGGGGAACGCAAAACAAAGACAAAACGGCTTATAACCCATATAAAAAGAACGCTTAAAGAGGTAAGTCCTTATAGCGTTCTTTATCTATTTTCTTGATAGCTGAAATTAGCTTTGCTTCTTCCTCTATCAAATCCATCCATTGGCACCAAGTTCCCACCTTGACCTCTTCTCCGAACATAACCTTGGCAACGTCCAGTTGGGATACCAAACATTGAAGATCACAGTTTGCCTTCGTAAAGAAGTTGCGGCGCATTTGTACCTCTGATTGATTTGTAGGAAATATGCTATTCGCAGACTTTACATTGTTGTAAATGCTTCTGGATAGCTGAGCTATCTCAGCAGTAATTAAAAATGTATAACGCTTTGGAAATTTGGCACAAGTTCTGAGGGTGAATATTTCTAAATTCCGCGCAGTTTCCAAGAACTGAACCGCGCTTTCGCCTCTGTCCTTTTTAAGTACCGACATTTCTACTCCTGTTAATGTTTAAATTTGTATGTATAGCGTGGCTTCTCTTCTTTGAAAAGCCAGTAGCGCAAGTAGTCATCCAAGACAATCCCGAAGTGTGCTATCACAAACCAGATGATTGCAAAAGGTAAACATACCTGCCCCAAAATATTGAGTGGAGCGTTGCTATAGTCCCATACATTCCACCCGAGCGCCAGATTAACTATGCACCCGCATACAAACTCAAGCACCGTGATGATTACAGCGCCTATACCAGCCTGTAACCATAGTGGCATCTCCCATGGGATGCACTCGTTTAGCATACCAATGCAAATACCGCATATTCCTCCAAGAACAAACATACTCCAGTGAGAGTAACCACGATAAATCAGCTCAATTAAAACATATGAGACACCAAATATCGAGAAAAGAGTTCCATGTTTAACGAATTTTTTCATTCGTCACCTCTAAGCATTTCTAAAAGAATATCAGAACAATATTCTTCGGGTATGCTCATTCCATATCTTACACTATCAACTGCCGTAACTTCTCCGATATTCATAATGTAATTTTTCAACGAATTAAAATAAGTGAGATGATATGTTTTGTGCTTTGATGCTACATCAATCAGCGTAGCAATATCAGAAGCTGAATACATTTTACAAAGCCCACCCTTTTCATGGTACGGTATTTCGTTACATCCCATAGAAATCATTTCTTTTAGCGTAATAAGATTAAGCTGATCTTCTATAGTAAGATCAAAATGATGTGTTTTGCCGTCAGCAAATATTACATCTACTCCATCAACAATCGTTTTGCTGCAAATATCGCTCATTTGGGCAATTTTTGCATCTCTTACAAGTTTTAAAGTTGCCTTACCGACCACATCGATACGATCTCCCTCGGGAGTTATGCTTTCATTCTCTTGAAATATTTTCAAAAGAGTCTGATATTCATCTTCTGCGATGGGTATGATTGTCGCAACTTCGTATTTGGTTCCCGGAATTACATCCATCCCTTCCATCTGAAATACAGTGGTTCCATCTGGTGATAATATACCTTGAGCTTGTTCTTTTGAACACACAACTACTTTTTTATTACGTAGTTGATATCGAACAAAAACCGGAACATCGATCACTCCGGCGATTGTATCGCCAATTAGTATTTTATACATATTTTATTTCCTTTCAAATCATCTTTATATAACGAATAAAATAATCGCAACATCCTTTGTCTTGTTCTATATGCATCGATATTAAGAGTATGACCTACCCATGACTGCATAGAACACGCGACATCACGAACTTCCATTTTCCCGTCATTAACTTTTTTACGTAATTTTTTAAGTTTTCTTCGCATACGAACGCTACTATCGTGCGATAGTCTTCTAACAACTTTACCAGAGGCAGTTAATGAGAATTTAATTTTAAGAAATGTAAACCCATGAGAAAGTGGGGTTATGTGCGTTTTCTTTGTATTTAAAGTGATGCCTGCCTCTGCGCACATACTTTTTAATGTGTTGTAGCACTCTTTTAAAAACTGCTTATCGTGGGATATGATATATCCGTCATCCATATATCGACCATAAAATCTTGCCCTGTGTTTTTCTTTCATTGCGTGATCGATGTCGTTTGCCACGGCAAGCGATAATATTTGAGAAACTTGGCTACCAAGCCCGAGCCCGATGTCGCCAAAATCATTCACCAATGACATAGTAAGTTGTCTTAAATCTGGATCTTTTATGTGCTTATATACAATCTCTTTAACTTTATCATGAGAAATTGTATCGAAATATTTGGAGAAATCATATTGCAAAATATAACCATTTGCACCATAGGCACGATAAAACCTGTGCAAATGCGTAGTCATTCTCTCGATTGCAAAATTTATTCCTTTCCCTTTTAAGCTTGCACTATTATCGTATATGAATGTTCGCGATAATATCGGGGTTAATGCGTAGTCACACAAACATCTTTGCACAACACGCTCTTTGAAGCTAACGCTTCTGATGGTTCGCAATTTGCCTCGCTCAAACAAATCAAAGACATAAAAGCCCTTTGACTTAAATTGGCGAGCTTGCATGGTTTTATATGTATTATGAATATTTACAATCGCATTAGCCTTATATTGCTGAACGCTATCTTTCCATCCAACGTTTTTCCGGCTTTGCAAATACGATTGATATAAATTAGAAATAGTAAAAACGTTATCGTAGTTATCATACAAACTACACACCTGTTCTCGTTTTGCTCTTCGTCTTGCGGCACGCCGTTGGTATCTTACCTCGTGCCTTTCTTTACTTGTCATTCCTTTGCCACCTCGTATAATAAATTTGTGTATACAGCTAATTACATAGAGGAACGGTCATAAAACCCACGGTATACACTCCTGTGAGCTATGCAAGAAGCGTCCGACCGCCTACATCGAGATGATTGTTTATCCGCCATTATTCTGCGGAAAGGTCATATCCTCCTTCTGTAGCATAATACTGATTTCGCACAATTGATTGTGTTACTATGTCTGATTAACAAAATACGCATTTGTTGAGTATATTGGCTACAGAATCCGAACGCGACGCGATAGTTGTTGTTCGCATTGTTGTTGTTATTGTTGCCAGACGAGTTCACATTGTAGAAGTTGTTCTCGTTGTTATAATTGGGCGAACGGAGCCACCAGTTGTTGGCGGAACCGGCACAACTAATTTCATAGAATATAACCTAAATATATTATAAGTCAAATATTATTTTGCTCTGACCATAATTTCGAATACCGTTCTTTATCTTTTTCAAGTATTGATTTCAACAATTTTTGTTCTGTTGTTACCATCTCCACCCATTGTCCTATCACGGTATCCTTAATTGGGAAACGCCGCTTTATGTCATCTATGTAAGCGGCAAGAACGTGCAAATCTGCCAAAGCAATCAAAAAATAATCTCTTCGCATTTGTGCCTCATGAGGGTTTGTGGGATAAATGCTATTTCCCCGCTTAATGTTGGCAAAAATATTGTCAGCACATTCCCATGTTCTCTGGACACCAAAGAATGTATATCTCTTTGGGAGTTTCACACATTGTGTCTTAGTAAATTCGGTCAACTCTCTCGCGGTCTCTAAAAACTGCATCTTTGATTGACCTCTATTGCTTTTAAGAACCGACATATTATAACCTTCTTTTTTTGTTTTTTATAGTTTTGCTGTCGAGCAACTATTGACCGCCAATCACGGCGGTCAAGTTGCTCACATAGTAGTTAGATTTTAGATTATAGCGCGAAGCCGAACGCGACGCGACAGTTGGTGTACGCACCGCTGCCGTAACTGTCGCCAGACGAGCCCACATTGTAGAAGCTGCTCCCGCTGTCATAAACGGGCGAACGAAGCCACCAGCGGTGGGCGGAACCGGCACCGTTGTCTGCAAGTTTAATCCTACTTGCGCTATCCGTATAAATAGGATATTGACTACCCTCGTATTTATAAGGATTTGTTGTAGTGCTTAATCCAACTTCCGCCATAGACAAAGCATACACTTTATCATACATATATTCGACCTCATAAGACATACCACCGAGGCTCGAACCCTTTTTAACGGGTACAAGGATTGTAGAGAGAATCGTTGGAATATTGTCAAACAATTCTCCAGTTAAATAAGCTCTTAAAATAGTATTCTCATAACCGCCGATGTTGTAAGACGAATACATCGTAATCAGAACTGTGCTTCCGGCGGGTGCGGGTACAATCAGCTTTGCACCAGATTCCATAATAACAAACTTATTATTATATGCCTCGGGCATCCTAAACGCTCCATTGGTTGCATCGATAGTTAGTCCATTCCAACTTAGGGTATTGCCTTGAGCCACATTGTTTGACTTGGCAAACGTGTAATAAACATTATTTTCGTCGTTTGTACCCGTTGAGCTACTAAAATAATACCACGTCATTGCACCAGTCACATCTGTGACCTTAACACTTGCTATATAAGTTTCTCCAGTGGATTCAATCTCCACATTCCCAGCCACTTCTCCTTGAGTATGAGTATAAGTAGCCTGATTATCAGCAACTTGTACGCCATTCACCTTATAGTGGGCAAATGTGTGTGAACCACTATAATGTTGTTTGGTTATAGTTGAATACAAGTTTTTGGTATCCATAGAAATACCAACTTTATTGCCACTCTCGTCCTCATCGTGCAAGAAGCCAGACACCTGCATTGTAATAGTGGTACCATCATTCATTGTAAGATCCTTGGTATCGAATAATGCTACCGTGCTTGTAATGCCAGTCGAGGTTTCATGGATTGAGTAAATTTTTTCAACATCGTCATAGGTTACGGTGACTTCATTCGTAGTGCCACTTGCAATAGCGTTACTCAATGCTTTAATTTCTAACCAAGTATAATCCTCAAAGGATGTTTTTTGAGTTGTAGGAAGTTTTGGCGTTGGAACTTCAATAATGGGATATAATTGAATATCCACAGGAATTCCACCAGATATCTTACAATTATCCTCATTAAGCAAAACAGAGTTCGTAGAATAAGAATTGCCATAATTATCCATCCAACCGATAAAAACACATCCATCGGGAATCAACAAATCGGAACCAGAATAAACACAATTACCCCCATAGGAAGCAGTTGTGCTGTATAACACATTAAGTAAATTCGATTTATCATAAAATATAACATTATATACTTGACTCTGGGAACTGAATTGGGCGGTTACATTTATACTTCCTGTGATGTTCGTAGGAAGAATGCCCCAACCACTATATACATATCTATACTCCGGTGAGGGTTGTTTTGTAGGAGCATCAATCGCTCCGCTGACAACAGGATCGACCGCATCATTGCCTTCATTTACCCAGTCAGTATACAAGAGTTCAGATTCGTTATAGAACCGAACCGCATATGCAGTAATGTATTGAGCTACAACGGTATGCTCGCCTTGAACATTTGTTGGAATTGCATTCCAAGAACTAAAGGTATATTTTACATCACTGGTACCATCCATCGTAGGCGTTTCGATTTTTCCTGCGGAAACAGGATCTATGGCATCCGTATGCTCTGCTACATAGTATTCATATAGAATTTCTCCATCTGGGTTTTGGTATGTTACCAAGTAGCTGGGAACCTCTTCGTATTGAGCTAAAACAACAACGTTGCTATGTATATTGGTGGGCAAATGGTTCCATCCAATGTACGCATAACCGAGGGTTTCAGTTCCAACCCGAATGGGTGGATCGATCAAACCGAGAGCAACAGGATCAATAACGTCCCCGCCCTCGTTAACCAAGTCTTTGAACAAAACCGTGCCATCGTAGTTTAGATATCTTACAAGATATGTAATAACGCCACCTACAACAACTGTCAAATCTGGGAATACCTCATGTATTTCTTCGAGTAGCTCATCGGAAATGGCATCGATATAAACAACACCATTAACAACAGCTATACTGGTATTGTCGCCGTTTGCATCCATACCACCGCAAGACTTAAGTCTCTCTATGTTTAACGCCAACGCATCTTCGCTCGTAGCATTCCAGCTTACACCTATGAGACGCACGCGGTTAAGCGATGAGGCTGAATTTAAAATGGTTTCAATAGGAACATTGGGTGTATTCTCGATTCGTAGCGTTGCGAGATTACTATACCCAGCAACACTCAATACAGACAAGGATTTTTGATTGCGAATAGTTAAGTTGGTAATCGTAGCAGGTAATTCCAGCGTGGATACTTTACCGCCAACAGGCAATGTCGCTGCCGAAATACCGCTACCAGCCGCATAAACCTTTTCAATGCTTGTACAACCAGATAAATCTATCGCCTGCGCTAAATTTACACAATTGCGTATATCGATTTCTGTTAACAGCTCATTGTTTCCAACGTAAAGCTCTGTTAGTTTGGGGTTTTGATACATAATAGCGTTATCCCCGAGCTTCAATTTTTGGAGTTTAGATGCCATTGAGAAGTTAGCATAACCAACTTGCAAATGGCTTAGGTCTCCGATGTCTGCAAGTCTATCCGCAGAATATATATATACCTCAGTATCGGTCATTTTATCAAGAGGACAAGAAAGTGTAACAGGCACATTCCTTTTCCCTCTCTCGGTTACAGTATAGGAGCCATACTTAATACGCGACCAAATATGGCTATACGGTGTCACGGTGATATCTCCAACGTTATAACAGCGAAGAGTGATAAACTCTTTGCTTGCATCTCCCGTTTGATATTTACTATCACGATACCTAAAACCATTATGAAGCCACCATTCTCGTTGACTTGCCTTGTTTCCTTGTAGCATTGTCAAATAAGAACCATCGTTATCATTTATAAGAGGTTCGAGATATTTTTCGTACGCATCTTCGTTCCAAATAGCCTCGCACCAAGGTTTTTGATGCTCAGAAAAGCGCTTTACTGTTTCTTCGTAATTGAAAAGCGTTCCACTACGTAGAGAAGCATACATCTCAGCTATCTCTTCACTGAAAGCATCTCGGATATTACACCACAAAACACTATCCTGACCATTATAAACATCTTCACCGTCGATGTGGTCTGTGTCTTCAAGATCATAATCGAAGACAAGTGCTCCTTCATTGTTAATACCAATTGCAGTATCCATATCATAAGGCAATGGCATCCAATGTACTCCATCATAGGTCGTTGGGAAGAAGTTCTTTGCACGGTTATCGATCATCAAGAACACTTCTGTGAAAATATAGTAAAACAACATAGGTGTCTTAACGAAATAGTCTTCGAACTCGTTCTTGAATTTGGCTAAAAGTTCCGCCTTTTCTTCTTCGGTTTGAACTGCTTCTCTGTTTGTTGAAGCAACCCAGTCAGTCATCCTCTTTAACCGTGTATAATCAAGATTATCCTCGGGGTAACGTGCTTCAAAGTCATCAGTCCAACCGGTTTCATAATCGCTTTTCTTAAAAACGACTCTGTCCGAAGTGTTATTACAAATTTCCCAGCTTTCGCAACCATTGGTTAATCCATACACCTCGTGATTGCTCTTTTCATTGTTAAAATTATACTTTCCCCAAAAACGAGTTACACCACTCGTCGGGTTTTGCCAAAAAACCACACAAGGAATACCATCAATTCCCACACGAACCCTGTTGTCAGATGCCTGAGCATCCGTAGTATATGGACAAACATCGTTATACAGTCTAACCAACTCGACATTGTTAGCACCTTCACTTGATGCTACGTCAGCCTTCATACAAAAAACGCTAACAGGGATTGAATCGTCTCGCAATTTATAATTTTCAGAAACGGTTCCATCACTTGTGTAAGTTAATCCGTTCTTCATTTTTATTTTAAAGTTCTTTTTCTTATACCCAGCGGATGAAGTTCCTTGGACATCAATCTCTACTCCAGATGCGGTGAAATTTTTACTTGAGTCAGAAGGATTAACATAGGTTATTTCGCAGGTCTTTTTATCGCCCTTCGTTTGAGGAAGTTCTGAGCAACTGATTACCATGTATGGCAATGTTGTAGGGAGTTTATTTATTACTACTTCTTCATTAGCATTGAAAATATCATTGCGTCTATACGCATCAAGTCGATCACTGAGAGTAGAACGATCAGCAATATAGTTATTAAGCACTTCGAGTCTCGTAAGCCCTTTATCGTAGAAGTATACTTTATAAATGTCGATTCCACTGGATTCTGCTCCAATCGTAATACCAAGAGATGGGCTTTGAGCAAAGTTATCGTCTTCGGGGTATTGAATAGCTCCACACATAACTCCATCCACATAAACGTAAATAAGCCTGTTTAAACTCTTGGGTTCCACAACAAATGATACACGTACCCTCTCATCTTCTTTGAACTGCATACCAATCTCGGACTGTTCTGATTTAAGTTGAGCATATTGGGATGCTATTTTCACGCCTCGACCATTAGATAAGCAACTCATTACGATGCTATCATAATCTCTAACGTTGTGAGTGGTCATTTCTACTTCGATGCTACAACCACTGGTACGTTTATCACTCGAAAACATTTCGTATGGAATGGTAATTGTACCACCGGGGAGTAGTCTAAATATCGGAGAGCCATTGTCATCCGATAACCAACCATCTGCCGTTGCAAAGCCTACTCCGGAAAATTGTGCCGCTACTACGCCATTACTCCAGTACTCTGGATTTTCCTCATTATTGTTTCTACCAGCGGGATCAAAGTAAAACGCAAGAGAGTCAGTTATATGATCAATTTCAACACTGTTTTCATATACTGTTATTTCTTTGTTCTTCGTATGTCCACCGACATTAAATCTAAGCTTAATCTCCCCAGCGGGATAATCAATTACATTCCATATATGTTCTCCTCGGTCAACTGATAGTTGTTGGGATGTATATTCGTCGCCATCTTCATCAATTACACTTAAAGTTAAATTTGCAACCTCTGTAGAAGGATCATAAATCATATAGGGAACGTTAATTGTTTCGCCTTGCGTTGCGCTATCAACATTAGCAATAAAACTAATTATGGGTTCTGATGAATCTGTAGCCACCCACAATATCTCCAGATGCAACTTATTACTTGTTACGGTCACATCACTAATTGTCATTTCGGCATAAATTTCAAGAGTATGCGCACCGTGAGCTTGTCTTTCAATAATATATGTTTGACTGCGCCCTGTGCTTTTTACTTCCGAGGTGCCAATTTCAACACCATCCATAATAAAATGTATGGTTTTCACTCCAGAACCAGTAGGGGTATAGTATACGGTTAAAGTATCATCATGACAAACTATAAATCCCTCTGTTTTCCCCTCTTCTAATAGAGTTGATGACAGACTAATTGCGATAACCGTAATAGTGTAGGAGACAGATTTACTCATACCATCAGAGTTTTCTATCTTAATTTTTACGCTATTTTCTCCGTTCGAAAGATATGGAGATATATCCAGCTCATTTTCGCCTTGTGGAACATTCACCGTGGCAACTTTTAAGCCTCCAATATAAATGCTACCTACGCCAGCACCATCATCATACCCATCTTCATCTATTGACACATATGAAAAATTGACAACGGCGGGAGAGTTTTCGGCAACTGAAAAACTTCTTCCTTCCATCAGATTCCTTAGGGTAATAGAATACGTAATAGAAGTTCCTCCTCCGCCGCCCGTCGCCGCCAAAGGAATGCCATTCTCGCTACGCACATTTCTATAGGTTGGGTACACAAATCCAGTTTCTGCATCCTGCTCAAGCCCAAGGTCGTTGGCGTCAATAGAAACATCGTTGATGCGATCATCAAGGCTCTCATAATCGCCTGTTGCTTCTACAACTTGATCCATAATGTCTGCAAATTCATTGCAATATTCATTGGCTTGGTCTGCATATCTTTGGGCATCTTCTGCTGCTGTTTCTGCTTTATCAGCAAGCTCTTGCGCCGATTCGATTTGTTCATGCGCGTTCAAAAGAGCTTGAGATGCATCCTCTGCGGATCTTGCCGACGCTGCGGCAGAGGCTTCAGAGTTTAATGCGCTCTGTTCAAGCTCGCCAATATGATCAACGACATTCTCAACACGTTCAATGAGGTTAACAAAGATATCGTATTTTTCGTCTTCAGTAATATCAGTTTCATTGGTGGGCGCATATTCTACGAAAACGCTGAAGTTCAAGGTTGAGAATTTCTCACCGTCTTTGATAATCGAAACATCACAAACGCATTTTCCTGCGACCTGAAGCATCCAGTTCGTAAGAGGTACAGTAACGGTACCGTCAGTGTTTACAACACCCGCAAAGTCGTGACTTTCCAAGTCAGCTCTCTTTACACCGAATACAACGGTTGCGCCAGAAGGAATATCAATTTCTTCTCCGCGAGTGGTGATTGTTACTTTTAAAAATCTTGAATCCTCGTCGTACTGTTTTGCGTGAACAACTTTGTACGCATTTTCACGAGAGGTATCCAAGCTCAATTCTTGTGTAATTTTCATTTATTACTCCTTTATTTCATTTTGCTTATTTTTTATTTAGTCATCTAAACACAGGTTTCCGATGCTAATAAGCCAATCGGATTAAGTTTGTCAATAGCAAGAATATCTTTTATAAATCTCACACTCGCCTATTCACATATATAATGGGCGGACTTTTGCCCGCCCTTATACTTATTCTTCCTCGATAAAATCAAGCAAGGGGAACATCTGCTTCATCGACAACTTTAGGTTGTCGGCAAGCTCCGCAAGCTTGAAACGAATGCCCGGATCTTCAGCTTCCGTCTCGCCGAGTTTTGTAACGTCGGCTTGGAAGTCTGCCATCTTCTCTTTGGGGACAATGCTCGTCCCGTCTTCTTTGGCTTCGGCGTATTTATTGAATATCTTGCGTACTTCAGATATGTAAAACTCCTGATCTCCCTGAGTCTTAACGACAAATCTGGTCATCCAGTAGGAGAGATGTGCTCCAACATCCTCTCTATCTGCGATGCTTTCAAGCACGCTCCGTGCATTGATAATTGTTGATAATTTCACTTTAGTTTTCTCCTTTAAGTTCCTTTATTTCTTTTTCAAGTTCGGCAACTCGTGCCTTTAATTTTTGGATTTGCAAAGTATTTATAGCAATAAATTCCTCATAACGCAATCCATATGTTTTATCTTCATCGGAGCCGATGCATACTCCGGCAAAATCCTGTAAGCTAATACCGGCTCTAAGTAGACTTTGCTCAACGTCCTGAGCAATAAAACCGACGTGCCGTCTGTTACTGTCCGCTTTTTCATAGATGAAAGAAACAGGTTCCAGTCCGTCAAAAAACTCTTCATAAGATTCCGAAAGCGGTTCTACGCTGTGCTTTTGTCGTGCATCACTGGTAGTGATTGAGGCAGTATACGCTCTAACGCTACGCCAAACGTGAGTATCATCACCCAAAAGATATCCGGACGAAGAAGTTGCGGAAGTATTCGGGCAAAAGCTTCCAAGAGAGTATAAAATATTGTTTGTTGCACTGATGTTAACTGAACTAAAAGCGACGCTGCTGCCGTAAGAACTTTTATTGATAGAAACACCCTTAACAACAAACTTTTGCGTGCTGTTTTTTCTTATATGAACCTGCTCAAATTTTATACTTCCTGAATTACTTCCTTTAGGAATATCATACGAAAGTTCTTTCTCGTAAGTAGTTTTGTCAACCCACCCATTTAACAACGTCCATTCTTGAATAGCATATTTGAGATAGAATGTCACGTGGTAAGGAACAAGAAGAACTCCGCTGTTACTTATGCTATAATTACAAGTCACGCTACAAGCGTATCCTGTTCCAACGTATTCATCTTCATCTTGTTCACTACCGACGAAGTTATTGAGTGTTATTGTCTGCTTTACGGTTTCGCTTGCCGTATTTGCTTTGAACCTTATACCCGCACCGCCAATATTTTTTATTTCAAAATCTCTATTGCCAGAGGTAGCTATATAGGACACCGTACTCTCATTGTATATAGTAACGTCGTTAGCTAAATTGAATATCGCTTGTGTTGGGAAGAAAATCGATTGTGCGTTAAGTTTGATATATTCACTTTCCAAGCCGTCGCTTGTAATTCGAAATGCTCCGATTGTTCCTCCCGTAACATCCATATCGCCCGCAACTACGTTGCCCGCAAGGATCAAGTCCGAATCTATTTGCCCTGATTTGATGTAGGCTGCATTGATGTATAGCTTGTTATCTTCGCTGGTGAAACATCCATACATTGTGCCATTGCTCGTTAGCGCGTTAAACACATTGATATCCGTTACACTCGCGTCGCTACCATCCTCACCGTCTGCACCATATTTCGCCCAACAAACAGGGGTTGACCAAGAACCATAAACTCCATCCGTTATTTTACATTGAGAAACAAAAACATAGGGATAAGAGGCGGTAACGCTCTGAGGCTCCAGTGTCCAACCAGTAGGCAATGTGCCGCCAGAGTACGTAGGTTTACTCGGGGCAGAAGAACCGCTTTTCCTGTAATATAAATAGGCGACTTGAATTGTTTCTCCGTCTTCTCCATCTTGACCAGCAACCTGTATAGGATCCGTCCAAGTATTCCCCCCATCATACGTGTAAGTGCCGTATCTATCTTCGGATGAAAAGGTTTTATGCCATCCAGAAGAGTTTGTAGCCGGATAACTACTCCATAAACTTCCATCTGTGGGTTTAGCAATACGAGCCGAGCTGTACAGGACTCTCGTTGGGCTTGCTCCAGAACCCCAAGTAATACTTCCATCCAGTAAGATATTGCCCGACATTCTAACATCACCCATTTCGTCAACAAAGAATTTATCGCCGATATTGATAGTACCGCCAGTAATCTCAGCTTTTACGGTTAAGTTGCCGTCAGGGGTAGCTTTAAATGTTTCTGTGCCGTCAGCTTTTTTTATCAGAATGCCATTGGCATCCAAGATAATTGAGCTATCCTCGTTGACAATTTTGGTCTTGTTGCTCATAATAAGGGAGCCAACAAGCACTTCAGCCAACAGACCATACGCCTTTTTATCTACGCCATCCTCATTGTAAACAATCTTACCTAACGCCGTTTTTACCGTTTGCCAACTATCGTCCGTAAACAGAAGTAAGTTGTTGATCATTCTCACCTGCTCAGGCTCAAATAGATCTTCACTTTTACGTCTTCTACCAAGAATGCCCGTGTTATCTACTACGAATTCTTGGTTGTTCATATTCTTCTCAGCAAGACGCAGTGTTTTATCAAGCGGATTCAAAAGTAGTTCTTGGATTGAATTTTTATGAGCACTATAATCCATAAGTTCATTCCAGTTAGAAATGACGTTCTTGGATGTGTTGGACGCAGAGGCAATTAAATCTGCATACGTGAAGCCCCAGTCAGTAAGCTTGAGAGCGTTGGAGAAAATGAGTTCAAATGTGTCATCTCCATTTTCCAAACTAAAACTCATCTGAGTCAAGGCGGGATAGTAGTATACGTCTTTCGTTTTTTCAACAGTAATCACCTTGCCTAATGCAAGTTCATACATAAATTTACGGAAAGCGTATATCTTAATGAATTTTATTGAATTAACGCTCACCGAGAAACGAGGCTGACAAACGCGGGCAAGTTCTTTCTCACCACAAGCAAGCAGCTCCCTCGCCAAATCGATAGCCTCCTCTTGGGTTGTGCTATCTAAAACCGCCAAGTTTTCATTATTGTAATCGCCCTCTATCCAATAGTGCCTCAATTCGGTAAGCAAAGTTGGAGTATCCGAGAAGTATTTTAGAATATTAGTCTCGTCTGCTATGGTTTGCATTTGCCCTAACACTTCGTCTACGGTATCCTGACGTTCGTCAATGATGTCCTGCTTGCTATCTATGGCAGTACCATAAATTGTCAGCCACGTAGATACGTTGGAATACACTGTATATCTTTCAACGCTGGCAACATAGTTTACCTCTGCACCATTTTCTACTTTACTACCCATAACAATTTTACAATATGTGTTACCAGAGTAATCCATATAGTAAAGCTTGTTATTTTCCATGCTTGATTTTAGAGTAGCTTTTGTTCCGCTTCCGCTAAATGAAAAAGAACCGTCGGAATATGTAGGGGGCTCAGAGTAACAAGTTCTTTGGTCTGTATCTACCAAAGCTGTAGTATGATACGGCGAACTGCTATCGAGGCTCTTCTTGCCGACCTCTATTGTTTCTACCACAAAAAGCATATTAGCCGTAGTATTGTCAACTATGTATTGATCGCGCACCGCTTCAAGGTCTTGGTTTTTACGTTTGATATACACGATATCCGATGATGCTTCTGTGTGAGCCTCGTAAGCATCTCTCAAGTTGCTTACCAACGTGGAATACTGCACTTTCTTACTATCCACTAAACTCTTCCAAGCTTTGATCTTAGTGATAAGCTCTTGCGACATCCAGTGATAATTAACTTCATCCATATAATAACTGAAGTCAACGATGTAATTAGTTCCTGTGGGGTTTACTGTTCTTATGTCCAGATCGTTGCCAGAACAGTTAAGGACGGTAACGATGTCATCTGCCTTTTCAGTTGTCTGTAACTCATTCACAACGTTGTCGAATGAGAGGTATATATTCGTCTTTTGAGTAACGCTCTCGACTCTTTTAACTTTTATGGCGTGATGCATAAAGTCGAAATCGAAAATTACTTCAAAAGCATTTTCTACAGAGTTGACCATAAAGTCATATCCGTATGTGGCGCTGTTCTCCTTAAATGCTCTGCATATATTGGATGTGGCGCCTTCCGCATACTTCAATGCGGGATCAATATACACGATTGTCCAATCGCCATAATCTTCGTCGGGCTCAAAATCTGTGATAGCTACCGCAACCTTGATACCCAACTGTTGATAAAGCTGACCGACAACCGAAGGAATTGCATCTTCTTTATCTGAATCATAGTTTGCGTCATATGGATCGGACTCATCGTAGAATTTGTAAAGTCTACCTTCGCAGAAAAATCCTTTCTCTTTGAACGCACACTGATGCGATTGCGCGGTAATGGACATATAGGCAGTTAAACCATCTTCGTTTTCTACCGCTTGAGTAATCTGGAACCAGCCGATTTCATCAATCTTAATAAGTCTCTTGGTTGCCAGACGAGAATAGTACGGAAGCTCAAACATCGTTCCGTCTTTACTCTTTTCGTACTTTGGAGCTTCAAACGTAAGCTCCGAGAGGTCATTGAACCTCAACACGAAATTCCTGTTTCGCGCCTTGATTGCGCTAATGGGTTTCATGTCGGGATTGTGAAGATACAGAGTTGGATCCTTTATCTTCTTATAATGATCAAACAAGAATTCCATGCGTTCCTCCTTTTTAGAATCCTATCATAGCGTAGGTCGGCACCGTAATCGTCATTGTCCCTTTGAGAGTTACCTGAAGGACATTAACGCCGTGCTGCAACCTAAGCCAATTTTTATTAAAGAGGGAAAGCCTGTCCCCTCCAATTGTGCTTTCGATTATTTTGAGTTCGTTATCAACCGTGATTGTTTCAGTATTCCTTACTCCGGTAAACTTGAACTCAGCTTGAACCACTTCACTCGTATTCAGAATGGTTACATTTCCCTCTTCCGTCATTGTAAAAGTTACGATGGGATAGATGTAATCATCGGGGATGTCGGAATTATTAACAATTTTTACAGTTTGCGTCGTGCCACTTCCTGTCACGGTTATTTTCTTCGGTCTGCCATACGCAAATATGGAGTCGAATTTTGCCGTAACGGTAAAGCCGTGACACCTTCCTCTGACATATATTAAATCCGCGCTCGTAAAAACGCAGTTGTAATAATAGTCTTCGAACTCGGGCTGGTGCATCTGAAGTTTTTTGAAATCATTTCTGCCAACCAGCCAAGTCAGTATCTCTCTCCTTTGAGCATCCGAAATCGCTTCTTGAGAAATGATGCTGAATGTATATTCAGGAGCGTCATCATATTCAATGCCGTTGTGCAAAAATCTACGAGCTCTCGCCGATTTTGTTATGTTCAATGTCGGCGCGAACACCGCAGTATCTTCAACGGTTTCACTGTCAAACGAAGCAATCTTCAGATTGTAAGCCCCAGAATACACGCCGTCATATGTAAAGTATGTAGCGTTAAACATAATACTCCTTTCTATAGTAAAAGAGCCGTGTGTTGCAACGGCTCTTGGTTATATTGAAAATTTATTAACTTCCCTGCGGTAGCCTGTCCTGCTGAATGCGCTGTCAATTTCCTTCTTGACCTCATCTACAGCCTGCTTAACCACCTTCTTGAGAGTAGGCATAGTATCCTCGGTTACCGAGTCGCATCTGATGGCAACTATAGGCGCATTGTACTGAATACCGCCATTGCCGCCTTGTGCCATACCAAGCATTTTGGGATAAGTATCTCTCAAGAACTTGCTCATTTGGGCGGGAGTGGAAACGAATTCGCCATTCAAGAGTTTTGCGAAAATCTCATTGTCTTTGAGGGTTGCCCCACCACCTGCAAAACCACCAGTATGGTGTTGCTCGGTAGGTGCGGGAACGACAGGAGTAATATTTAAGCTTGCTGCCAATCCGTCGATTGCCGCGGTGATTCGGTCAACTTCTCTGCTAATAAGCTTTTCGTACTCGTCGTATGAAGAGTCAAGCTCTTCAGTTAAAACGTCGATGGCGTGCTCTAAAGTGAAATCGTCCAGCTCTTCTTGCGCCTTATCAAGCTCACCCTTTAACTCTCTTGCGCGAGCTTTTCCTGCCTCGGAATTATCCAAACGTGCCAGCGACAATTGAGTCTGCAGGCTTGCTATGTTCTGCTCTTTCTTTTCCAGTTCTTTACGATAATCCAATTCCTCCTTATATGTCTCCAAGAGGTCTTTTCTCATATCGATAAGCTCTTTATACCTATCAAGCTCTTCATCGAGAGCATCTTTTTGTTTTTCGAGCGCTTCGGTTTGTTCTTCAAGAGCAGCACTCCTCAATAACGTAGCCATGACCGCAATTGCGTTATTAAGATTGCCTTGAGCTATATTGTAATTTTCTGTTCCCTGCTCACACGCCGCAAGTTCATCAACATATTTTTGTAGATATCCCGTAGCAAAATCATTGAGGATATCAGAATTGCTCCAACTCGCATAAGCTCCTTTTAATTGGAACCCTTGATTGGTCATATCAAAATATTTCAGCAAATCGGGATACTTATCGAGTAGATCAACGATAGCATCAGACGCGACAATACCATTGTCGGTAATGCTTTCGAGTGCAGAATTCAAGGAATCAAACTTACCTTCAATATCATTTAAGATATCAAGAAACGTTTTCTCGGTGAGCACCTTTGCGGCATCAGCCAACGCATTGATTTGGTTGACAAGACCGTCAATTGCACTTGCATCCTCCCAAGAGAACATACCGATTTCCGCAAGATAATCAACCATCTCCTTGAAAGCAGGGTTTGAATCATATAGATTTCTAATACTATCTGTGCTGACGATCCCTTCATTAGCCCACTGCTTAAGCGTTTTCTGCATATCCGGAAATCTCTCCATTGTAATGACGGATTTCCAAACAGAGTCAAAGTTCCCTTCCGCAATTGCAATTTTGTGCAAATACTTATAGTACGTATTATAAGCCTCGTTCGCATCTCTTTGCCATTGCTCAAGGTTTTCTCCACTATGATAAGAAAGCATATCCTTCTGCTCGGACAATTGCTGATAGAATGCAAACACATAGTCTCTTTGCTGTTCAGTTGCACCCTCCCAGTCGCCCAATATTTGGTCAACATATTCTTGGGCGCTCGTGGTCTTAATAGACCAGTCACTTATACCGAAGCCGAAAGCATCAGAAATACCGAGAGACAACACGGAGGAAAGAGAACGAGCTACACCCATCCAGAAGGTATTGTCCTCTTGCACATATGCATCAGAGAGTTTTTCACCTAAAATAGTACCAACGGCAGTCGATGCATCCTTTTCTGCCTCTGCTCTCTTTGCTTTTTCAATATCTTCAAGCAGCGCCTTTTCGGCTTCAAGGCTGGAAATAGATGCCTCAAGCCTCTCCATCTCCTCTTGCTCAACAAGAGTTATTTTACCGTTGTTGCTCTGCTTTTGCAGTTCTTTCAATCTGTCCTTTGCGGATACAAGTTTTTCATCCAGATCTTCGACTGCCTTCGCAGCATCTTCCCAAGCCTCTTTGGATGCTTCTGCGGCGTCAACCGCTTCCTCTTTTGCCTTAGTTGATGCGTTTGCAAAACCTACAATTGCCTTAACAACCGATGTGATTGCCAAAACGACTGCCGTAATTGCAAGCAAAATCCAACCCAGAGGGTTGCTGGACATAAAGCCCCAAATAGCTGTATTCGCCATTTTACAAGCGATAGCTATGCCGGTACCGATCAGCATTACTGCACCAACAATGATTTGAGCCAAAGGTGGCATCTTGTCAGAGAATGTAGTGAACGCAGTAATTAGTACCGTAATATAAAGCATAGGGTTCTTTGCCAAAGTAAGCAAAGCTTGCCCGATTGTTTGAGTGCCGAGCTGAATCGCCGCAACAAAATCGCCCCAGCTTGCAAGTGCGCCACCGAATGTTTTGGTTATTAACTTACCAAGCAACACAACAGAAACGCCAACAAGAGCAAGCGTTGGGATCATAGAATCTCCAAACGACAGAACCGCATCAATCACGTTGACCAATGTGCTCATTATATCCACTAATGTTACGACAATGTCGCTACTCAAAATGGTTTGCGAGAAGCTTTCCCACGACGTAGTAAGCTTATTTATGGAAGCATCAATGCTTTCCATATAAGCATCAGTATATTTCTTCTGCGCAGTTCCGGCAGACTCCGTCGAAACCGCAGCGTATTCCATTGCAGATGAATAGTTCTCCATCAACACAATGAATTTTTCCTGCTGACGAGTACCTGCAAAAGCAGTAGCCAGCGCGTGTTGGGTTACAGAGTCATATGTATCCCAAGCTTCGCCAACCTCATCAAGAACATCTCCAAATTCTCTGAACTCAGTTTCACTTATACGAAGGGAAATGCCAACCTCGTTTAATGTTGTTTCAACGTCGTTAAGGGATTCTCCTGTATCGGGATCAACAAAATCTCCGGCAGTTACCTTACCCATACGAGCAAACAAGGTCTTATAAAATGTACCAACGCTCTCGGCACCGTCTTGGGTTACTTCGGATACCGTAGCTATGTAACCGATAAGCTTATCCATTGAAACGCCAGCAACCTCTGCGCTTGCCGCAGTTTCAGCCATAGCGGTGGCGATATCACCTGCGCTTACGGCGGCTTTCATATCAACCGCGGTAAACTTATCGACGATTGATGCGCTATCTTGCACTTCCATCTTATATCCGCGCATTGCGCTCGTCAAAGCAGTTGCCGCCTCAGCAGACTCGATCTGTCCGAGTTTGGACAACATCATACTGTTTTTGATTAGCTCGTTTGCTTCCTCTATATCATAACCCTGACGAAGCCAAGTGTCGGCGCTCGCCGCAACCTCTATTGTTGTTGCCCCAAGTTGTCTCGCTAAATCAGCGTAGCTCTTAACAAGACGGGCTGTTTCTTCTCTGGTTTTACCACTTGCAATTTGCAAATCAGTAATTGCTTTATCGAGTTCAACCACGTTTTGGTACACTTGGCGCAATGCTCTGGTAGCAATACCAATAAGTGCATACGCGAATGTTTGAAGCAACTTACTTTGGAAAGTGTCCTTCAATTTATTGCCAAGAGTATCTGTTTCGCGCTGAATCTTTTTGAGTTGAGACTGCGTGCCAATAAACTCTTGGTTTAGTTGTCTTACGGTTGCCTGCTTGTCTTCAATGCTCATATCATCCGTGAACGCTGAATTTACCTTCGCATTGAAATCGTCTACAAGCTTTTTAGCTTCTGCGCTTCTGGCAATTACTTTGTCAAAACCGCCATCCGTATACAAGGATTGAGCATTTCTTTGAAGTTTAGCATAACTCATTTCGACCTTTGAGGCTTGGTCTGAAATCGATGCTCGCCTTTGCTCTACCTGCAACGCCCTTTCAAGGCTTGCAGAATATTGATCAAGAGACGCCGCCTGTTCTTCAGTGATATTGCCGTTCGCCAAAGCCTCTCTTCGGTTACCACTGTATGCGGCAGTCAAGTCTCTAATTTTTTGCTCTGCGATTGTAGCGCTAACGCCGCCCTCAGCACCTGATTTAATTTGCTTCTGCTGGGCTATCGCCAATGCCTCAAGCTGTCTTCTGAGGTTGTCATAAGACAACGCCTGCTTATCTGCGGAGCTTCCTCCTGCTCCGCCGGAGGAGGTACCACCATTCCCTTGAGTGGCAGTAACATTATCCGTTTTTATTGTGATTTTTAAATCGCCAAGCGTTCTCTCAAGCTCAGCTTTTAATGATTGTAATTGTTGGTTAAAATGATTTTTGTCGATGTTGACCTTTAATTGTATTTGCTTTGATAGCGCATCCAATTGCGACTTGATAAGCTGACCGGACTCGCCACTGATGCTACTGCCACCAGCGACACCAAACTTAATGCCAACAAAATTATCTGCCATTTTTCTCCTCCTTTATTTTATTTTGAAAGCCCACCAGAGTGGGCTTGGATTTTCTCGTTTATACATATTCGCCCTCAAGATAAGCCGTCGCAATTCCCGCTGATGCCCCGTTGAATTCACTGACGGCTTCATCAAGGAAATTGCTTGGTGCACGAGTGCGTTTACCCCATACGTTCTTTGCAACAACCGTCCCGTTGTAAGTCCAATCGCCGTGAACAGGGTGCGACGTGTGATATCCCTTCGCAAACAAAAGAACAATGTTCTTCAATCCGTCGGGATAACCATCGGGATATAATGATTCTCTATGCAAACTTCCCTCTCGGAAAGAAAGCTTTATCTCAAAGCGCCCATCCTCCCGCAGTAAGGGCTCTTCGACAATGATGTCATCCAAAGAGATGGACTTAATCTCCGAGTGAATATGGTTGTATAATATCTTCTTCATTCTGTTACCGTAGGCTTTCACCTGTGCCCGAGTGAACTTTTCATCATACTCAATACCATATTTCTCTCTGATTGCTTGTTTTCCTTCAGGGGACTTCGCGTATTCTCTCACAAGTTTCATTATGTACGATTCAGAAATTGCCATATAAAGCCCCCTTTATTTTTCATCAAATGTATGTTTTATGGGAGGATAGTCCACTCTTGGATTTCTTCCCAAATCCTATCGACGAATGAGTTTCCGCCGAGCTTCTTATATTGCTTATACATAAAAGCAATGCTTTCGTATTCGTACTGATATATTTCGCAGGTACTACGTCTTTTGTAGTAAATCATTTCAATGAGTTCACGCAAAACGCACCTGTCAGTTTCGCGTTGCTCCTCTTCTCTTTCCTGCTCTCTCTTTTTATCTTCTTTGCTTTTGAGTATCTTCTTGCGGAACGGTTCACACACGATCATCAAGATGTTAAATGAACCGATAATAATTGATACAATAAAGCTAACCAATTGTAGTGTTTCTGCCACTTGCACTTGCTCCCTTCCCACTCAACTCCCAAAGGGAGCTAAGTGGTCTTAATTGTTTTCTGTATTGTCTGCTGTCGCCTTGAATTTAAGAATACCATCGATAAGCTGGTCTTCAGAAAGGTTAGGCATATTCTTGAACACATTGAGCAATTCAGTCAGCTCTTCCTTAGAGAAGTTCATATTACCAATTGCGCCACCGAGTTTGCCGAAGAGATTGTTGAGATCTGTCTTATGAGTCAGATAATCTCTCTGTGCCGCAATCGCAAGGTCTGCCTCCTTGAATATGTCGTGAATATCTTCGCCTACGATGTCGATAACATCACGATAGATTGATGTGTGATTCACAATCATCCACAAATCATTGAGCTTAGTGGGCATCTTCAGATCAGTATAATACTGAAGAACTGCGCATCTCTTTGCCAGTTTCACGTACTGGGGAGTATAGCTCTGGATAGTCTCAATGCCCATAGTGAAGGCACTGTCCACGATGAAGTTAATCATCTCTGTTCTCTTTGTAAAGGGAATCACAGGAGTTACTACAACGGTCAATTCCGTTTCGCCCTCTCCATATGTAAGCTTCTGAGGCTTAACTGCCTGTGTTTCAATCAGCGCTTTTAGCGCGTTTTTTACTTTTGCGTTTGTGTTCGTTTTCTTGTTGCTCATCCTTTTTCTCCTTTGCTTTCGCCTGTTTTATTTTTTTTCTTTCTTTTCTTCCGCTTTGTATAGCTTCGTAGGTTGTCCAACCGCCGTCAATCTTGGAGTATCCGATCCAAACATACTCGATGTTCGGATATACATACCAGAACAGCTTCCGCTTAAGTTTTGCAACCGCATCAGGGCATCCCTTAATGTCAATAACCTGCTCCCTTCCATCTGCATAAACTACGTAGAAGTCTGCTTTATATTCGATTGGCTGAACCTTCTTTCCACAATGCGTATAAGAAGGCTGCAGTATATATTTTTTTTGGCGTTCAAATTTCAGAATGCTTCCGTCTTCGACGCCGGGGAGAACTACCTCTGCGTAGTATCTCATTTCAACCGTACTGTCGAATACAATTCCGTCGAACGTCCTGTCGGCTTTGTCTTTTCCGACGTTAAATTTGCTTTCTCTGTTCATAAGTAAAAGATAGCCGTGACTGTTACGCCACGGCTATGTAAAAAATAGAGTTAATTACTCAGCAGCGACGTCGTCGCGATCAATATCAACAACCTGTCCTGCTTCGTTGGTGCCAAGCTCAAACTCAATGTCAAGGCTCTGAGGATCGCCAGAACCATTGTAAGTTACATTGTAGCCGGGCTTAACGCAAGCTTTGTAAGCCGTGATAGTTTCGCTGTATGTAGTGCCGTCTTCGCCCTGCCATACAGTCTTACCCTTGATGATGTAGTACTTAGGTGCAACAGCGGAACTGTCGTTCTTGAAGGAAACCTTCTTGCCTGCAGCAGCGATATCGCCACCAGATGCAAGAGTGATCATCTGCATATTGACAACCTGAGTAGAAATCTTGAGAGTACCCTCGGTAGGATCCTTGAAGCCGATCATCTTGGCGTGAGTCTGTCCGCCAGTAGCCCAAGTGATTGAAGAGGTAAGTTCAAGAGAAACCTCGTTTGCGAACTTAATCTCAGCGAGCTTGTCGCCAGAAACCGTACCATCGGCTGCATAAGCATAGAATTCGATGTCCAAACCAAGGCGGTTAGCCATCTTTGTAGTATTGGTTAATGCGTTAGCCATTTTTGTTCTCCTTATATTTTGATTATTGGTTTTAACCATCCCTGCATATCAAAGTTCTCTCCACCGTGATTACTGAAAGCCATCTCATTGAGATTCATCGCTCTCAGATATCCGTACTGGAAAAATTGGTCATACAGTTGGAAAATAGTTAAATCGTAGATATTGAATAGATTGTAAGAGGTTGATGCCGCACAAAGCTTTGAAATGATGTTGCCGAGATTCATATTTTTGTCCGGCGGCGCTTTTGCGCTTTCCTCTTTGAGATATTGCTGTGCCCGTTCCCAAAGTTCTTGGGCTTGTGCGGACGAGTGCTTAACGGGCTTTGCCGACTCGCCTATATTGATGTAATTCATTTGCAACATCATATCGCGAACCTCATCGAAGTTCTCTCGGGTAATTGCACCGACCTTCTTACCTTCACTATCTGTGAGCAAGAAAGACCTTGTGTGTTTATCCCAAGAAACATCTTCGACAACAAAAAAAGCCATTGCATTCTGCAATAGCATCCTTGGTTCGTCTATGAGAGTCATTACATCGAAAAGCGAAAGAGTTTCGTTCTGTTCCAACTTACGCAGATTTCTGCCGGTTGTAATCTTCATAAACTTAACAACTTCGCTTCTATCCCAAGCCATAAGTCCAATATACAAATTGTACTTCCAAGTGCCGATTCCTTGTGTTGGCTTGAGTTCTTTTAGTTGCGGAGATCTGAAATGACCTATTCCATTAACAAAAATGGAGTCTCCGCTAATTAGGTCTTCGTAAGTGAATTTCACTCGTGTTCTTCCAGCTCTACGATATTAAAGTCAGGAATTCTATAAGTGATTTCCCGCAGGGTAAATCCGCTGATCGGCGACAGTGTTATTACGGATTGAAGTGATAGAGTGCCTATTCCGCCTATGCCTGTCGTGTCGTTCAATAATCTATCTACGTATCTTACCAAATTATCTCTGCGATTTCCCATTACTCCGCGGAAAGTACTGCCCTTCAGTTTCATATAGTTCTTGTGACAAGCTATAGTAACATACAGGCGTACACCCTTTATCTGTTTGTTTTCAACGTGATCGACATCTATCTCAACCCAAATGTAAGCTGAGCTTTCCTGTGTCGTATCGTCTACGTATTGGTAGTCATAAAGCAACTCGTCAAGGGCTTTATCACTATCTTCTTCGGCTATGCTATCGAAACTCTTGTTAAGCAATAGCCCTAAACAATACTTATCTTCTGATATCCTTTTCAATACTTTTGCTGGATATTCTACGAGCTGATCTAAATATGTCTTAGCCAATAGAGATCACCTCAACTTCTTTCGTGACGGCACCATAGGTTTCGGATTTATCAAAGCACTCCAATAGCAAAACCTTGCCAATCAGAGAGTCATCCATAGCGACACTCAAAGTGACGCCATAATCTCCGTTACCAACGATGTTAACTCCGTCAAGCGCAGGCTGAACCTTCCACTCGGGGAGCAAACCATCAAGGGCATTCACCTTATAAGTACGCCCTGTTCCGACACGAATAGTATCTCTTCCTTCAATGAAGAGATCTGTGACAGGCTCTTCTTCTGATGATGTAGCGAAGTAATCACAAATCATCAAATCGATATTGTCTTTTTCTTCGTTATACAAATCATCCGTTAGCCCAAATGCAAGCAAATGGCTTCCCTTACCGTAGTTTCTACTCTTGGTATCGAGCCAACAAATCTTGCCGACATCGATAATAGGCTTACCGTTTGCATCGTAAATTGTATCTATAGCCAAACGCTTGTCAACGCATAGCGCCTTACTGTCTTCGTCCATAGAAACATAGCAATTGAACGTATTATTTGTGACTGGGATTGCTTTATCGCTTCCTTTTGAATACGAGCCATCGTCAATAATGGCGTGCTTCTTAACGATTCTGCCACTCAAATCTTGATATTTGAATAGCTGATTGCACAGCCAAAGCTCGCCGTGAGTAAGTTCATACTCGTCCGTATAGAGCTCCATACAAATCCAATATTCATTGAATACGTAAATCAAGTCGCCAATGCTCATAGTGTCTTCGGGCATAACCGTCAGACGGCATTTGCGAGTATTGCTTCTGGTCGCAATGATCGGTTGTGATACACCGTTACGCAGAGCGCCTGTTTGATACGAGACGCTATTTTTAAAGGTCTCTATCAAGGTCTTTCTTGCGGAGTCCCTCTCCTGCTCACGTTCTGCATCGCGATTCATTTCCAACCAAGAGCGATATTTGTCAAACCAGTCATTTGTCATTCTTTACTCCCCCGTATGCCACATAAAGGTTGTCGATATTGCGGGTTGAATTCAAGACGATCTTTCTCCATTTCTTGAAGTCAACAGGATGTTTTGACGCATACTGCAAATTGTTGATTACGTACAAGTACTGTTTCTGATTTGCCAAAATCGGATATGTAGTTGTTGCTCCCTCAAGGTTGATAAGCAGAGCCTCAATGTAATCACTAAGGTGATTGTCAACGCCTGCCATTTCGTCTTCTTTCATAGGGAGAAGTTTAAACACATCTCCGCGCAAATTTGATAAAAAATTCAAAAGTTGTTCCATATAACACCTCATGCCTTTAGCTTATCGATATTTCCGTACCGAAAGGAATACGTGTTAATTTTACCCGTATATTCTGCGCGAACCGTTTCCCTTACTTCTTTGACAACCTTGAGAAGATTGCCGGGAGAATAAGATGTGTAATCTTTCTGGTGTATGACGTTACGCAAAAGCTCGCTGTTGAGCGTCTTTGCGGAGAACCAGTGAAACGCGATTCCGAGTGACAAAATCTCTATGATTTCATCGTCCAAGTCGTTGTTAAATTGTTCCTCTACCTTATCGTAATCTTTCAAGTCAACACGGCAAGAATGCTGAAAATCAACGACAGCAGATAGCAAGTACTTCTGAAGAGCCGCCTTTTTCAAATACTCGTTGGCGGTATGCAGAAAACCATAATCCGTAATTTTGAAGATCGCCCTTTCGTATATTTCAGAAAATTTCGTTGCCATTTAGCTCTCCTTACTTATCGTCTTCCTCGTCGTGCAAATCGCGAAGTCTGCATCCGAGTGCGTTTTCAAACGCTCTGATGGATCTGATTGAATCCAGAGCGCCATTCTTGATACATTCGTTGAGCGTTACCACGAGGTTTTCCTGAGCGCCAGCGCTCATCATTGCAACTCTCTCTGCAATCTCCTTCTCGTTCCAAGAGCAGATTACACTTACATTGGTAGGCTCGATGTAATTCTGATAGTACTGTGTGATAACGAGAGCTTTGTAAATGTCTGCACAGGTAGCCTCACACTCGGAGCCGTCTGCGACTCCAAGAATAACGAGCCACTGGTTTTTGAAGAACGCAACCTGAGTTGCCTTCATCGCTCTCAAGTCGCCCATAGAAACGATCTGGATATCTCCAGCGCGTAGCCACTCTGTGCTCTCGCCTGTTTTCTTGTTACGATAGAAGAGGCGTCCGAAATATGTACTCTTAACTTTTACAAGTACGCTATCGTCAATTTTGTATGAACCGCTACTTTTTGTAAAATCGAGGGTAGCCGCCTCGGTTGCTTCCAAAACATCTTCGGGAAGCGTGATGTTGTCCTTTTTCTTTTGTGCCATTTATATATCTTCCTTTTATTCAAATTTATTAAAAAGGCAAGCGTGTTCCACACACGCCTGCCTTAAAGTATTTAAGCTATATTAGCCTGCGATGGTGTAGATACCCATCTTCTCAGCGCAGATAACGCCAGTACCGAATGCCTGACCGTAAACATACTCCTGAGTAAGGTCGTTGTTTTCGGTTGCTTCGCGGGTAAGCATAATACCCTCGCCCTCGTTAACCATCTTAACGGGAGCGTCATCACCAGCGATGATGTAGATCTTGGAATCATCGAGGATGAAGTTGGATGTGCCGGGCTTGTGAGCCTGCTTGAGCTGAACCATAGCAGTTCCGTTGAACTTGCCATAGAAGCCCATATTGTAAAGGTCGCTCTTAGCCTCGTTGGAAACGTCGGCAGAAGTTACCTTACGAAGAGCAGTCTTGGTACCGTAGATAGTAGCGGTCTTGCCAGTAGCAGCCTCAACGTGCTCGATGATAGCAAGAAGCTTGTCCTCATCAAAAGTACCAGCATATACGTACTCAGAGCTGAGACCGGGAGTGTTCTCAGTCATACCAGCGATAGCGGTATATGCATCAGCAAGGATAGTCTTCTTGAAAGAGTTTGCAACAGCAGTTACGAACTCATCGAAGGTGATTCTACCTGCAAGAAGACGACCAAGGTTCTCGTAAACGCGAACGATCTTCATAGAGGTCTTAACGGTAACCTTCTCACCGCCAGAGATTCTCTGACGTCTTACGCCACGGATACCAGCAGCGGCATCTGCAACGATGAACACAGCTTCGCCGGAAGTATAGAACTCGTTAACGTCGCCGCTTGCGATGTTCTTGTACTCAACGAGACGGAAGATAGGATTCTCATCCTTCAAACCTTCCTCAACGATAGTAGGAATCAATTCCTCAACCGCAGAATAGAGCTCATTTCCGCGAACGAAAGTCTTAGGATTGAGCTTGTCAGATCCGCCGTTCATCTCAATGAACGCCTTGCGAAGAGCCTCGGAAGTCTGACCTTTTGAAAATTCGCCACTCATAGTGCCCTTAATTGCACCGATAGCAATAGTAAGTACATTTTCCATTATGTATTGTTTCTCCTTTCTTTTAATTACGCAACTTCGATTACGTACCACTCGTTCTCGATAAGAACGATCTTACCAACAACGGAAGCACCGCCGGTTGCTTCAGCAACTGCAGAAAGCTTAGTGGTGTCAGTAAGCTCTACAGTAGCGCCCACTTCGAGAGCCGCACCGTCAGCAAAAGCCTCAGCGGTAACGGAGAAGCAGTCATTTGCAACGAATCTGTATCCGCGAGCAATGTCGCCAGCTTCGTTTCTGAACTCTGCGAGAGTGTTGCGAGCCTTGCTCTTAACAACTTCCTCGCTCGCCACGAGGGCGCACTTATAAACATCTGCGTTCTTAGTAGGTGCAGTAGCCTTGCGAACTTCGCGCTCGCCTTCAAGATGGTCGCCAACGAGGACAACGTTACCGTTTTCAACGGGTGCCTCGGTCTCGCCGACCATAAATTTCAAGGACACAAGATCCTTGCCGTTTACAGTACCTGACATATTGTCAGTTCTTACACAAGCATAAGCCATAATTATTTTTTCTCCTTATAAATTTTTATTTTTTAATTGCATCGGGCAGATATTTGCTGAAGAATTCTTCTTCTGCCGTGATAGTTTTTTCGTCTTTTGCGAAGCTCAGAATGGGAATTCTGACTTCAGATACATCGCGCTTCTTAACAATTCCGGACTTACCGCGAACTGCGTAAAGCTTCTCTTTCAAGTCCTCAGCACTTGCAAAATCCATTGCATTGCTGACCACAGTCTGATATTCCTCAACATCAGACAAGTCGGAAAACTCCGCAATAACTGCGGCATATTCCTGTTTTCTTTCAGCTTCTTGTTTTGCACGTTTATACTCAACAAGCTCGGCATACTCTGCTCTCTCCTTGTCAAGTTTTTCTGCCTCTTCAAGAGTCATCCAAACAAGACGAACCTTCTCAAAGCTATCCGCATTAAGCGCGATATCATTTTCGGTTTTGGAGTATGCAAATCTCGCGTAACCATCTACCGTACCCTCGTCGGATGCAAAGTAGTATCCAACGTATACGTGCTGGCTATCGAAATCACAAAGCCAGTAGCTCTTATAGAGAACGTCGTTCCATTCACACAAAGCTGAAATTGCGTTGCACAAAGCTCTACGAGTTTCCTCGTTTGTGAGCTCGAACTGGAATTGAGGTGCAGGTTCTCCTTCTCCGGAGCCTGAGCCAGAATTGTCGGTAAACTCGCCTTCGCCAGTAGGTTCACCTTCGGGTTCTCCTGTACCAGCTTCGCCTTCGCCGTCAGTGTCATTCTGGGGTTCTGCGGCGGGTTCTCCAGCAGGCTCTCCTGCGGGCTCTCCCTCTCCAGAGGGTTCTCCGTTAGCACTCATCTCTGTAAGGCGTTCTCTCAGCATTTCCTCAGTCATATCTTCCGTAATTTCAAAAGACAACTGCTCAACGCTTTCGATGCCGAACTCTCTTAAAATGCTTTCAATGTTCTCAAGATTCACTAATTTTTGTCCTCCTTTCTCAAAGTTAGGTTTCAACCCATAACTGTCAGCCAACTTGCTCTTAAATTCCTCGAAAAGTTCTTCCCAATTTTCTGCAGTCGAGAAATGGTATGGTTCAACTCTCGCGGACGGGAAGCAAGGACGAACGTTCTTGTCAGGATCATCACTCTTACCCATCAAGCACAGGGCTGAATATCTAAACTTTTTAACCACCGTGTATCCATCTTTATCCACAACTGTTTCCAATGGTTTGATTTCCATACTTTGGTTAAAGTAGATATCGTCATCATATTTGGTATCCAAAAGCTGAGGATACCTACCCGTCCAGAGGATGATGTCTGCAACTTGATATGTTTTAATAGATCCGTCCTTTTCTTCAACCTCTTCGTAATGTACATTGTCCTGATAAGGAACGGTACCATAAGGAACAGTCAACGATCTGAGATAGTACTTGCCGTTTGCGTCTTTCTTAATCTCTTTATCGTGTCCACCCATACGAAGCTCTTCATCTTCCTCGTCTACGAAAATGTGTCCAACTACGGGAATGTTGAACAGCGTAGGCAACGCATCGTCAACTGCCTCTTTCACAATGTCAGATTTGTTGACATTACGACCGGGGCACATAATATAACATTTACACAATGTCATCTCATCGTTGACGGGCTTGACAGGAGTGATTTTCGCAGTAAATCCAACTGATAAATTCATAGGTATTTCTCACTCCTTCTTTAGAAACACACAGTGGTATCTTCGACGAGTAATACATCTCCGCCGTCTTCGCCTTCGCCGAATGTCATATACTTGTTGACCTCGCTCATAAAGGCTTCCGACTCTTCGAAAATGAATACCTCTTGATTGCCATTGATAGTTTCTTTCATATATGAAAAACCGCTATCAGCAAGGCTCATAGCGATCTTCTCATCGAATATTTTTATAAACTTCTTTTCTTCTCTACAATTATCCATACTGTCTACCTCTCGTTATCGGTTTGCATTGGTGTCATTGTCACGAGTGCTTGCTCCATCATCCGAAAGATCTTCGTCTTTCTTCTGAGGGCGTCCCTTTTCTCCGTCTTCTTCGCCGGAGTTATAAGTATTACGCATAGGAACAAGCTCGCCGAACCCAAGCAAATCTTCCTCAAGGAATGTCAAACCTGCAATATCGTACTGAGGAATACCAAGAGCTGCCGCATAGTGGGATTTGCCCAAACCGAATGATGCGGCTTCTTTGTACTCCTTGACAAGTTCGTCTCTATTGAATACGGTTATAGGAAGGAATGTAATTTTGAACTTGATAGTACCCGAGAAGGTAGTCTTCAGGTATCTGTTAAGAACCTTTTCGAGCTGTTTTACAATTCCGAATATGTAGGTTTCATCATTCTTGATGGAAAGCTTGGTAACACCAGACGTATCGTTTGCAACACCGTGCAAAAGACCGGAAGTACCCGCAGTAGACCAGAAATTAGCCACAGATTTTGCAATATCGTCCACGTCGGAAACGCCACTCTTTTGGTCAAAGCTGAACTGATCCATATCAAAAGGAGTGATAGCCAATCCAACGTTCTCACCAAGTGCGTTGCTCAACTGATTGTAATATTTCAAATACAAATCCCAGCCAATCAACGGGTTGCCGTTGGCATCGACTGGAACCTTACCTGTAAGCATTTTATAATTTTTCAACTCATTTGCGGTTTCCTGCAAATTTTCGGTGTTTGCAATAGTGTAAAGAGATGGCATAACTGCCGCAAAAGGAGGAACCGAGAAGTCGATGATAGTGTCGTCTGCTTTGACACAGACGGAAATATCAGGCGGAACCTCTTGGTATTTCTCTCCAGTCTGCAAATATTTTGCATACATATCCGTAAAAGCTGCGGGATAAAACTCAAGTTTACCCTGAAGCTTTGTCATATCTACGGCATACAAGAATGTTCCGTTGCATATGGACGTGAGCTTACAAATGTCGGGATCCAACTTCTGAATAAAGGTGGACGATTTATCAGACCACTTTACTCCGTAGTAAATACCGTCACGCAGGCACACACCTACTACACTTCTCACCAACGACGGAACATCGATAAGCTCCAAGAATTTGGTAACCTTGTAATATTGCTTTGCTATGCTTTCTCTCTTTGCTCCGTTTGTCTTTTCAAATCCGAGGGGAGATATTACGTAGTATCCGTAATACAACCCTGCGTAGTATTGGATAAGCCTTTGATAATGCATAGAAGATAGGTACATATAATTCGATGCATTACGCAGGCTCGTCTCGTTAGACGAGGGTGATTGTAGCCATTTCAGAATATTCTCTTTTGTGTATAGGGAATATGTGTATGACTTTTGAGAAGAGGAATTTTTAGGATTGTAAACGATTTGTTTGATCAGTTCTCTGGCAAAAGACATCGGCATTTCGACAAGAGCGTCTTGCTGCTTTGGCTTTTGAGAGGTTGTCGCGGGCTTTTTCTTAGCCGGACGGGAGTTATTTCTTTTATCCATTTCTTCCTCCTTTGCTTAATATTTCTTTTTGATTTGCGGTGCTCTAAACTTGAACACCAGTTGTTCCATCGTTTTCTTCGATTTTTGAACTTGTAGATCTCTTTCTATGATTTTTGCGACGTGGATGTTATAGCTCAAACTACTATATCTATCCTTTCGCATTCCTGCTTTTTCTTTTACTCTGATAACATTGTTGCGTACCTCATACTCAAGCTTAATAAGCTCGTTTATCAGGAGCGATGTATGTATATAAGGCAACTTGAGGTTCAACGCATCTGCGGTGCTAAGGTTGTCATATCCGCGCAGTTCTCCGAGAGAATCTTCTGCGGCAAACTCAGAAGTCAGTAACCTAACGCTTCCCTGCTTAAGTGCCTCACGTAGTCCGAGCGCGCATTGAGAGTTAAACTCTTGCGTGCCTTGAACAGACCAAATTACTTTTGGAGCATCGGGCACCAAGCATCGTTTCGCCAGCTCGTCGTTATTACAACAAGATAGCGCTCCGTATGTTGTGCCACTCTCTTGGTCGTATATGTCCGCCATTAAGGCGTCACTAACTCCAAGACCTAAGCCTTTGGTATCCAATACAAGGTAATCACAATCGTAATCCTCAAATAATTTGCGTATTACCAGCGCCTGCGCATCTGTACGAAGTCCCTCGTTGTTGTCCGCGTAAACAATGTTGTTTACAAACCTGTTATTAGAGGTGGGCAACATTTGGTTTACAAAGATTGACGTGGCGTCATTCTTATTTTTCGTTGAAGACATAAGTGCAATATCGGCTGAAAGCACTCTGACCTCACCGGGGATCTTCGGCGGGATATACAGTCGTTTGTCTGCAATCTTGTGTCCTGCAAACTTTGGATAAAAAGGATATTTGATTACACGATTGCGGTCAATTTCATCAAAGTTATAAAGACCTCCGCTACTCTGTCCGAAGAACAATGCTTCCATTTCCATCTGGAAGGTTATTGCATTAAACGTAGTTTCGGACATTTCGTCCTCGACCTTTGTCTTATCCAATCTTCCCTCTTTGATAGCTAACTGATATGGCATTGCACAACAGAAATAGCTTCTGCCTCGAATCATATTGACTACATACGAGCGTACCAACTCATACGACCAATGTGACTCGTACCAACAAGAGCTCGCATAAAGCTCTTTGGTTTGCTCCTTTGGATAATCCTTGTATTCGGGCTTATCCAAGAAAGCGGGGTGTCTCTGCGATGTCAAGAATTTACGAAGAACGGTATCGATAATATTCTTATCTACCATACGGAACTCGTCCACGACCAGAACGGTTGCTCTGTTATGTCGTGCTGAGTCTGCCGCCGTTACAACGACAATTCTCGAATCGTTACGGAAGCTCACGAAAGCGTTAGCTTGGTTAACTTGAACTTCCTCTATCTCAAGCCTCAAGTTTGCGGAACGCGGCATTAGGATTTCTCGGATTTTATCGATGATTTCCGTTGCCTGTTTTCGCGTCTTTGAAGCAAGACATATTCTTGTTTCTGGATATAGGATACAGTGTATGACGCAGAATATAGCAATCAAGAATGATTTACCGCCACCACGGCTCGCTAAGTAAACCACGTTTGAAAAGCGGAACATCATACACAAAATGATCTGCTGAAATCTATCCAGTTTTAAGTTAAGGTAATCCCGGGCAAAGCGGTGTGGATTTGCCCGATAGAATGCTGCCCACACATTCACGCCGTTCATTATTCTGTCGGCTTTGTCTTGTTTGACTTGCGACTCCGTCTGGGAATTACGAGTTATCGTCGCCATCCTTGGTTACCTTATCGCTGAACTTGTCCAAAAGTGAAGTTTCGCCAAGATCATCTTCCTCGTACTCGGGAGGAGTAACGGTGTATTTTGCCATTTCCTCGCGGTACAATTCTTCGTAATCGTTCTTAACGTGAACAAGATTACAAAGATGCCCCAAGAAGAACGTGCTGATATATCTTTCGATTTCATCTACATCCTTCCATTCCTCATCAGGTTCACCTATAGGACGTTCGGTTTCCCACTTTTTAATGAGAGTTCCGAATGTGTTTTGATCGGCTAATGCGTTATCATTAGTCTGGCTCGGCTTCAAATTACTGGTTCCAAGTAAGTCTTGGAAAGCTTTCATCGCATCGGTGACTTCTTTGGTGCTACCGCGCAACTGTGCTTTTTGGATTGTAAGCTGGGCTATACACAAGCTCTTAAACAACTCTTCCTGTGCTTTGGTCTTACAATCGTATCTTGTCGTCCAGTCCGTGTACTGGTTGAGCAAGAAATCGTATTCTTCATCCGTGTATCCAAACCCGAAGAACATAATAGTTTCTTTGGACACGCGAGATGCCCCCGACGTTTCTTCACCGTCAGCCATCTCGTCGGGTGTGATGTCTGACATAGTCATAATCTTATTACTATGGCGGTCTTTAAGGGTATCCAAATATGTGGTTCCCTTTGCTTGGTTAACGTTCATCTTTGAAGGATAAACCAAAACCTTAGACCTGCCTTGGGAAATGTTTTTGGTCATTGCGACAATGTCGCTATTGTAGTACCAATCGAAAAGTCTGCAACAATGCTCAAGTGCGTGCTCTTCGTTTCCAGAATAGAAACCTACTAATTGCTGATAAAGCTTCTCTACGCAATGTTTGCATATATGTATGTACCCGTTATTGCCTTCATAAAGGAAGGATTTTGACACGGGGAAATTTCCCTTTTGTGTGTTATATTCCTTGCCACAGCAAGTACATCTATATTTTGTATTCGGTTGGTCGTTCTTGATTCTCTCCGGCTTGACGCTGGTGTCAATCTGTATGGGGCTCGAACTTTTGAGCCTTGATTGTTCAGATTTACTACCACCCATAGGTCGTCCGCCCTTTCCTTTATTCTCCATAAATCCTCCATTGAGAAATCCCGCCCTATATTAGGCGGGATTAGTCGTCTTCAACATATAGTTCATCGAGCTCGTCGCTGTCATCTCTGACAACATAAATCTCTGTGGTTGTCACGGATTCGTGACCTAAAAGCTTTTGCACTACTTTTATGTCAACTCCATCCTCTACTGCAAGCTGGCTTGCACGCGAACTTCTCAACTGGTGAGGATATGCGCGTCTTCCGATGATTTTGGAGAATGTGCTCGTTGCCCAAGTATTAAATAAGGTTTCGCTCACTTGGCGAACTTCTCCACCATAGCGAGTAACAAACATATACTCACACTCATCTTCGCCCCTGTGCTCCATCCATTTCTTGAGCGCTTTCATCGTATCTTCGCCGAAGATAAACTTTCTGACTTTGCCGACACTACCTGCACCTTTGCAACGAATGGAATGGGTTTGGTAATAAAGGACTTCCTTTTCTATCTCGTTTCCGTCTTCGTCCGTGACTTTTCTCATCTTCTTAATCGGGCGAGCGTCTACAACACTCTTCAGCAGTTGTCTGCTTTCTGCTCTACGGCACCCAGTATCTAAGGTGAACATAAGGTATGCCACCTTCTGCCACTCCTCACGCTCCGTCAACACCTCGATGAGATGATTGAATTCCTCTTTAGTCAAGGGTTCTTTAGGGTTGACAAACGCTTTAGGAGGTCTTTTAATACTCTTGTTGATAAAATTCCTGAACATAGGATATTCGTCGTGATAATATATCTCTATATATCCGTTCAGCGAGCTAATCGCGGCGCGTTTGTTATTAACGTCCGCAGATGAACATCCGCGATTGACCATCCAGTTCTGAAACTTTTTGTACTCCAATGGCTTGATTTCGAGTTGAGTCTTGTTTCCAAGATTGTCTTTAACCCAAACAAACCATATCTTCAAATTCGACTCATAAGCTTTCCTCGTGCGAGGTGATAGCTCAGTAGAGTTCGTTAAAAAGTCTTCAAGGATGGTTCTGTTGAACTCGTGCACATTATCCCATTGCTCAGGCGTAATCTGCTCTAACTTCTTCATATTCCACCCTTTGGTATTTATGTATTTGTTTCGTCGTATGCCACGCCGCTTGGCGTAAACTTGATCATATCTCTCGGGGGCATCGTCATCATTTCGCCCGTAGAAGGATGTTTAACTCTCTTAGGTGCGGTCTTCTTGTGTTTGAAAGAACCGAATCCGTAGATTACAACATCTTCCTTGTCCTGATATATGGTCTCACCGAGGAAGTCAAAAACACTTTGACAAATTGTAGCGGCTTGCTTGTAGCTTACGCCGTATGCCTCGGCATATTTACGACTGAATTCTTTTGCGTTTAACATTAAAAATCTGTTCTCCTTTTCTTCCTATATAAAACTTATCTCATTATTTATCTCAAGCTTACATCATAAATGCACTTTACAGCCTGCGTTTCGCTCGTAATAATAACGCACTGCTCGGGATCTCCGGATATTCTGAGATCTACACAGTGGTCATCGGAACCAACTACACAGCCAACCTGAACAATCTTCACTCCGTATTGAGTGTCATAAGCGTTGTGGTGGCGGTGGTGCATTATAATAGCATCAGGCTTCTTGCCCGTCATCATCGTCAGCTTGTGCGTGACATTAGAGGGCTTATCTTTGTCGCCGTGTACGATATAGAACAGCTTGTCATTTCTCGTAACGAACGAATTGATGGAATTGTCGATATATCCATCATTGCAAATCTTCACATCGGAATAGTTCTCAAATTTAATAGAAAGGAAGAAAGGAATTAACGCATCCAGTTCCTCTCCGTTGAGATGTTCTTCCTTGTTGGGGCTCATACGCGAATGGTTTCCAGAAACGCTGTGTACTCTCACTTCGCTGAAATGTTTGTGCAACTCCATAATGAAGTCGCCGATGTACGTTGCAGCAATCTTGATCTGCTCTACAACGTTCTCGTTGTTTTGAAGTCTTAAATTGGGATGAATGTTACCGCTGATGTTGTCACCGCCAAGCACCACTTCACATCTGTTGCAGTGGTGGGTTGACTGGATATTGCGGATTTCATCCAGATATTTGCTCAAACGAGCCTTAAGTATGTCGGTATTGTATTTATTCCAATGATTATCTACCTCGATGCCGACGTGTAAGTCGGATAGGCACACAATCATATCGTCACTACCAACTGTGATAGGAGAAGGAACATAATCAAAAGGTTGAATATCGCGGGCAAATGCACGCTCTATAACTTCGATAAAGGATTCTTTACGAGCTTCTTCTCTGATAGACTTCTGGTAATCGACTCTTTCATCGCTAAGCTTCTGCCTCTCTTTGCGAATCTCTTCCTTTTCTTTTCTTAATAGAGCCAAGTAACCGTTTGTAACTTCGCCCTTCGACTGTTTCTCTCTGAAATATTCAGCGATAAATGCTCCGCCGAAAATAGTTTGTGACGCCTTTCTTAAGGTGTCGCTATGTACGCCAAGATTATATTTATCAACGATCTCTGCCCAGTCCATATCGTTCTGACCGTTCATCTTGCCTTGGATGTCGTCTAAGCAAAGTTCGTATTGTTCTCTACTCAAACCGTATTTTTCAAGTTCTTGGTCTATTTCTACCAAATCCAAATGCCTCCTTGTTTCTTATGTGTCTGCTCTCCTGCCTAATGGCTGTGTGGTACTACCGGCGGGGATCGAACCCGCGATACCGCCGTTTCTCGAACTCCTTAACAACTTACTTCCTCCGTTTTTAATTGTCCTAAAATCTTTCCGAACTCATAATCCCTCGCCCATCTAATATTGGGGTTCTTGTATTGCTCTGAAAAGAATTTCAATCTTGTTTCTCCTCTTCCTGCTACCTCTACTGGTATTAAATAGCTCTTCCCATCGTGACAAGTATAGAAGTAATCTATGTCGTCACGTGTGTAGTAGGAATTTTTCATTGTTCGAATGTTTGTTGACTTTGTCTTCAGGCTAATAAATGTTTTATCTTCAGACAATGTCGAAGACTTGCATTGAATGCGATACAACTTGTGGTTTATATCTACGATGAAGTCGTATTTTGAGTCTGGCATTATCGGTTGAGAAACCACTATGCCATTTTCGATGAAATCTTTTTCACACTGTAATTCAGTTAAAGTACCTTTTATGGAATTGAGTTGCATATATTTTCAGTTGCTATTTGTCTGAGAAAGGGCGGTGTCTTAGCCACTTGACCACGGTAGCATTTAATGGCGGTGGTACCGAGAATCGAACTCGGGATTGCAACGTGACAGGCTGCCGTGATAACCTCTCCACTATACCACCGAATGGCTCCCCCTGTAGGGATCGAACCTACGACATCGCGGTTAACAGCCGCGTGCTCTGCCTAACTGAGCTAAAGGGGAATATAAATGACCTGCGTCCGCAGAACATCGCGGCGCCACGACTACGTTTCTCACTGAGATAGAAGCTGGGAGCTTATCTCCAACCTCGCAAGCGTGAGCCTAACGAACAGATCAATCTTGGTTGCGGGGGTGGGACTCGAACCCACGACCTCCGACTTATGAGGACGGCGAGCTACCATCTGCTCTACCCCGCATTATTTTCTCCCTATACGACAATTAGTTTTTTGCAAATCAAGGTTGCAAAAGTGTCTAAATATGGCGTATAATAGGGAGAAATTTAAACTTTTCACAACTTCTTTTATATAAATCCGTGTTAATTTTGGGGCAAAAAGTTGTAAAAAATTTGATATAAATATATATTTAATGTAGCAAAACCTTCTTATATTTGAACTCATACAAGGTAATATCGCCGTCTTCTGCCTCTTCCAAGGTATATAATGGCTCCTTGCTCGCCTCAATCATTCGGAAGAATGACTCATTAGGCTTGCCGAACAACACTTCAAAAATGAAACGGTACACGTCTTTTGTGTCCTTGTTATCGAGTTCCTTGAGGGTTAAATACATCGTGTATTCACATTCAGACATCTTATCAATTGCATCAATGCACTCTTGCCTACGCTCGGCAACCTGATTCCAGATCAATTCCTTCTCGTCTTTCTTCTTAGTGTCATAGTCGATGTACATTTTTCTTATATCATCCTTTGCTTTGCGGATGATTGCGATGATCTTATCACGTTGGATGCAGTTATAACCACTGCGAACTGCCATCTCGGGCTTGCGAACGATATCCATAAAAGGAACAATCGTCGCTTTGTACTGCCGCGCTTGACGGAAGTTTGTTGAGGAAATTATCTTCTGTAGATAATCCATAGGAGTATCAAAATATCTATATCTCGTACCGTCGCTAAGCTCATATCCATTCTCAAGCGTTATCATCTTGAAGAACATAGGCTTCACTTGACGGTTATCATCTTCTATTTTATACTTGGACTTCAACCAAGAAATCTCATTGAAGCTGTTGATGATGTATTCTTTCTTCGCCTTGTCGATTTCAATGCCCGACAAGACTGCAAGCTTGCAAATATCGTTGTAGAGTTCTTCACAATCTTCCATACTCTCACCGCGGTTTAGTCGCTCCCAGTAAAGGCTGTTCAACTGCTGAGAGAGGTTTACGATTTCGCCGATCTTATTGACGCTCGTTTTCACGTCAAGGTCAGCTTTGTGCTCGTGATTGTAACGGCGAGCAGTTTTTTGAGAGTCAACGAAGCACGTGGGGACTTTGAACGCGGAATAATTCTTACGCGCCGCCGCAATAAGAACCTCATTGTCCGTAAGAAGAATACTGTCGGAGTCGTAGTCACAACCGTTTAGTCTTTGCTGAATGTTCTCGTTGATTGCATTCACGTAAACAATCTCGTTGGAAAGATTGAAGTACTTGTCAATA
This sequence comes from Clostridia bacterium, assembly GCA_017503865.1. GTDB lineage: Bacteria > Bacillota > Clostridia > Oscillospirales > CAG-272 > HGM12713. Next base: position 5,896 of record JAFVSI010000063.1, on the reverse strand, counting down.
TCCTCGTTGGCTACATTCTGTGAAAGAAGAACATTGCCCATCGTGATATGGGGACTTCTGGATGCAAGGATTGTTTTGCCGTACTCAAACTTTGTACTGTGAATGCACCCGGGAGCAATAACACCTTCGCCCTTGAACGTTCCGATTGCCTGCTGCAGAAGCTCCATACCGTTTCCAAGAAGCGTTGAGTAGTTGCCGTGCAACAAAACGTGACCTTGCTTTAGATTTCTGATGAAGCCCTTAACGATATCGTTTCGGAACTCTTTGTAGAGCTGAGTCAACGCAAACTGATTGTTGATGCCAAGCATCTTGAATACGATGTCGTTTTTGGACTTGAGGGGGTTTAGTTCCCCTTCCATTTCCTCTGCTTTGAAGGGATAGCCGATATGGTATCTGAGCACGTCGGGATCTCTACGAACCGCCCCTATATAATCTAAGGAAGGTTTCAATAGCGCCTCAACCTCACCATATGACAATTGAAGTGTGTTCAGCAATTGATAGTGGCACTGAACCATTCTGCCGTCAAAGAAGTGTGTTTCCTTCTCGTACTTGACGATACCGAATGTACTATCGATGTTCTTTAGCCACTGCTCGATCTTTCCGAACTTCAGATACTTAACACTGCTTGGCGTGGTAATCAGCTTGATTTGCGAGATGTCGGTAGCCAGCGTGAAACCGTTGAGTTGGTCGATTCTCTCTATGCCGTTATCAGCGAACCATTGCTGAATGTTGGTATTGAATGCGCAAGTCTTAAAGAAACGGTTACGCAAAAGCAACATTCCCTTGTCGGGGTAATCCGTAAACATACTCGTGTCCATCAAGGACTCACCGTCCCAGATACTATTGGAAATCTTCATTTCCTTTCTCTTGGATACGAGCTTACCGTCCTGCGCCTCGACCGCCACAACCTCGTCCGTGAACTTGCTATCATAGTCATCAACAATGAGAATATTCTCGGGCTGAATTTGTATTGTATCAATGATGCTACTCATAGGAAGCGAGATATAGGCTTCCCACGCTGCCAAGTCAATGGGATCGTTCTCTTTAATGGTTAAACCACATCTGTCCCACTTCGCCATTCTTTCCGCAACAACCGCATTTACAAACAAGCATTTTCCTACGCGGCTACTTCCGCTGCTTCTCTTATATCTAACGTAGTGAATACCGTCGCAGACAAATCCGTGCTCGTACAAATACTGTCTTAGGTCACTCTTATTCATCTCGACAGGGATTGAACCGACCTGCTTATAGTAACCATCCGCAAATGTAAAACATCCGCCGAGCATCTCTTGTGAGATTGGCTCTCTGATTTCCACGTTAGTTTGAATTGCTACGAGCTTACCATCTTGAATGCACACACCGTCCTGCATTACGCAGTCTCTAAATGCGTATCCAGAGCGAATGTATGTATTTTTTCCTACCTTATTAAATTCTTTATAGGAATACGAGAATTTCACGTTGATAACCATCTGGGTGTACTTCTTCCCGCCGGACACGAAATAGAAGTTTCTCTTACGAGTCTCGCGCTCATACGCTTCTTGGAGCTTGATAGTGTCCAAGCTCCAGTCCAACGCATTCTCAAATTTCTTAAGTGAGATTTTACCTTCTCTGTCTCTTATATCGTAACCAACACCATTGTTGTTGATTAGGTTCATGGCGGCGTATAGATCCTTCGCCTCCAGTGATAATATCTTAAATGACTTGTTTATAGCCTTATCCTCCTGATTAACCGTTTTGCTCGTCGATCAATTCCTGATACACTTGAGCACGTTCTTTCAAATCTTTTTCATATTCTTCAATAGCGATCTCTTCGTCATCGAGTGGCTCGTAATAATCGCAGTCCACCTCGATGTCGTTATCGCATCTATCTTCGCACTTGTCGTACCAAAAGCAGTTCTTGCAATTCTTCAAGACTTTTTACCTCCTTCGTTCTTTCTCTTTGACCGATGGAGAGCATAAGCGCACTCGCGGTGCGTCGGTACTTTTCTTGCGTTGAAACGCAAAGGCTCCAGATCTCTGCCTTCGGCGAGATTATCTATCCATTCCTGTAATAAATATCTCATTCGTTTGCTGGGAATGTAAATCCAGACTTCCTCGCCCTTACGTACTGCGGAACGGAATATCCACTGCACGAGAACCGAAAGCGCGTACATATCTTGATTTACATCCTCGACGCCGAGCTTTGTCAGATAATTCTTCATCCACGGTTGCATAAACACGTTTAAGCAATACGCCAAGTAATGGCGATCCGCGAAGTTGTTGCTGGCTCTTTTATTAAAGGTAATAAATCCGTTGGAGTATCCCTTCCCTTTAAGAGCACTGCGATATCTGTTCAAAGTCGTCCACATCTTATCGTCGTTTCCACTCTTCGTGTGTCTAAATATGTTGTATAAGTTATTTTTTAAAATGGTGATATTCGGTTGACCTACCTCGTGGTACGCCCTGTCGAACCACCCCGCTGATAACGAAAAGCTCTTGTTGCCGATTTCGTTATGTCTATCATTATAATTTATATGGATCTTATCTCGTAGGTCTACTCGGCGATCCATCTCTTCAAGCGGGCAGAACTGAAAGATACCGTTCTGGCGCTTAGTGCCTATGAGCTGATACTCTACGCTGTTTACGTCAAAGAAGTATTTCAGCATCTGGTATTCAAATAAATAGGTAAGCACGTAAACATCATCGAAGCAGTTAAATACATCTATCGGCAACGACCAGAAGTAGAAGGAGCCGTCGTAGTCAACGAGGTTGCGCGACTTGGATATCTGCATAATCTCGCTGAACAAAACTCCCGTGTATTCATCGTCATCCCAGATGACATTGTCATCCTGTTTCTTAGCGATGTTGTTCCGTACAAGAAAATTCACATCCCCGCCGTCGAGATTGACGGGCTGGAATAAATCGATTACTTCATCGAGCACAAGCGTGTAGTGTTGCTCTCGGATGAGCGTCTTGATCTCTTCATTATAACAAGAGAATAAAGCGTGTGTACTGGCAATGTTTTCACCAGCGCGTAAAAGAGAAGGAACATCTTTAAGCTTAGAGTATCCATTGGTGAACCTCCGTTCCGGAGAAACGAACTTCCGCGCGGCGCAAGAGGTCTTGATCCTCTCTACCTCATCGAGATAAGGCGTTATGAAGATGTATTTTCTCTCTGAGTCATTGTTCATCATATTGATGCAAGACTGTGTTTTACCGGCTCCGCAGAGCGCATCACAGACTTTTACAACCATTGAAAATCCTCCGTAAAAAACAAAAATGCAACCCGGGGGGTTGCAAACTGGTTCAAATTAGTCCCTATATAGGGGAAGATTTTTCGCTCCCTAAAAAGGAAGGTATACCTTAAAATGCAATTATGCACTTGTCTGTAATCAGCTCTCACTTCGTTCGAGACTCTTGCCAAGAGTGATAAAGACGTAATTGAATCAGTTAGCAGCCCGTATGTGTGTGGGCGTATTGGTCAGCGAATATCTCTTACAATCTTTATCCTCTGGAATCCTACTGTATATATTATACACCATATTTAGACACTTGTCAAGGGGTTTTTGAAAAATAATTAAAAAAATTTTTTTGTTGCCGGTGCAAGATCAGGGGTTCTTTCTTTTTATTATTTTTCTTTCTTAAATATCAGCTTTCTGTTATTAGTAAGCTATATAAGCTTTCTTAATCAGTAAGCTAATAAGCTCTCTTATATAGTAAGCATATATATTATATATATTATTATATATAGCTATATATAGAAGGGTTGATTTCTATCTTTTATAGTATAGTCGAAAAGACATCCTACCATAGGAGAGATCGCGAGGCTTAGGAACAATCAACCCTTCTCTTCTGCGTTTTACGGATCAAGCGATCTTCTCCGATTATGGGCAAACTTCCCGAATGAGGGTGCCGAGGTGTTCGAAGGGAAAATGGCGTGTGGGTGAAGAGAGGTGGACACCCTCGCGCACGCGAAAAAAGGAAGGGTTTGGCGTGTAAAATCACCCCCTATGGTCGGCGATGTTATCAACGCCAAAAAGATAACATTCGGTCGGCAAGAAAAGGGCAGGTTCTCCCTATGGGAGAAAAACCGCCTTTCTTGAGGGGGTGGAGCGAGTGGGTTCGAGTTGGCGAGTTCCCTCTACGAGGGAAAAGGGCGATTTCCCCTCCCTCCTCCTCCCTCTCCCCTCTATTCCCCAAAGGGAATAGCCACCTGTCCTCGTGCCGTTCTGCCGAGCCGAGAGCCGACCTTCTCTCGTCCCGTAAGGGACTCTCTTCCCTCCTTTGTCCTCCCCTCCCTCACGCCGCCGTTCCCGTAGGGAACGAGGAGAGCCGTTCCGTCCTCGCCCCACGAACACCGCCCACGTCCCTTTGACCTCGTAAGAGGTCAACCCCTCAATTCAAGAGCCGACCGACCGAGCCTCGCTCCCACTCCTACGGAGTGAGGGTGGCAAAGCCGAGCCGAGCCGCAGACCGCGCGCCCCTCCGTGATACGGCGCGCCGCACGCCCGCCGCACGGGCGGACTCCTACGGAGTCTCCTGCGCCGCCGCGAGCAGCCGCAGGGTATCGCTCGCACCGACAGCTCTGCTGTCGGCGTGTACGGTCTGTGGTACGATGGAATTGTCGGCGGCACCCCGACCGCCGACCGACCGAGCCGAACACGGCAAGGCGAACAAATACACAGGGGAGAAAGATATTACTATGGCACGCAAAAACGCAACCGCAACCACCGCAACCACCACCCGTCCCGTTACCACCGAAGGTGGTAAGAGGAGCCACTTTGACGAGGTACTTGACAAAGTCAAGTATGTCGGTGTCGGCAACGGACTTGACGGCTCCGCCTACACCATCGAAGATGGTGAGGTCGGCTTGGGACTGAACGCACTCGACTGGCTTTGCTACGAAGTAGCAAAGGTGTTCGTGGTCAATCGTGATTACCTGCCCACACATATGCAGGACGCTGTCCGCCGTATCCGCCGAGTGAAACTCGGCACGGATACGAAGCCCGTAATGACGCCCTTCATCACCTCTGGTGATGCGTCTATTGACGACCTCCGTTCCACCGTTTGCTTGTCGCTCCTTGCCTCTTTAGAGGCAAACGACCGTGAGAACGCTATCCGCAATGCCTTTAAGGCATTGGACGCCGAAATCGTCCACGACAAGTACGAAGCCCGTACCTACAAGACTCTTCCGAAGGAAGAGGTCTTGTGCGACGAGGACATCGGCTTGGTGAGGGCGTTAATCGAGGGCAACACCTCTTACGAGGTGTCCTTCAAGCAAGACGGTCGCCCCGACCTCGTGGTGAGATACGAAGTATCTCCCGCCCTGACCGCCATCTTTGACGGAGTCAAAGCGGCACACAAGTTCGCCTTCACGGACAGTATGTGCACGAGGTGGAGAGCGTTTGAGTACTTCGTACTCAACGTCACCAACAAGGAAATCGCCACTCGACTCGCTATAAGCGAGCCGAGAGCCAGCACCCTCAACCGTGAAACGTGTCAGTGGTTTCTTGACGTAGTCAAGAACCTCGACCTCGAACACCTTGAGGAAATCGCCAAGTGTCCTAAGACACTTGAAACGCTCCGCCATATACAAGCGGCTGCACTTGCCGCCTAAGTCCCGTAGGGACTTAACACTCAACCCCGTAGGGCACAAAACCCCTACGGGGTTTTCTCTTTACGTGCGTATATCATACGTGCGTTTTTTACGCGCGTGCACGTGTGCCCGTCCTTTGGGGATAGGGGTTTGGGGGAAGGGGGAGCAGTGTTCGTGTGCCGAGCCGAACCCCTAAAGGGGTTAACCGCCGTTCCCTTTGAGTGCCGACCGACCGAGCCGACCGACAACGGCACACGGCACACGGCACACACGAAAGCGGAGCGAGCCGAACCCCTAAAGGGGTTAACCGCCGTTCCCTTT
>JAFVSI010000017.1 GCA_017503865.1 Clostridia bacterium | reverse complement strand
GTTAAGAACATGATCACCGGTGCAGCACAGATGGACGGTGCAATCCTCGTTGTTGCAGGTACAGACGGACCTCTTCAGCAGACTCGTGAGCACGTTCTTCTTGCTCGTCAGGTTGGCGTTCCCGCAATCGTTGTATTTATGAACAAGAAGGACCTCGTTGATGACGATGAGCTTCTTGATCTCGTAGAGATGGAGATCCGTGATCTTCTTTCTCAGTACGATTTCCCCGGCGATGATACTCCTATCATCCGTGGTTCTGCTCGTGATGCTCTTGAGAGCACAAACACAGACGTATCTGCTCCTGAGTACGCAGCTATTCTTGAGCTTATGGCAGCTGTTGACGAGTTCATTCCTACTCCTGACCGTCAGGCTGACCTCGACTTCCTTATGCCTGTCGAGGACGTATTCTCCATCTCCGGCCGTGGTACTGTTGCTACTGGTAGAGTTGAGAGAGGTACAGTTAAGGTTGGTGACGTTGTTGAAATCGTTGGTCTTTCTGACGAGAAGAAGTCCACAACCGTAACCGGAGTTGAGATGTTCCACAAGCTTCTTCCTCAGGCTGAGGCTGGTGACAACATCGGTGCTCTTCTCCGTGGTGTTGCTAAGGACGAGATCGAGCGTGGACAGGTTCTTGCTAAGCCCGGCTCCGTTCATCCCCACACAAAGTTCGTAGGTCACGTTTACGTTCTTACTGAGAAGGAAGGCGGACGTAAGAAGCCCTTCCTCGCAGGTTACAGACCTCAGTTCTACTTCAGAACAACTGACGTTACCGGTGTTATCGAGCTTCCCGCAGGCGTTGATATGTGCCGCCCTGGCGACAACGTTGATATGACTGTTGAGCTCATCACTCCTATCGCTTGTGAAGAGGGACTCCGCTTCGCTATCCGTGAGGGTGGTAGAACAGTTGGTTCTGGTGTCGTATCCAGCATTATTGAGTAATTTAATTTAAATAACTCACAAATTGACCGTGCTCGGCTTACCGAGCACGGTCTTAAAACAAAATAATAAATATCTTTGGGGATGGTGAAATTCCATACCGGCGGTAAAAGTCCGCGAACACACAACTAAAAAAGTGTGCCGAGTAGGTGAAATTCCTACACCGACGGTAAAGTCCGGATGGGAGAAGATATAAATAATCTTATTCGTCTGCCTGATGCAGACAACAATTGATTTTTTAGACTTTCTTCTCCATAAATAATTATGGAGGCTTTTTTTATGAAAACAAGTTTTTCGAAGAAACTTAAAAGACATACAACGGTAGCGGTTCTATGTGCACTTGCATTTCTTTGCACCGTTCTTATTAAATTCCCGGTAATGTTTCTGACAATGGACGTCAAGGACTCGATAATAATGCTCTGTACCTTATTCTTTGGTGTTCCGTCGGGAATGATTGCAGCGGTGGTCGTGCCTCTTCTTGAATATATTACAGTCAGTGGCACGGGTGAATACGGACTTATAATGAACATTATTTCCTCGGTATCGCTCTGCGTTCCCGTGGGACTTATATACAAGTATAAGAAAACACTCAACGGGGCAATTCTCGGACTTTGTGTTTCGGTGGTTTCAATGACGGCTATAATGATGGTAGCTAATCTTTTCATTACTCCATTTTATATGCACGTTTCAAGAGCGGACGTTGTCTCTCTTATCCCAACACTCCTCTTGCCCTTCAATCTTGTCAAGGGAACACTCAATGCAGCAGTGGTTCTTCTCCTTTACAAGCCTCTTTCGAGAGCGTTGAAAAAGAACAGACTCCTTGATAGTACTGTGATGGAAAATACAGAGACTGTGAAGGCATCCAAGACGAGATCTATAATTATTTCTATGGTCGCGCTCGCTGTTATCTCTCTTTCTTTAGTGGTGATTTTTGTCATACTTGGTGGAAATATCTCTTTTCTTGACGGAGTTATCAAAAAATAATTGTAACGAAAAATAATATAAGGATATAGATTATGGTTGAATTGATCGAAAACTTTTTTCTCGAAACTGTAGGGAAGGAACTGTGCGTTTTTTTCTGCTCGATGATACCTATAATTGAGCTTCGCGGAGCTATTCCGCTTGGTGCGGCACTTGGACTTCCGCTTTGGCAGAGCTACCTTTTGAGCGTTGTCGGAAATATACTTCCCGTGCCGATAATCTTGCTCTTTGTCAAAAAGGTACTTGAATTTATGAGCCACTGCAAGGTAAAGCTTTTTAATAAAATAGCAAACTGGGTTTATGCGAAGGCGGAGAAAAACAAAGCAAGAATCGAAAAATATTCCTTCTGGGGCGTTGCTATCTTCGTTGCGATTCCGCTTCCTATGACGGGGGCTTGGACAGGCTCGCTTGTTGCAGCAATGATAGATATTAAGTTTGTCAAGGCGGTGCTTTCGGCTCTTATTGGGGTGCTTGTCGCGGGACTAATAATGTCGCTCGTTTCCTACGGCGTAGTGACGATTTTCGCTTGGCTCTAAAAATATCTCTAAAAAATAAAATTACTATTGAAATTTGACGAAAAATGTGTTATACTCTTAATTGAGAAAAACATATTCAAAAAAATATAGAAATTCTTATCAAGAGTGGTGGAGAGATAGGCTCTGTGAAACCACGGCAACCTGCTTTTTGTAAGGTGCTAATTCCTGACAGATGAGACATAAAGAAGCTCCGTCTGTCGACGGAGCTTTTTTAATTCAAAGGAGAGGTAAAATTATGAAAAAAATTCTTTTTACGTCGGAGTCGGTAACAGAGGGACATCCCGATAAGGTTTGTGATAAAATTTCCGATGCTATACTTGACTCTATTCTTGCGAAGGATCCTATGGCACGCGTTGCCTGCGAGACCTTCTGCACAACGGGAATGATAAACGTTATGGGTGAGATAACCACGACAGCTGACGTGGACTACGAGGCTATCGCACGCCAGACGGTTAAGGAGATAGGATACACAAAGAAGGAGTACGGCTTCGATTTTGAGAGCTGTAAGTTTTCGAGTGCTATTCACGAGCAGTCGCCTGATATTGCTATGGGTGTAGACCGTTCTCTTGAGGCTAAAGAGGGAACTCTTGTCGACGATTTTGACACGGGTGCGGGCGACCAGGGTATGATGTTCGGTTACGCGTGTAACGAGACTGAGGAGCTTATGCCTATGCCTATTTCGCTTTCTCACAAGCTCGCTATAAAGCTTACCGAGCTTCGCAAGAACGGAACTCTTAAGTACCTTCGCCCCGACGGAAAGACTCAGGTTACAGTTGAATATCACGACGGAGTACCCGCAAGAGTTGATACGGTAGTCGTGTCTACTCAGCACGATGAGGATGCGTCTCTTGAGACGATAAGACGCGACATTATCGAGCTTATCATAAAGCCCACTATTCCCGCGACTCTTCTTGATGACAAGACCAAGATATACGTAAATCCTACGGGACGCTTCGTTCTTGGCGGTCCTGCGGGTGACACAGGACTTACGGGAAGAAAGATAATCGTTGATACATACGGCGGATATGCACGTCACGGCGGCGGAGCTTTCTCGGGTAAAGATCCGACAAAGGTTGACCGCTCGGCAGCATACGCGTCAAGATATATTGCGAAGAACGTCGTTGCAGCAGGACTTGCCGACAAGTGTGAGGTAGAGCTTGCATACGCTATCGGTGTTGCAAGACCTGTGTCGGTTATGATAGACACTTTTGGAACGGCAAAGGTCGATGAGGAAAAGATCTCGGCAACGGTACAAAAGTGCTTCGATCTTCGTCCTGCGGCAATTATCAAGAAGTTTGAGCTTCGCAGACCTATCTACTGTCAGGTGGCAGCATACGGTCATATGGGACGCGAGGATCTCAATATTCCCTGGGAAAAGACGGATCTTGCGGACACACTCAAGAAGGAGCTTGGGCTTTAATTCAGTAAAACAAAAAATCAAGGAAGGGAGACGGTGCTGTGTCTGACAAAGAGATCACGCTTGAAGGAAGCATCGAGGCGGTCATATACTCGAATGCTGAAAACGGCTATGCAATCTGCGATATGGCATCGTCTGACGACGATATAATCACTATCGTCGGAACTATGCCGTTCGTATCCGAGGGGGACAGTGTCTGCGTTAGTGGAAAGTGGGTACACAACCACAAGTACGGCAGGCAGTTTAGCGTCTCGGTCTATGAGAAGCGTATGCCTGCCGATACTGCTTCTATGCTTCGTTATCTTGCCTCCCGAACGATAAAGGGGATAGGGCCGAAAACGGCACAGAAGATTATCGAAAAATTCGGTGAGGACGCCTTTGACGTCATCGAAAATCACCCGCAGTGGCTTACCGAGATAAAGGGAATATCTAAAAAGATAGCCGAGGCGGCGTCCGAGGACTTTAAGCAGCAGACGGGAATGCGTAGTGCTATGCTTTTCTTCAGAGACTATTTCGGTGCGGCACTTACCGTAAAAATATATAAAAAGTGGGGATCGCGTGCTGTTGATATCGCAAAGAAGAATCCATATAAGCTCTGCAACGAGATAGATGGAATAGGCTTTGAAAAGGCTGATGCGATGGCACAAAAGCTCGGCTTTGAGGGCGACAATCTCGACAGAGTTATGAGCGGTATAGATTACATATTGTCCTCATACGCCGCCCAAAGCGGACACGTTTGTATTGCGAGAGGGGAGCTTGTGAAAAATTCGGCGGAACTTCTTTCTATCAGCGAGCAAAGGGCTGACGAGGGAATAAGCGAGCTTTTGCGTCAAGGCGTACTTAAATACAGGCTTTTTGACGGCGTTCAGATGATCTACAGCAAGTATTTTTACGATGCCGAAAAGTACGTTGCCTCAAAGCTTTATCTTCTCGACAAGCTCTGTGCGGCAGTTTCCTTGCCCGATATCGACAGATTTGTCGAAATGGAAGAGAATAAGAACGCAATCGCCTATGCCGCACTTCAAAAGCAGGCGATAGCCGATGCCCTCAGATACGGAGTTATGATCCTTACGGGTGGTCCCGGTACGGGTAAAACTACCGTTGTAAGAGCACTTATAAATATTTTTGAGAGTATGGATTTCAAGGTCGCTCTCTGTGCCCCTACGGGACGTGCGGCAAAAAGACTTTCGGAGTCTACCTCGAGGAATGCAAAAACCATTCACAGACTTCTTGAGATGGGATACGATGACTCAGGACACGCAGAATTCGGCAGAAACGAGCACGAGCATCTCGACGAGAACGTTATCATAGTTGACGAGGCGTCGATGGTCGACATAATCCTTATGGATGCACTCACGAAGGCGATAAAGCCGGGTGCGAGGCTCATATTTATCGGTGACTCGGATCAGCTCCCGTCTGTCGGTGCGGGAAACGTTCTTCACGACCTCATTGACAGCGGTCGTTTTGCTACAGTTCGCCTCAATGAGATATTCCGTCAGGCACAAAAGAGTCTTATAATAACAAACGCCCATAGAATAAATACGGGAGAGATGCCCCTTCTTGACGTTAAGGACAACGATTTCTTCTTTATGAGGCGTCAGTCGGACAGAGAGATTGCGGTAACGATAGTTGAACTTTGCCGAACGAGACTACCGAGAGCATACGGCGAGATGGGACGGATAGGGCTTCAGATAATATGCCCCTCGCGTAAAGGCGAGATAGGCACGGAGCATCTTAACCGAATACTTCAGGACGCACTCAATCCCCCCGATGCTACAAAGAGAGAGCATCCCTTTAAGGACGTTGTTTTCCGCGAGGGAGACAAGGTAATGCAGACGAGAAATAATTACGATATAGAGTGGTCACGCGAGAGCGACGGCAAGAGCGGAAGCGGAATATTTAACGGAGACATCGGCGTTATCGAAAAAATAAATCCCGAGTATAAGTCGATGGTGATTATATTCGACGACCGCAGGACTATCTACGATATGACCGAGCTTGACGATATTGAGCACGCTTACGCGGTCACGGTGCATAAGAGTCAGGGAAGTGAATATCCTATCGTGCTGATACCTCTCGGCAACGCTCCGCAAATGCTTTTGACGAGAAATCTTTTCTATACTGCCGTTACGAGAGCACAAAATATGGTTATACTCGTTGGCAGTGAGGAAGTAGCGAAAAGAATGGTTGAAAACGACCGACAATCCCTCAGATATACAGGACTCGCAAAAATTCTCGCATCATCCGAAAGTGAAGAAAAATGACCTTTTCCGAGTTTTTTCAGAGATACGTTTACCTTCGCAAGTGCGTTTCGTGCGGAGAGAGACTTGGGTATGAATATAGAAACGATGCCTATTGCGATGCTTGTCGCGTTGCGTTTGAGAAGGCAAAGAGCGAGAGCTGTCCTGAGTGTATGAGAGCAATGGCTGACTGCCGTTGCGTTGCAAAGAGACTTTCGGAGGCGGGAGTTAAGGAGCATCGAAAGCTCTTTTACTATCGAAAAAGCGAGCCGTGGCTACCCGAGAATAAGCTCGTTTATTTTCTCAAAAATCACAAAAACGCAAGGGTGGCAACCTTTGCGGCAGAGCAGCTTTCTTATAGAATTGACGAGCTTTTGGCAGACGAGGGGCTTTTAAGAGACGAGGTCGTGATAACCTACATTCCCCGTTCAAGACGCTCCTATGCCGTATACGGTGTAGACCAAGCGGAGCTTGTCGCAAAAGCACTCGGAAGGGTAGCTCATATTGAGTGTTTGCCCCTTATCAAAAGAGTTCACGACGGTAAAAGCTCTCAAAAGAAGCTGACGGTAAAGCAAAGGCTTAAAAATACAAAGGGAATGTTCGCCTTTAACAAAAAGTGTGCGAGTCTTGTTAATAACCGTGCCGTAATTTTGTACGATGACGTGGTAACTACGGGCATAAGTGCGTACAGAGCGGTATCTGCACTAAAGTCGGTTGGTGTAGAGAAATTTTATCTTTTTTCGCTGGCTTATACGCCGAAATAGGTGTTTTCAATTTTGAAATTTTGATTTGTTGGTGGGGTGCTCCCGCCGCTCTTAACCCAAACTAACTCCCCTACAAATACTAATTTAGAGCTGTTTTTTTTGTGAGAAGGCGTTAATAAAATATTTATATATTTCGTGAAAATATATGTTGCAAAACGCACTGAAAAAGTGTATAATGAAAAGAGTAAAAAAATTGTTGGCGGTAAAGTGTAATGTTTAAATTTTTCAAAAAATCCGCGGCACTTTTGTCGCGGGACATAGGAATAGATCTTGGAACCGCTACCGTTCTCGTTTACGTAAAAGGAAGGGGAGTGGTACTGAAAGAGCCTTCCTTTGTTGCAATAGATAAAACCACCGACCATATTACGAAGGTCGGTAAGGATGCCCGTGCTATGCTCGGTCGAAATCCTGAAAACATAGACGTAATAAGACCTCTTCGTGACGGAGTTATAAATCAGTACGACATAACCCTCAAAATGATACAGTATTTTATTCGCCGTGCTTGCGGAAATACCGTTATGCAGCCGAGAGTTATGATATGTATTCCTACGGGAATAAACGAGGTCGAGGAGCGTGCCGTTATCGATGCGGGAACGCAGGCGGGGGCACGAAAGACCTATCTTATTGAGGAGCCCGTTGCGGCAGCACTCGGTGCGGGACTTGATATTTACAGCCCCAACGGAAAAATGGTGGTCGATATCGGTGGCGGAACTACCGACGTTGCCGTAATTTCACTTGGCGGAGTTGTCGTTTCGGAGTCTATAAAAAACGCGGGCGACAAGTTTGACGAGGCAATAATGCAATACGTTCGCAGACAGCATAACGTGCTTATAGGCGAGCGTACTGCTGAATACATAAAGGTTAAAATAGGTGCGGTCTTTGAGCATCCCGATCCTAAGGAGATACAGGTAAGGGGAAGATGTATGCTGCAGGGACTCCCTAAGGAGATAACCATTTCATCACGAGAGATGCTTGAGGCACTTATGGAGCCTATTTCGGCTATTCTTGACGCGATATGCTCTGTTATCGAAAAGACTCCGCCCGAGCTTATCGGTGACATAATCCGCGACGGAATAGTTCTTACGGGCGGCGGAAGTATGCTTTTCGGTCTCGATAAGCTTATAGAGTACGTTACGGGCATAAAAACGAGAGTTGCGAAGAATCCTGCAGACTGCGTTGTAAACGGAACGGGACTCGCACTTGAATACCTTGACGAAATGCCTGCAGGTATGATAGACCTTTCGAGAGTCGGCAGACAGAGAAAATAATTTTTCGAGGATTTTTATGGATCTTCAGGTGGTGCAAAATAGAGTTGTCGAGCTTTTCAGGGCGGTAAGCAGCATTCCGAGACCGTCGTACAAGGAAGATAGAATTGCCGATTTTATCTGCGATTTTGCAGAAAAATGCGGCTGTGAGTATTACCGTGACGAAGCAAACAACGTCCTCGTCAACGTTAAGGCAACTGCGGGAATGGAAGGCAGAGAGCCTATCCTTTTGCAGGGGCATCTCGATATGGTGTGCGAAAAGAACGAGGGAGTTTGTCACGATTTTAACTGCGAGGGTATTTCTATCATTGAAAAAGACGGTTGGTTTGTGGCTGACGGCACAACGCTTGGTGCCGACAACGGCGTAGCTGTTGCAATCATGCTTTTCATTATCGAGGGCGGTGCGAGCGAGCACGGTGACGTGCAGTGTCTTTTTACCACCTCGGAGGAAGTCGGGCTTGACGGTGTCAAGGCATTCGATTTTTCAAGGATTTATGCAAGAAAACTTATAAATATGGACGGTGAGAATGAAAGGGCGGTCATAGTTGGCTGTGCGGGCGGTGTCTGTACCGATGTACGCCTGCCCGTTTCTTATACCGAGACCTCTGGTGAGCTTGTCAAAATAAAGATAAGCGGACTTTGCGGCGGACATTCAGGCGAGGATATAAATTCGGGAAGGGCAAACGCCTGTATCCTTATGGGACAGCTTCTTTCGGGTCTTCTTCAAAAAACCGATATTTCTCTCGTTTCGATAAACGGCGGAACAAAGGACAACGCAATACCGCGTGAGGCGACAGCGTATATCGCGGCAAGGGACTTTTTGTGCGTGCGAGAGGTCGCAAACGCCTTTTTTGAGTTTGTGCGTGGCGAGCTTTCACAAGATGACGAAAAGTTTTCGATCTCGTGTGAGCAAACAACTGACAAGTCAGGAAAAATGATGGATACTGACTCCACTAACAGAGTCGTGGCATTTTTGTCCTGCGTTAAAAATGGGATTATTGAGATGAGCAAGAAGCTCCCAGAGCTTGTGGAATATTCCAAAAATCTCGGTGTGGTAAGAAGCGAGGACGGGGAAGTTTTGTTTGTCATAAATTCCCGTTCAACCTTTGAATATCAGCTTGACGCGTCAGTGCGTGAGATAGCTGCTCTTGCCTCTCTTTGCGGAGCAAATATCAGAACACACGGTCATTATACGGGGTGGTCGTATAGCGGTGAGAGTGATATTGCAGATGAATATATTGCCGTTTGCCGTGAGCTTTACGGAAATGAGGTCGAGAGAGTGACTATACACGCAGGACTTGAGTGCGGCATAATAAAAGCGGCTCTGCCAGATATAGATCCTATATCCTGCGGTCCTAATATGAAAAACTTGCACTCGCCCGATGAGGCTCTTGACGTGGCTTCATTCGCAAGATTTGCACACGTCATAGCTACGCTTATTAGCACTAAAAGATAAGAAAAACCTTACGAAAAGGGGAATTTTAAAAATGGATCAGAAAAAAACAAAGCTTCTTTTGCTTTCTGCAACGGCGGCGTCCGTGCTTTTTGCAATAGGTATTTTTATATTCGGTGTCGTTTACGATAACAGCTCGTTTGCAAAGGCGGTACTTTTCGTAGCGTCCTTCGTTTTGCTCCTTATTGGCGTTGAGCTTGGATATTTCTTCTTGCTTTCGCGTGAAGTAAAGCCAAACTATTTTCTTTTCAATTCCTCGTTCAATATCAATATCAACCCCGAAAAGCTCACCTTCGATACGGTCGATAAAAAGGTCAACAAAATTCTTGCGGGTTTTGCGAAGAGTGAGGCAAAGATATGGACTGACGGCGTGCTTGAAAACAATAGGTCGGCTATCGCACGAGAGATGCGTCCCGTAATCTCCTACAAGCTCCTTTTTGATATGGCGGAGAGTGACAGTGAGGCGGCGTGGAAGTGCTTTGTGATGGCATCTCAAAGAACTGTCGACTGCATCGCTGAGGGGGTGGCTCAAAACGGAGACATTCAGCTCGCGGCGGCAATCCGTCAGCTAAAGGCGGCAAACCCCGTAAACATGAAGCAGACAAGAGAATTCCTTATCTCAAACAAGCCCTACATAAAGAAAAAGCTTTTAAACTACGTTCGTGAGAATATAGAAAAGTTTTAGGAGTGGATTACATGAAAATAATGGATTTTTCATATTCATCGTACGAAATACCTCAAAACATAAAAGAAGGTATGATCGTTCTCTTTGTTGAAAAAAACGGAAACGATGCAGGTTGTACAATAGTGGCACGCATAGCAAACCTTGAACAAAGAGGAAACGACTACAAAGTTAATTTGATAGAAGATGAAACCGGCGAGTATATCGGTGGTGGTAGGGCGTGGATGTTGAAGAAGGCCCTGCAACTTGGAACTATATTAATCCCTGAGAGCGGTGAAATAAAGGTTTGTCCCTCTTGTAAAAAGAATCTTCTTGATGATGATAAAACGATTTGTCTGGATTGCATACGGGAAGAAAAGAAAAATTTTTTCGCGACAAGAGTTGAACTGGATGGAAAACCGTTTGTGCTTGACAATGAACAAGCAGATGCCATTATTTCATCCACAAATTCCATTGTTACTGCTAGAGCGGGATCAGGAAAAACAAGAGTATTAACTGCTAAATTGATAGATCTGTTTTTTAACCAAGGCATCAAAGAGGATGAGGTTCTTGCTTTTTGCTTTAATCGTGGGGCAGCAAAGGAAATACGTGACAGACTAAACTCAAAATGCAAAGTAGATGGAGAGTCACAAACTCGTGAGCTTGACGTTGTCAGTACCTTTCACGCATATGCTAAAGCTACTTTGGGAGATGACTGCGGTAAAATACTTGTAGATGAGCCTGCTCCTGTTAGAACAAGATTGATCAAAGAAATCATTTCTAAGCTTAGATCCGAAAATCCTAAATTTGAAAAAATTTTGAGGAAATATTTTTTATCAGATACTTTAAAAATTGATCGTAAAAAATTCAATTCCATAGAGCATTACTATCAGTTTGTTCGCAATAGTCGCTATCGTACCTTGAAGGGAGAGCACGTAAAATCAATTCCTGAAAAGATCATTGCCGATTTTCTTTTTGAGCACGGTATTCGATACAAATACGAGCGTCACTTTTATTTGAACAAAATTGATCTTAACAACCATAATTTAACCGATAGTGAGTTTTTAAAATATAAAAGCTTGAACGAGTCAAAGAAAGAAACTGTTCCCGATTTTTATCTTGAGGATTATAATTTGATTTGGGAGCATTGGGGTATTACCGGTCGTGAAACAGCACCAAAAAAAGATGAGTTCACAAGGGTAGTTGGCGACTATGATGCTTATGCACGTACAAAGGAGTGGAAGCGCTCATTTTGGAATTCTTGGAGACATAAGCTTAACGTAACGCAAAGATATGTAAACGATTTTAAATCAATAAAAAAGCTTATAGAAACAGATCCTGATTATTTTCA
The DNA here is from genome assembly GCA_017503865.1 of Clostridia bacterium. Taxonomy (GTDB): domain Bacteria; phylum Bacillota; class Clostridia; order Oscillospirales; family CAG-272; genus HGM12713. The sequence continues at coordinate 20,497 of JAFVSI010000017.1, read as the reverse complement.
GTCAAGTGAGCGAAGTGATATTGAGCTAAAGTTAAAAAAACTGCTTGAGTCTAATGGAGTCAAATGTAAAAAACTTTCTGAAGATACTATTATGGAAAATGTGTGGAAAAACGCAGAGGACTATTTTACAAAGCAGATCAGGCAGTTCATTGATAAATTCCAGCAAATATATCTTAACGACGAAAGACTATTTGTGGAACGGGCAAACCAAATATACGACGAGCGTGAAAAAAATTTTCTCCGTCTTGGTTATATGGTTTATCAAGAGTATAACAAGGTTCTTTTTGGAAATTCTAATGAATTTCCCCAATACAAGGAATATAAGCTCGATTTTAACCACTGTTTGAATTTTGCGGCGAAAAAAATACGCTCGGGTGAATGCGATTCCAGCATTAAGCATTTGAAATGGATACTAATAGATGAATATCAGGATTTTAGCGAACTATTTCACAATCTTATTTGTGCAATTCTATCACGTAACCCTGATATCGTTTTGTTTTGCGTAGGAGACGATTGGCAGGCAATCAACCGATTTGCCGGATCCGATTTGAAATTCTTTCTTGATTTTAAAAGGTATTTTTCCAATTCAACATCTTACAATATTGGAACAAATTATAGATGTGAGAATCATATTGTTAAGAACGCGGGAGATTTTATGAAGCGTTTTGGTATAAGAGGAAAGGAGCAAAGAGGTTTTCTTTCAGATTCGGGAGTTTTCAAGGAAGAGCCTATAGACGCACACCTGTTTGATATAGATATAGATGATTTCGATTGGTTGGTAAGTGAAGGCGGAGATTGGGAGCAAAGCGAAACCGTTAACAAGCGTAACGTTCAGGCATATATAAAAGTTTGTACTAAGATCATCAATGAAAATCCCGGAAAGAAAATAATGATTCTTAATAGAAAAGGCAGTTTTCTTGGCAAGGATCTTGATGAGATTGAGAAGATTCTTAAGCATCCTAGATTATGCAAAACAGCTTCTCCTGATTTTTCTGTGAAAACCGTTCACAGCTCTAAGGGCGAGGAGGCAGATATCGTGATTTTAACTGATGTGGATGAAAACTCTTTTCCCATCTTTCATCCCGATAGTAATTTGTATAGTGTTTTTGGTGAAAATGAGCAAACAATTATGGAAGATGAGGCCCGCCTCTACTATGTTGCTCTCACTAGGGCAAAACATTCGATTTATATTTTCTTTTCTAAGGATAATCCTTCTTGTTTTATTAAGAATCCGTATCAAATAAATTTTAATAATAGAGCAATATTCAGATATTGACAAATGTTTAAGAACCGCCCTTAAGGGCGGTTCTTTTTTTGAAAGTTATTGTGAAGAATAAGGAAAAGAGACGCATTTCTGCGTCTCTTTTTTAATCTTTTTTGCTCTTTATGTTACAAGAGTGTTAATTCGTGATTTTTTTGCAAAAATGTTTGACTTAAATGGGTTATTATGGTATAATGTAATTTGACATAATTTAATCTAATGTAGTTAAGTAAGGGGGAGAGGAATTGAGAATACTTGGAATAGACCCCGGGTTTGCCATAGTCGGTTGGGGCGTGATCGACTACGTTGGCTCTCACTTCAAGGTGGTTGCCTACGGCTCAATTCAAACTCCTGCGGGAGAGCGACTCGAAAAGAGGCTAAATACCATCTACGAGGACCTTTCGGGTATCATCGACAAATTCAAGCCCGACGCCCTTGCGGTCGAGGAATTGTTCTTTAATACGAATATTACGACGGGTATAAAGGTAGCTCAGGCGAGGGGAGTTATTCTTCTTTGTGCCGAGCAAAAGGGAGTTGAGTCCTTTGAGTACACTCCTCTTCAGGTCAAGCAGTCGGTTACGGGATACGGCAGAGCCGACAAAAAGCAGGTTATTACAATGGTAACGAAGTTCCTCGGACTTAACGAGGCTCCAAAGCCCGACGACACGGCAGACGCACTTGCGATAGCGATCTGCCACGCACACACGGGGGCGTCAAGGCTCGCGTCTTACTTTAACAAGAAATGATTTATTGAGGTATTTTCAGTATGTGGATAGCAGATAAATGGCAGGATTACGAGCTTCTCGACACCTCTGACGGGGAGCGACTTGAAAGATGGGGAAAGTACGTGCTTGTACGTCCCGATCCTCAGATAATTTGGAAGAACGTTGCCTCTCACCCCTCGTGGCGTACGGCTGACGGAGTTTATAAGCGTTCGTCAAGCGGTGGCGGAAAGTGGGTGAAAAACAAGCTTCCCGAGCAGTGGCAGATAAAATACGGCTCTCTCGGTTTTGTGCTTCGTCCTATGGGCTTTAAGCACACGGGGCTTTTTCCCGAGCAGGCGGCAAACTGGGATTGGTTTTCCTCGCTTATCCGCAAATCTGGCAGGCGTGACGTAAAGGTGCTTAACCTTTTCGCTTACACTGGCGGAGCTACAGTTGCGGCGGCAAGTGCGGGAGCGGCTGTCGTTCATGTTGACGCGGCAAAGGGAATGGTCGCACAGGCAAAGGAAAATGCGGCACTTTCGGGACTTGCAGACGCAAAGATAAGATATATAGTCGACGACTGCAAAAAATTTGTTGAGCGTGAAATAAGACGCGGCAATAAGTACGATGCTATTATTATGGACCCGCCCTCATATGGCAGAGGCCCCGGCGGTGAGGTCTGGAAGATAGAGGACAGTATTGACGAGCTCGTTGGTCTTTGTGCTGAGCTTTTGTCGGATAAACCTCTCTTTTTCCTCATAAACTCTTATACAACGGGACTTTCTCCTCTCGCGATGCAGTACATACTCTCGCTCAAGGTCTCAAGAAAATTCGGCGGTACCCTCTCGTCGGGTGAGCTTGGACTTCCCGTAACAAAGACAGGCGGAGTGCTTCCTTGCGGAGCAAGTGCTCGCTGGCAGGCAGACGGTGCTGAGGACGTTTAAAAAATATCTTTCCGCTATGCGGAATATAGGAGTCAAAAAGAATGGGTGAACCCTTTATTAGTGTTAAGAACCTATCGTATGCTTACGAAGAGGACGATGGAAGAAAAATACAGGTTCTGAAAAATCTGTCGATAGATATTATGCGAGGCGACTTCCTTGCGGTGCTCGGTCACAACGGCTCAGGAAAATCCACGCTTGCGAGAATTCTCAATATGATACTTTTCGCGGACAGCGGCAAGGTCGTTATCGACGGCAAGGAGATAATACCTAACGAGATAAGCGACGATGAGATAATTGAGCTTCGCAAAAAGATAGGAATGGTCTTTCAAAATCCCGACAATCAGCTTGTTGCGACAATAGTTGAGGACGACGTTGCCTTCGGGCCCGAGAATCTCGGTATTCCGTCAGGCGAGATAAGAGAGAGAGTTGACAATGCTCTTGCGGAGCTTGGAATGAGTGAATACGCAAAGCACGAGCCTCACCGCCTTTCTGGCGGACAAAAGCAGAGGGTGGCTATTGCGGGAATACTCGCTATGCTTCCCGAATGTATAATATTTGACGAATCTACGGCAATGCTCGATCCAAAGGGCAGGCAGGAAGTGCTTTCTGCTATTGAGAAGATAAACAGAGAAAAGGGCATTACCGTAATAATGATAACGCACTATATGGACGAGGCTGCAAGAGCTGACAGAGTTGTTGTGCTTGATGACGGTGACCTTATTTTTGACGGCAAGCCCGAAGAGGTATTCTCGCACGAGAAGGAGCTTATCTCAATGGGACTTGACGTGCCGCAATGCACCTCGCTTATCTATAAGCTTCGCGAGGCGGGATTTAAGCTCGAGGGCAGATGTCTCTCGGCAAAGGAATGTGCAGAGCTTCTTTTTGGGGAGCTTAAAAACAACTGAAGGAAAGGATAGAAATGGCTCGGATCACACTTTCGGGAGTCAGCTACAGCTACGGCAAAAAGACTCCTTATGAGATAAAAGCACTTGACGGTGTAAATATTGAAATAGCCGACGGCAAGATAACGGGAATCATAGGTCATACGGGTTCGGGCAAGTCTACGCTCGTTGGGGCGATAGGCGGACTTATCGAGCCTGACGAGGGGCAGGTGCTTATCGACGGTGCGGACGTATGGAAAAACCGCAAAAAGATAAGAGAGCATCGCTTTCGCGTGGGACTTGTGATGCAGTATCCCGAGTATCAGCTTTTCGAGGAGACGATAAGGCGTGATATTGCCTTCGGTCCTCGGAATATGGGGCTTTCGGACGAGGAGATAGAGGAGAGAGTAGTCGAGGCGGCAAGGTTTGTAGAGCTACCCGAGGCACTTCTCGAAAAATCTCCCTTTGAGCTTTCGGGCGGCGAGAAGAGAAGGGCGGCGATAGCTGGAGTTATTGCGATGCGACCTGACGTTCTCGTGCTTGACGAGCCCGCCGCGGGACTTGACCCGAGAGGCAGGGCAGCAATATTCAGAAATATTGCAGAATACAGACGTGCTACGGGCAAGACGGTTATCATCGTCAGTCACAGTATGGAGGACGTTGCCACCTATTGCGACGAGCTTGTTGTTATGTCGGGGGCAAAGGTCATAATGCACGATACTCCGAACAAGGTCTTTTCGAACCCCGAATTTCTTGTGAAAAACGGACTTGATCTTCCGCAGATAGCAAGGCTCAATATGTACCTTCGCGAGAAGGGAATTGACCTCGGTGAAGGAATATATACCGTTGAGGGAGCATTCAATAAAATTATGGAGCTCTCTTCTAAAAAATAAAGGATTTTGACCGAAAAGGTTTAAGGTTTAATAATGAACAGTATTTCGCTTGGACAGTATTATCCCGCAGAGTCGCCTATACACCGTCTCGACGTGAGAATTAAGGTAGTTGTTGCGATACTTTTTGTGGTATGTACTTTTTTGTGTAAAAACGTGCTGAGCTTTGCGTTGCTTTTATCACTTGCACTTCTCAGTATTATCCTTTCCCGCTTGCCAATAGGGCTTGTGGCGAGAGGAGTGAGACCTATTCTTATAATTATTGCGATAACCTCGCTTATAAATATTTTCTTTAGTACGGGTGCCCCCGAAAATATAGTTGTTGATTGGTGGATTTTTACAATCTACCGTGAGGGCATTTATAATGCACTTCTTATGATAGTGCGTTTCGTTTGTCTTATAGTTGGAACGAGTGTTTTTTTGACTTACACAACAACGCCCATTGAGCTGACGGACGCTATTGAGGACCTTTTGTGGCCTCTTAAAAAGCTTGGAGTTCCCGTGCACGATTTTGCTATGATGATGACGATAGCACTTCGCTTTATCCCCCTTCTCGTTGACGAGACAGATAAGATAATGACGGCTCAAAAGGCAAGGGGGGCGGATTTTTCGAGCGGTAGCCTTGCACAGCGAGCAAAGGCACTTGTGCCCGTGCTTATTCCTCTCTTCGTTTCGGCATTCAGACGAGCCGAGGAGCTTGCGGTGGCTATGGAATGCAGATGCTATCACGGCGGAGAGGGAAGAACGAGAATGAACGTTCGTCACGTTCACGCTAAGGATTTTGTGGCACTTTTCGGTGTTATTCTTTTCGGTGTCGGTATCGTGGTACTAAATACTTTGAATATAGGATATTCAATTTCTTAAGTGCGGGTGAAAAATGAAGATTCTTTTGTTTTTGAGCTACGTAGGAACGGCTTATTGCGGCTATCAGGTGCAAAAAAACGGCACGAGCATTCAGCAAAGGCTGAATGAGGCGGCAAAGTCACTCTTCGGCTTTGATTGCGATATAGTCGGCTGTAGCAGGACGGACAAGGGCGTTCACGCAAACGAATTTTGTGCGACCGTCTCAAAAAAGGGTGAGAGCGGAATTGAATCGACTATACCCGAGCCTTCACTTCCAAAGGCTTTTAACAGCTATCTGCCCGGGGATATTTGCATAAAAAGTGCAAAATACGTCTCCGACGCATTCCACCCTCGCTATGACGTGAAATTTAAGGAATACGTTTACAAGATATATACCGAGAGTATTCAGGATCCCTTCCTCTTTGGCAGGGTATGGAATTACTGTCGAGAGATTGACGGTGAGGCACTCAAAAAGATGAACGAGGCGGCGGCATATTTTGTTGGAAAGCACGATTTTTCGGCATTTATGGCAAGTGGCTCGAGTGTGTCATGCACGGTTCGAGAGGTGACAGAGGCAAAGGTCGTGCGAAACGGGAACACGGTGGAGTTTTACGTTGCCGCCGACGGTTTCCTATACAATATGGTGAGAATTATGACGGGAACGCTTATAGCGGTTGCCGAGGGAAAGATAAGTCCCGACGAAATAGAGGCGGTAATTGCCTCGTGCGACAGGTCGCGTGCGGGTATGACCGCCCCACCCGACGGACTTTATCTCAACCGAGTGGAATATTGATTTTTAAGAAAGTGAGGTCGGAATTTGAAAAAAGATTTCTTTTCGTTTTTTAAGAAAAAGAGTACTGACGGTAATGCCGAAAATACCGACTCTCGCTTTGATAAGCTATCGGGCGTTATATCAAAATATTTCACTACCGAGCCCGAAAAGCAAAAGGTGCTGAGGGAGGAAAATTTTGACGCGGCGGGTGACGTTTATTACGCAAGCGTTTGTGCGTGGTACAAGGTGCTTCAGCGTGTGTTTCTCGCACTCCTTGCCGTGTTCTCGATAGTTTCGGTCACGGTAAATTTCAAGCATATTACTTACGATAATTTCTTTTTCCTTATCAAAGATTTTTCGACTGCAGTGGATACCGAGAGCGTGAATTACGAGACTCTTTCGTATGATGCCTCGAGCGACCAGAGCTTTTGTCTTTACAGAGGTGGGCTTGCAGTTGTGAGCCGCTCAAACGTTTCGGCGTTTACCGCAACGGGAAGACGAACGCTCAACAATAACGATACTTATTCAAAGCCCTTTGCCGTGTCCTCAGACAAATATCTACTCGTCTACGATATGGGAGACGGCAATATGGCACTTTATAATTCATTTGCAAAGGTGTATAGCGAGAAGCTTGACTATCCCGTTACAGCCGCCTCTTTTTCGGACGAGGGAAGCTTTGCGGTGCTGACCCGCTCGGAAAAATACGAGTCGGAGATAATCGTTTACAATAAGAATTTCGAAAAGCTTGTGAACTTCAAAAAGGGCTCGTTTGCCGTTGATATCTCGCTTAGCGACGACGCGGAAAGGCTCGGTGCGGTATATTGCGACACCGATAACGGAATTATCTCGACAAAGGTCGTGTTTTACGATATAAAAAAGCACGAAAAGCTTTATGAATATTCCTACACGGGAGAATTCCCGCTCGCTTGCTCCTTCCTTCGCGGCGGTGGCTTTGCCGCTGTTACCGACGGTGCGGTGAGAATTTTTGACAAAGGCCTTGTCGAGAAGAGCGAAAGCGACGGATACTCGGGGGGCGTCGTCAGTGCCGTTTGGTGCGACGGTGAATACGCCGCAGTGAGCGTAAATGACGGAATTTCGGGCGATAGAAATACCCTTCTGGTGTTTGACAAAAAAGGAAAACTGATATATAATGATACTGTTCTGTCTTACATTGAGCAGCTCTCACTTTCTTCGGGATACGCATTTATAAAAAATTCAGAAGGAGTGATGAGAGTTGACCTTTCCGACTCCAAATACGAACAGCTCGAGTCTCAGGACGGTAAGATGCTTATATATGACGGCAAAACGGCACTCGTTTGTGCCGAGGCAAAGGCTGTATATCTTAAATTTAAGGATTGACGGGGGATTTTATGAACGGATTTGATATTTTATCTTTGGCAATATTTGCGATATTCGTTATAATATGTGCGATAAAGGGGCTTCTCGGCATACTTTCAAAGTGGGGATCGCTCTTTGCGGCAATCATTCTTTCAAGGCTCTTTGGCGGAATGCTCGGTGAGACGCTGCTCGGTGACGTGCTCGGTAAATTCGCACCTATAGTAGGAACGGCACTCACTTTCGTTTTGCTTTACCTCTTGCTTCGAATAATTCTCGGTGGGTTGGCAAAACTCATCACGAAGGTTTTAAACGTTGGGGCACTCGACCATCTGCTCGGTGCCGTTGTCGGTGCTGTTGGCGGTCTTGCGGTTATCTTTTTGTTTACACTTTTGCTCGAGCTTTTCGTTACGGTCGTAGGTGTAGTCAATGAGAATGCCGAGATAATTACGAATATCGGCAATATGATAGAGGATTCTTCGATACTTAAGTATTTCGTAGGATTTATAGGGGATAAGGGAATTTCCTTGTTCTAATTAAAAAAATAAAATTTTGGGAAGTTTGAGATGAAAGAAAAATTAAAATGGATTCCTAATATGCTGTGCATCGTTCGCATAGTGCTTGTATTTGTTTTTATATATCTCTCTTTACAAGATAATGACTCAACTCTTTACTGGGCTCTCTTCATATTTCTTTTGGCGGGAGCTACCGACGTGCTTGACGGTTTTCTGGCAAGGAAAAACGGTTGGATAACAGAGCTTGGAAAAATACTCGATCCCTTTGCGGATAAGCTGATGCAATGCACGGTCGTATTTATCCTCAGTATGAAGGCTATCTTGCCGAATTGGTTTGCTCTTGTGTTCTTCTTTAAGGAGATAGTGACGCTCGTTATGGGGCTTATCGTTATCAAGAGACGCAACGTAGTGGTCGTCAGCAAATGGTACGGAAAGGCGGCGGCGTGTCTGTTTTATTTGACCGTTGCACTTTCAATTATCTTTAAGAATTATCTTGCGGGCAACGCTTTTGCATATGCGGCACTCTGCATTCCCGCAGCGGTGTTTGCACTCGGTGCTTTTGCGGCATACGTAAAGCACTACTATTCTTCGCTTAAACGTCCGAAGAAAAAGGTCAACGAAACAGAAAAGGTAAACGAATCTTTATAATAAAGTTAAGGTTTTTAGATTATGGTAATGTGTTCAAAATGTCACAAGCGAGTTGCCGTCGTTTTTGTGACGAGAATTGAAAACGGCAATAAACTGAGCGAGGGACTTTGCATAAGCTGTGCAAAGCAGATGGGCGTCCCTGTTGACAATATGCTCGACAACGTAATGGACAAATTCGGCATTACGCCCGAGCAGCTCGAGAATATGGAGCAGGAAGTCAACGAAATGCTCGAGGGGGCAAGCAATCTGCCTCTTGCCAACGACGCAGACGAGGGCGAGGACGGCGGAGCTCCCGCGATAGACTTTCCTCAGATATTCGGCGAGGCGGGAACGCCTATGCCAGCACCTGATGAGGGTGCGAGAGGCTCGTCCGAGAGGAATAAAAGAAAAGAAAACGCAAAATCAAAGAAAAATAAATTTCTTGATACTTACTGCCGCAATCTTACAAAGAAGGCCTCTGACGGTCAGCTTGACAGAATTATAGGCCGCGAGCGTGAGCTTGACAGAGTTATACAAATTCTTTGCCGCCGTCAGAAGAACAACCCCTGTCTTATCGGTGAGCCCGGTGTCGGTAAGACGGCAATTGCCGAGGCTCTTGCACAGAGGATAGCCGACGGAAAGGTGCCCTACAAGCTTCAGGGAATACAGATATATCTCGTCGACCTCACCGCACTCGTTGCAGGAACACAGTTCAGAGGTCAGTTCGAGTCGAGAATACTTGGACTTCTTAACGAGGTAAAGGAAGCGGGCAACGTTATTCTCGTTATTGACGAGGTACACAACATTGTCGGCACGGGTGACTCCGAGGGAAGCGTGAGTGCGGCTAATATTCTCAAGCCCGCCCTCTCACGTGGCGAGGTAAGAGTTATCGGTGCTACAACGCTTAACGAGTACAGAAAGTATATCGAAAAGGACACCGCTCTTGAGAGACGCTTCCAGCCCGTAACGGTCGAAGAGCCTTCTATCGACGAGACTGTCGAGATGCTTGGCGGAATCAAGCACTATTACGAGGAATTCCACTCGATAAGAATACCCGAGGACGTTGTCAGAAAAACGGTAGTTCTTTCCGAGAGATATATAACCGACAGATACCTGCCCGACAAGGCGATAGACCTTCTTGACGAGGCGGCGTCCTATCTTTCACTTTCAAGCTCGGTGCTCAATGAGGCACAAAAGATACGCGAGGAGCTTCTCAGTCTTAAGGACAGCAGAGAGAAGATAGAGTCGGATACTTCGTCGGACGAAAAAATAGTACAGAGAAATTACGAGGAGATAGCCAACATCAAGGCAAAGGAGATACAGCTCTCCGAGAGACTTCGCGAGATAGAGCCTTCGTGCGAGAGCATTGAGCTGTCTACTGAGGATATAGCTTCGGTTATTGAAATATGGACGGGTGTTCCCGCGTCGAGCATAACCGAGAACGAATTTCAGCGAATCGACAGCCTTGAGAGCCGTCTTCGTGAGCGTATCATAGGGCAGGACGAGGCAGTTAAGGCTGTCGCAAAGGCTATAAAGAGGAGCCGTGCGGGAATTTCCTATAAGCGTAAGCCCGTTTCCTTCATATTTGCAGGACCTACGGGCGTGGGTAAGACCGAGCTTGTAAAAACTCTTGCGGCTGACCTTTTTAAGCTTCCCGAAACGCTTATAAGACTCGATATGTCTGAGTTTATGGAAAAGCATTCGGTATCGAGAATCATAGGAGCTCCCCCAGGATACGTTGGCTACAACGAGGCGGGACAGCTTACCGAGAAGATAAGAAGACGTCCTTATTCGGTAGTCCTTTTCGACGAGATAGAGAAGGCACACCCCGACGTTCTTAATATTCTTCTCCAGATACTTGACGACGGAAGAATTACCGATGCTTCGGGAAAGACGGTCAACTTTGAAAACACTATTATCGTTATGACGACGAATGCGGGCTCGGATAATTCGGCATCTACCGTTGGATTTTTCTCCGACGAGCAAAGTCTGACCGAGAATAAGACGATGAAGGCACTTTCAAGCTTCCTTCGTCCCGAATTTATAAACAGAGTTGACGAGATAATCACCTTCCGCTCTCTTAGCGAGGACGATTTTGTCGAGATAGCAAAGATAATGCTCGGCGAGCTTCGCAGCGTTCTTTCGGAGAAGGAGATAACACTCGATTACACCGATGCTGCGGCAAGATACGTGGCAAAGAATTCGTATTCCTACAAGTTCGGTGCGAGAAATATGCGTAGATTTATCCGTCGCGAGATCGAGGATGTTCTTGCCGAGAAGATGATCTCAAATTATTCGGGCAAGATAGCAACCGTTATGATAGGCTACTCCGAGGAGAACGACAAGCTCGTTATCGAGTGCCTCTAAAATAAATGCCGCATTTGGCAAAAAAGTTTGGTAACTTATGAACGAAAAATGGTTTTTGCTCTCTTTGAATGAGATAGAAAATAAACTTAAGACCAACGCCGCCTCGGGACTTTCCCGCAAGGCGGCTCGTTGGCGTTTTTCTCAGAAGAACGGCAAGGTCTTTTTCGTGCCCGCAAGGACGCCTATCTCCTATCTTGGCGAGATAGTCTCCGACTTTGCTTACGTAATGCTTCTCGCGATGTCCTTCCTCGCACTCTTTTTTGATTATAGAGAGGTGGGAACGGTAACTGCGGTTGTTCTTGTTCTTAATCTTGTCGTCTCCTTCCTTTTGTATTACCGCTCAGAGTTTTTCTGTGACTCACTTGAGCGAGTCTTTTTGCCGAGGTGCAAGGTCATACGCGAGGGAAGAGTTTATTCGGTTTTAGCCGAGAATGTAGTTGCGGGAGACGTAATTTTATTGCAAAAGGGCGACATTGTTCCCGCTGACGCACGTCTTGTAAGCTCGAGTATGCTAAAGGTAAAAATGCTTGTTGAGAAGGGCAAATATATTTTGCTTGACAAGGCGGCTGAGAGCAGAGTTCCCCAAAACGAGTACGATCCCACGAGATTTTCAAATACGGTACACGCCGCGTCTGTCGTCGTTTCGGGCACAGCGAGAGCGATAGTTACCGCGACGGGCGATTATACATATGTCGGTGCGAAGCTCGGTGCTTTACCGTCTGAGTCGAAAGCACACGGACGGATACCGCGACTTCTCACTCTCTTTAAAAACTACTGCAGAAGGCTCGGCATAATTCTTATGCTCGTTATCCTTCCTTTCAGCGTGCTGAGCGTTATTTTGGGGAATACCACACTTTCTCTTTTTGTATCGTTTATGACGGCACTTGCAATTGCCGCTACGTCGATGACGCAGACGGCGGTGACGGTGTGTAAGGCGTTTTATACCGTGTCGATGAAGCGGTGCCTTTCGGCATACGAGCCCTCTGTTGTGCGTTCTTGCGATACAATGGACAAGCTTGCCGACGTAAAATATCTTTTCGTTCTTGACAATGCTGTTTTTACCGACGGTATCCTTCATTTTGAAAGAAGCGTTACCGCTGACGGTGAATGCTCCTTTGAGGAAGGGGAGAGAATAGGCAAGGCGGAAAAGCGTCTTGCCGAGCTTGTGGCTCTTTACGACAGTGCTCAAAGGACGTCTCTTTCGGCTGGGCCCGAAAGCTCACAGCACTTTGACGGTGCGATAAAGGAATTTATAGAAAGATCCTCTGCCGACAAGGGAGCACTTGGAATAAGGTGTAATATCACGGGCTTTTCAGCGGCTACGAGAAACGGCACAGATATCGACGATAAGCTTTTTTACAGTGAATTCGGTGAAAAATATATGCTTTCGGTCGCCTATAGCGACAGCATTATTAACGATTGCAGCGACTGCCTTTTTGACGGCGGAAGAGCTCCTCTTGACGAGGACGCAAGGGGCAGACTTATGAATGCTTTTCGCACAAAGGCAAACGGCGGCAGAAGTGTTCTGGTCTTTACAGTTTCGAGGCTCGTGGGCAGCGAATACGGTGAACGCACCTTCGTCGGTATGCTCGTTTTCGGAGAGGCGTACGACAAAGACGCCTGCGTAGCAATAGAAAAAATTAAAGCTCTCGGTGTAAAACCCATTTTCTTTAAGAATACCCTTGCTTACGGTAAAGTGACGTCTTGCGGCGTTTATCCAAATGAGCTTTGCGGTGAGGCGATGACAAGAGATGCCCTTATGAAAAACGGGCTGCCTCTTTCATATAAATTAGGAAGCTTTGGCACGTATGAGTCTTTCTCCGACAAGGAGATATGCGACCTTATCGGTGTGGCTCACGCAAACAGAGAGAGAGTTGCAGTCTGCGGCTTTGACGAACGGTTTGAAAAGATATACCGAATGGCAGACGTTTACGTAAGCTTTTCCTCTTGCGATTATAAATTAAAAGGAAGATTTGAAGAGGAGATAGACACGCTCCATACCTTTGACGATCCCGCAAGGGCAGAGGTAGCTGAGAGCGAGCGTCGCAAGGCTGACGTGCTTATCCCCCGTCCTGACAAAAAGCAAAAGCTCGAGAGAAGGGGCGGCTTCGCCTCGTTAAGCTCGGCATTCTCAAACGCGACATCGGTAGCGGTGAGAGTTGCGGGATTTTTCAGGTATCTCGTATGTATCCAGCTTACAAGACTCGTGCTCGTTATGGTTCCTATGCTTTTCGGTGGTACGGCACTTGACGTAAGGCATATAGTCCTTGGCGGAATGATCGCAGACCTCTTCGTTCTGCTCTACTATATAAGCGACAGGGAAGTGAATATTCATAAGAGGTCTTACCTCGAGGCAACGCTCGAAATGCTTTTCCCGCTGAACCAAAATTTGACACGCATAATCTGCTTTGCGGGCGGAGCACTTTTTGCGTCACTTCTTCCCGAGATAGTCTCGCTTTTCCCGAACGTTCCAAAATACATAGATAAGACCGAGTATTCACTCGTTACGTTTGTTTTTTTCCACGTCGCCGTTTTCCTTTGCCTCAAATTCGATTTGAGAATAGTGAATTTGCCGCGTCTCAAGAAAACTCTAAAGAAAAAGCCCCGTGTGCTTGGCATCGTATATCTTTCGTTTATGCTCGTTTTTTGCATTCTTTGCTTTACGGTTCCGAGCCTTGAAAAGCTTTTTGATATAGAAGGATTTTCGAGTATGCTTTACTTGTGGCTGTCATTTGTGCCGCCCCTTCTCAGTGCTACTGTGTATTTTTTCGCGGGTGCTGTGAGAATTGAGCGTCCCGCAAAGCAGATAAGTAAGGAAAAATGAAATTTTTGAGGGTTTAATAGCTGAAATTGTAAATAATTTGTTAATTTAGGAAATGCCTATTGCGTCGCGATTATAATTATGGTATAATATCTCGCAATGCGGCAAATCCGCAAAATAAAATATCACACACGTTGTGGCGGGCGTATCGGTGTTTCTCACGAGAGGAATAAATATGCCGAGGACGACGTGGTGGAAATCAACCGAAGGAGGACATAAAATGTCTGTAATCTCAATTAAGCAATTGCTTGAAGCAGGTGTTCACTTTGGACACCACACAAGAAGATGGAATCCTAAGATGCAGGAGTACATCTTTACCGAAAGAAACGGCATCTACATCATCGACCTTCAGAAGACCGTTAAGAAGTTCGAAGAGGCTTACAACTTTGTTCGTGAGCTCTCCGAGCAGGGTGGAACACTTCTTTTCGTAGGTACAAAGAAGCAGGCAGCTGACGCAATCAAGGAAGAGGCTCAGCGTTGCGGAATGTACTATGTAAACGTTCGTTGGCCCGGCGGTATGATGACAAACTTCAAGACCATCAAGAAGTCCATCGCTCGTCTCAACAGCCTTGAGAAGATGCAGGAGGATGGCACATTCGAGCTTCTTCCCAAGAAGGAAGTTGCTATGAAGCAGAAGGAAATTTTCGACCTTGAGAAGAGCTACGGCGGTATCAAGACTATGGAGGAGCTTCCTTCCGCAATCTTTATCGTTGACCCCAAGAAGGAGAGAAACGCAGTTCTCGAGGCTAAGAAGCTTGGTATTCCCGTAATCGCTATCGTTGACACCAACTGTGATCCTGACGATGCTGACTACATCATTCCCGGTAACGACGACGCTATCCGTGCTATCAAGCTCATCTCTGCAGCTCTTGCAGACGCAATGATCGAGGGCAGACAGGGTGAGGCTGTAGCTGAAGAGGTTGAGGCAACCGAGGCTGAAGCTGAGGCTACTGACGCTGAGTAATAATTACTGTTGTAATAATTACTGAAGTAATCGGCTCTAAAATTTCGTAATAATTAGAAAGGAAATAACTAAAATGGCTAATATAACAGCAAAAGACGTTGCAGCGCTCCGTGCAAAGACTGGTATCGGTATGATGGAGTGTAAGAAGGCTCTCGTTGAGGCTAACGGTGATATGGAGGAGGCAATAACCATCCTTCGTAAGAGAGGTGAGCTCAAGGCAGAGGCTAAGGCAGCAACAAGAATCGCTGCTGACGGTATCGTTGATATCCTCAAGGACGGCGACGTAACCGCTATGATCGAGGTTAACACCGAGACAGACTTCGTTGCAAAGAATGCAACATTCCAGGAGTTCGTAAAGAACCTTCTTAAGACAGTTATCGCAAACAAGCCCGCTGACGTTGACGCGCTTCTTGCTTCCGACTACATTGACGGTGGTGTTACCGTTGATGCAAAGCTCAAGGAGATGATCTTCGTTATCGGTGAGAAGATAAGCATCCGCCGTTTCGTAGTAGTTGAGGGACTTACCAGCACCTACATTCACGGTAACGGTTCTATCGGCGTTGTTGCAAAGTTCGACACAGACGCTGACACCGCTGCTAAGGCAGAGTTCGTAGAGTTCGCAAAGAACATCGCTCTCCAGATCGGTGCTTACACAACTCCTTACCTTGACAGAGACTCCGTTCCCGCAAACGTTATCGAGTCCGAGAAGGAAATCGTTCTCGCTCAGATGGCAGCTGATCCCAAGAACGCAGGCAAGCCCCAGCAGATCCTTGAGAAGATGGTTATCGGTAAGCTCGGTAAGTTCTATGAGAACAACTGCTTGCTCGATATGGACTACATCAAGGATGATGATCTTAAGGTAGGCAAGTACGTTGAGAAGACCGCTAAGGAGCTTGGAGCTTCTCTTAAGGTAGTATCTTTCGTTCGTTTCGAAAAGGGCGAGGGTATCGAAAAGAGAGAGGACAACTTTGCAGAGGAAATCGCAAAGCTCACAGGCCAGCAGTAATTAAATATTACACAAAAGGCTGTTGCATTCGTGCAACAGCCTTCTTTTTTCTTTAGTGACGTTTTTTTGTCAGTAGTAAAAAAGACATAAATAGTATCATTGACGTCGGACAGCAGAGCTCCTTAAAATACCTGAGGTATCTGAAAGAAAGGAGTTTTATCTTATGAAGATAAGTGCGAATTATTACACAATATCCCCTCGCAAGATAATTGCGGGAACTAAGGGAAGCTACGGTATAGAGTCGCTCGAGATAAGCTTCAGCGATGAATGGTCGGGACTTGGAAAAAAGGTCATTTTTTATCCCCCCGAAGGAGAAGCGGTCTCTGTGGTCTATAACGGAAGTCCTATCGTAATTCCAAACGAGGTTATGAGTGTGAGGGGAAGAACGAAATACGCCATAGTCGGATATGACGACGACAAAAAGCTTTTGACCGTAAGTGGTGAGATAGACGTTCTCGGTACTCTTGATGATGTGGACAATTCTGCCGCAAAGCCGAGCCCAAACGAGATAGCACAGGTGCTTTCTTATATGAAAAAGGCAGTGGATACTGCAAATTCTGTAAGGGAAGACGCCGATAGCGGAGTTTTTGATGGTAAAGACGGAGTCGACGGAATTAACGGAGTCGACGGAAACAGATGGTTTGTAGGAAACTCGGTGTCGGGAAACAATGACGTTTATCTTTTCGTTGACGGGGCAGTGCCAAACGATTTTTATTTAAACAGCGATACTTATGACATTTATATTGCCGAAGAGGGAGACCATTGGAGATTTGTAGGAAATATAAAAGGAGAAGTGGGCGAAAAAGGCGATAAAGGAGAAAAGGGAGATAAGGGAGATAAGGGGGAAAAAGGAGATAAAGGAGACACGGGAGAGAAGGGAGAAGCAGGCGGCTTTGACGTTGCTTTCTTTGCGGTTGACGTAAAAAGTGGAATGCTTACTATGACTGTCAGCGACACTTTTGACAACCTGAGCTTTTCTCTCAGCGACAAAGGATTTTTGGAGGTAACAATAAATGAGTAAAACTATAAATATCGGAAAGGTGGCGTTAACACCTAAGGGAAGATGGAGCGAGGACGTAGAGTACGAGAGCCTTGACGCGGTAACTCATTCGGGCTGTTTGTGGGTTGCAAACGACTCAAACGTAGGCGAAGAGCCGAGCGAGGAAAACGAACATTGGAGCTTGGCACTTGACGGTTCGGAGTCGGTCGGCAGCGGTACAATAGCTGAGGTGACAGCTTTCCTTCCCGACGAAATATACGTTGCACTTGGCAGAACGGTAGAGATATACAACGCAAGTGTTTGTGCCGATTCCGACAAGTATCGCTTTAAATGGATATGCGATGTCGGCAAGGCATACGGCAGAAAATTCAGTATTACGGGGGATTATGATTTTATAGGAGAGTATCCCTTGACGCTTCAAATATATGACCGTTTGGATCAACTTGTTTACAGCAAGGTGGCTAATGTTAAAATTGCTTCAACCGAAGCTCTTGAAGATTTAATGATATGCCCCTTGGGAGACGTATATTCAGCCGGCAAGTCTTGGCTTGAGGAGGTTCAAAATCTTTCGGGCTCAGCGATTGAATTTGTTGGACCCCGCGAAAGCGAATCGGGGATTTACCATGCCGGCGTTGCGGGATGGGACACAAATACCTTTCTTTATTCAAATGATGCAGAGGATCTTGAAAGCGGTGAATTGGAGTCAAATATGTTCTGTCAAGGAACAAGATTTGAATGGTCATGGTTCCATTATGCTACCGAGGTTAGCGGTGTTCAGCTATTTTTCGGTGAACGTGAGCTTCTCAATGTTTCTGCCGAGCAGCTTGCTGAAAATCTTTGCGAGATGATAACGTCTATACGACTTGATAATGCCTGTCCTGTATTCGTCGTTTTACCACCGCTTTGGGGAACTCAAGACGGAATGGCACGACAGACAACAGAGGGGGCAGGACTTGATTTTTCGGGAAAGACGAAGTCCGAGTGCGATAAAATAATAATTTCGGCTGCCAAAACAATTGTAAAAAATATTACTGCAAAGGGATTTAGCAACGTTTATTTTGTTCCCCTTTTATCCTGTTTCGACAGTGAGAATAATATGGAGACCGAGGAGATTGCCGTAAATCCCAGAGTGTCGGTAACGCAAACTGTGCAGAAGGGGGCAGTACAGCCCTCTGATGCAGGCTATAAGCAGATGGCAGATGTGTTTTTCAGTGCTTACTGTGCGGTATTTAACTAAAACTTGTCAATAAATTTTTGTATTTCTATTGATTTTATTCTCCGAAGGGTGTATAATAACACTTGGAAATAATTTATCTTAAGGAGATATAAAAATGTTAGTTTCAGCAAAAGAAATGCTTACAAAAGCAAAGGCAGGAAAATATGCTGTAGGTCAGTTCAATATCAACAACCTTGAATGGACCAAGGCAATCCTTCTCACTGCACAGGAAATGAACTCTCCCGTAATTCTCGGCGTATCCGAGGGTGCCGGAAAGTACATGGGTGGCTACAACGTTATCGTCGGTATGGTAAACGGTATGATCAAGGATATGGGAATCACAGTTCCCGTAGCTATTCACCTTGACCATGGTACCTACGAGGCTTGCTATAAGTGCATTGAGGCAGGTTTCTCTTCAATAATGTTCGACGGTTCTCACTATCCTATCGAGGAGAACGTTGCAAAGACACAGGAGCTCGTAAAGGTTTGTGCTGAAAAGGGAATGTCCCTTGAGGCAGAGGTTGGAGCTATCGGCGGCGAGGAAGACGGCGTTGTCGGAATGGGCGAGTGTGCAGATCCCGATGAGTGCAAAATGATTGCTGACCTCGGCGTAACAATGCTTGCAGCAGGTATCGGTAATATTCACGGTAAGTACCCCGCAAACTGGCAGGGACTCTCTTTTGAGACTCTTGATGCTATTCAGCAGAAGACAGGCGATATGCCCCTCGTTCTTCACGGTGGTACAGGTATCCCCGCTGATATGATAAAGAAGGCTATCTCTCTCGGCGTTGCAAAGATCAACGTAAATACCGAGTGCCAGCTCGCTTTCGCTGCTGCAACTCGTCAGTACATCGAAGAGGGTAAGGACCTTGTTGGTAAGGGCTTTGACCCCAGAAAGATCCTCGCTCCCGGCGTTGAGGCTATCAAGGCTACCGTTCGTGAGAAGATGGAGCTCTTCGGTTCTGTAAACAAGGCGTAATTATTGCAAAAAACGGGGTGCCGCCAAGCTTGGCGGCACCCTTAACATTTAAGGTGGTTTATGGAAAAAATACAGCTTGTGGCGACCTGCCTTTTCGGTCTTGAGCGTTTGCTTGGCGAGGAAATTGACGCACTCGGTTACAAAAGGCTCGACACTATGGACGGCAGAGTTACCTTTGAGGGTGACGAAAGTGCAGTTGCGAGGGCAAATGTTTTTCTTCGCTTTGCAGAGCGAGTTTTTATAAAGCTTGGAGATTTTCCCGCGTCGAGTTTTGACGAGCTTTTCGAGGGAACGAGGGCTCTTCCTTGGGAGAATTATATCTCTCAACTTGACTCCTTTCCCGTAAAAGGGCATGCAATAAAAAGCAAGCTCTTTTCAGTGCCCGACTGCCAGAGCATCGTCAAAAGGGCAGTTGTATCAAGACTTTCCGCTGAATACGGCATAAATTGGTTCGATGAAACGGGTACGAAATATCAAATAGAGTTCTTTATTTTCAAGGATGTAGCAACGCTTATGATAGACACTACGGGTACGGCTCTTCACAAAAGAGGATATCGCCCCGCTTCGGGTATAGCTCCTATACGCGAAACGCTTGCAGCGGCTATTGCAAAGCTCTCCCGTCCTCGCCCCGACGTTCTTCTTTGGGACCCATTTTGCGGCTCGGGAACAATTGCCATTGAGGGAGCTATGATACTCGCAAATATCGCACCCGGAGTCAACCGAAAATTTGCCGCAGAGGAGTTTGCGGCCTTTGACTCTAAAATATTCTTTGAGGCAAGGGAAGAGGCGATGGACCTCGAGCGACTTGATGAGGATTTTGAGGTATTTGCTTCCGATATTGACGGCGAGGTGCTTAAAATCGCAAGGGAAAACGCCTCGCGTGCGGGGGTAGATGAGAAAATCAAGTTTTTTGAAATGGATGCAACTAAGATAAAAAAGCTTGACAGACGGGCAACTATCGTGTGCAATCCGCCATACGGAGAGCGTCTTATGGAGCAAAAAGAGGCAGAGCAACTATATCGGGATATGGGCAGAGCCTTCCGTGAGCTTGCTCCTTGGCAAATATACGTTATAACCTCGTGCGAGTACTTCGAAAAGCTTTACGGACGCCGTGCTGACAAGACGAGAAAGCTATATAACGGAATGATTCCTTGTAATTTCTATCAGTTTTTCAAATTACCGTCGCAAAAAGAGTGGCAAAACAAAAAATAAATTGACAAAATCCCCCTTTTATGAACTGCCCCAAATTGTGCGGACAGTACAAAAAGCCCCTGTGGGTAGTATAATTAAGAATTAAGCAACGAACTGACATCGCTTTTCGAGAGGTGTCAGTTTTGTTTTGAGTTGAATACGTTCATTGTTGTAGAACCGT
>JAFVSI010000062.1 GCA_017503865.1 Clostridia bacterium | reverse complement strand
CCTTCGTGGCGTTTCGAACGATAGGGGAGTTTCGCTCGTTGCGACGAGCGACCAACGCTACGCGCGTTGGATGGGCGGTCGCTTTTTAGAAAAATAACTCCGCTACGCTTCGTCACACGAACTGATGTTCGTGTTCGAGACACAAAAACTTTTCAACCACTTTCTCCAAGCCTCACCTACAAATACCAATTTATATATTTATTCCTCTTGCACACGCCGCAAAAAAATGATATAATAAATTTAAGAAAAAATCTCAATTTATGAGGTGTATATGTTAAGATACGAAACACTTTCAACTGAAGTTGAAAATAGAATAATAAGTGACAGAGAAAACGGAACGGTTCCTGCTGTAGCCTTTGACGAGGGGAAAATACACCGCCGCCGCGACAACCCACGTGACAAGGCAAACGTGTGGCGTACCGCATTTATCCACGACATCGACAAGATACTTCACTGCCCCTATTACAACCGCTACGCCGACAAGACGCAGGTCTTTTCCTTCTACAAAAACGACGACATAACCCGCCGTGCACTCCACGTTCAGCTCGTATCAAGAATAGCGAGGACAATAGGAAAGGCACTCGGGCTTAATCTCGACCTTATTGAAGCGATAGCTCTCGGTCACGATATAGGACACACTCCCTTCGGTCACGCAGGCGAGAAATATCTTGACGGAATCCTTCGCGAGCATACGGGCAGGAGATTTTCGCACAATATCCATTCGGTACGTGTGCTTGACAAGATTTATCCTTACAATATAAGCCTTGAGACACTTTCGGGCATCGCGAGCCACGACGGAGAGCTTGAGCTTTCGGAATACCGCCCCGCACCTCTTGCGTCATTTGAAAAATTTGATGAGCTTATCGAGGGCTGCTATCTCGATAAAGCAAACGTCAAAAAGCTCGTTCCTTCAACACTTGAGGGCTGTGTTATGCGAATATCCGACATCATCGCGTATCTCGGCAAGGACAGACAGGACGCAGAAAAGGCGGCTCTTATTTCGACCGACAATTTTTCGCCGTCCGACATCGGCGAGAGAAATGCCGAGATTATAAACAATCTTATTGTAAACATTATCGAAAACAGCTACGGACACGATTATATAAAGATGGACAACACCCATTTTGCCGCTCTCTCGAAGGCTAAAAAGGAAAATTACGAGAAAATTTACCTCTCCCCTGCCGTTGCCGAGAAGTTTGACGCAATTATAAAGCCTATGATGGAAGAACTTTACGAGAAGCTTCTCTCAGACCTTATCGGGGGCAACACCGATTCGCCTATCTTTACGCACCATATAAATTACGTAAAGCTTGCCCACTACGAGCGAGATATTCCGTATGAAAAAACCGAGCCTAATCAGCTCGTCGTTGACTACATCGCAAGTATGACCGACGATTATTTTATCGACCTTCATCGTCTCCTCTTCCCCGAAAGTCCTCACCAAATCGAGTACAAGGGGTATTTTGACTGATATTAAAAAGGAAACATAATAAAATGAGTAATTTTGAGTCCCACGAAAGCCTCATTTATTCCGCCCCGTTTGACGTTGCGGGCGGCTCTCTGTCCGACACCATACCTCTTACAAAATGCTCACATAAGGTCATATATGATATGTATGACAAGCTTATGGAAAAATTCCCCGAGTTTATTACTAAAACGGTTTTAGACGAGGCGTCCTCGTGCGAGATACGTCGCTACACCTTCAGAAATCCCGAACAAAGCAACCCACCCTTAAAGGCGTGCATCATAGCATCCATTCACGGCTACGAGCAGGGTGCTGCCTTTGTGACGGCACAATTCTTTAAGCTGATGCTCACCTCAAACGACAAGCTTCTATCACACCTAAAAAGAAACGTCGTCTTTGACGTAATTCCCGTAGCGAATCCTTGGGGCTTTGACCACAACAAAAGAAAGAATGAAAACGAGGTTGACCTTAACCGAAATTTCGCCCCGTATTTCAACGGCAAAAACGAAAAAAACTCGCCTGAGCATGCGGGAGAATATCCCGAATCCGAGACGGAAACAAAATCGATAATTCGCTTTTTAGAAGAAAATTCCGATACACAGCTCGTGCTTGACTATCACAATATCGCCAAGGGATATCCCCTCTTTTACGTTTACTCTCAGCGTGACGTAGAGCTGGCAAAGGCAGTTTTTGCCCCTCTCTCAAAGAAATGGGCAAAGGAATATCCTTCTCTCCCCCAAAACGAATCTCTCGGGAGAACCCGTCCCAACGGACACGAGGGAATGCTTGCCGACCACGTCATAGAAAAAGGGCTTTGGGTGCTTACAATGGAAACTCCTTGGTGTATGCCCGTAATAGGCAAGGAGCAATACGATCTCCCCACCGTTCGCTGTTCTATCGACGTTTTGGCGAATACGCTTTTAACGGTATTCCCTCAAAATGAATAAGAAAAGCAGACTGCTTTGCAGTCTGCTTTTCTTATTTTTCTTTTGAATACACGACCATTCCGACTCCGTAGTCCTTGACGAGAATATCCTTTGGCAAGCGGGAAAATCTCACCGTGACGAAATAGTCGCCCGCCGCACCGCCGACGTTTGATATTTGAATAATGTAGATTACCCAAAACCACGAGGCAGGCACAAGAAAATTTACAACAGCCAAAACTATTCCCCAAAGCACAACGGGAGCAAGTGCGATAAATATGTATCCCTTTTTGTCGTAATAATCATCGCTGCCCGCATAGGCATATACGCCTGTAAAGCCGTATTTTACCTTCTTTGTGCCGCATATTTTCATTGCTATTCCGTGAACAATCTCGTGCAAAACGATATAAAGCACCGACAAAAGCATAAGGGACACAAAACGGATTATGTAGGGCACAAACCCGTCTTTCATATCGAATAGTGTCGAAAAAGGCACGTAAAAATTCATAACCACCGCCATAACGACACAAATCACTATAGCAATTCCGTTTACAAGTAATGATAATTTCTTGTTTTTCTTAAGGTCAACCGAGTAAATTTCACCGTATCCCTCGGGTAAACTACCAAAAGCCTTCATTAAACCACCGCCTTGCTTTCATTTTATCATAGACGAAATGTGTTGTCAATTCAAATTTTAATTTATCGGTGAGACTTAGGGCGAGTGGTTGAAAAGTTTTGGTCGAGCTTTTTCAAAAGCTCGCGGAGCTCGAGGCGGAGCCTCGTGAAAACGGCACTTTCTTTTGCTTAGCTTTTCTTTGTGCCTCTTTTCGCAAAGAAAAGCGGCTAACGATATAGTTAGTTTGCATTTAGCGAGGGGAACCCCCTCGTGTG
>JAFVSI010000016.1 GCA_017503865.1 Clostridia bacterium | reverse complement strand
GCTATAGATATTTACTATTTCAATAGTGGTAGGGCAATTACCGCAAGTGGCGTTTTTTTCGACGAGCCTATAGGCTTCAGCGTGTGGAATGCCCCAAGGGGGCTATCGCAAGCCACCAGCACGGCTGGTGGTCATGACTTTAAGGCGAATATTTTTAAGGCGAATATTGACAAAATAATTTACGGGTGTTAAAATGAACTGTAATAAATTGTGCTTGATAAAAGGAGTTCTTATGAAAAAATACGACGTTGTGGTAGTAGGCGGCGGATTTGCGGGAGTTTGTGCGGCAATCGCTGCGGCAAGAGAGGGAAGCCGTGTGCTTCTCGTTGAGAAGGGAAATGCACTTGGCGGTGCAGCGGTAAACTCGCTCGTTATCCCCTTTATGCCCAATGCCACAAAGCTTAACGGAGTTATGACCGAGCTTTCTCAGGGAATTTATAAGACTATTTGCGAAAAGCTTGGCGAAAAGGGTGCTATGCGTGGAAAGCTTTTTCTTGAGGAAGAGCTTAAATTTATACTTAACGATATGGTGAGAGAGGCGGGAGTTGAGCTTCTTTATCACGCATACATTTTTGCCGCAAAGAAGAACGGCGAAAAGATAGAGTCTATCACGGTTGCCACAAAGTGCGGTCCTGTGGATATTGAGGCAGATTATTTCGTTGACTGTACGGGAGACGCACAGCTTGCGTATCTTTCCGACTGTCCCTACAATCTCGGCAGAGAGAACGACCACCTTTGTCAGCCTATGACGCTTTGCTTCCGTCTTGGCAACGTTGACGTTGAGGCATTCTACAAGACCAAAGAGGAGCTTAAGCAGAAATACAGAGAAGCAAAGGCAAGAGGAGAGCTTATGAATCCCCGTGAGGATATTCTTCTTTTCCGTTCACCCATTCCTAACGTAATGCATTTTAATACAACGAGAGTTGTAAAGCTCGATCCGACAGATCCCGAGGACGTAACGAAGGCGGAGCTTTTTGCACGCGACCAGATCCGCGAGATAATCGACTTTATGAAAAAGAACGGTGACGGACTTGACAACTGCTTCCTTATGGAGACGGGTGCTGAGATAGGCGTGCGTGAGAGCCGAATGATAGTGGGTGACTACGTGCTGAGTGAGAGCGACTGCCGTGCATTTACAAAGTTTGAGGATTCTGTTGCGGCTTGCAATTACGATATTGATATTCATAATCCCGAGGGGGCGGGCACCAGCCACTACTTTTTCCCCGAGGGAGAGTATTACACCATTCCTTATAGATGTCTTATTCCAAAGACGGTAAGCAATATGCTCGTTGCGGGCAGATGTATCTCGTCAGACCACGGAGCACAGGCGTCCTACAGAATTATGCCCACAGTTTGCACACTTGGCGAGGCGGCGGGAGTGGCAATAGGTCTTGCAGTAAAGAAGGGAATCGATACAAGAAGCGTTGACGTAAGCGAGCTTCAGGCACACTTAAGAGCGAACGGTGCGTTTTTAGGTATTTAATGATATACTTTATATGTTGGGAGACACCTTTTTTAAAGGTGTCTCCTTCTTTGACAAATTGGTATTTATAGGTGTTGTTTTATGCGGGGGAAGAGACGGCTTCGTCGTGACGAAGCTATTTTCCTAAAAAAGGCTCTTCCCCCGAATTTACATAAACACACCCATAAATTAAAATTTGAAATAAAAATTCAACAAAACTTGACATAAATATTTTTTGTGGTATAATGTATTTCGTGTTTTGTAAAATAATTTTTTGAGGTTTAGATATGTATATCGTTGGACAGATACTCGGCATAATTGCCGTTATACTCGGTTTTATTTGCTTTCAGATGAAATCACCGAGGGTGATACTCATTTTTCAGATAATAGTTGCATCGGTCTTCGTTGTACACTATATTTGCATCGGCTCAATGACGGCTATGGCACTCAACATCGTTGCCGCGGTGCAGTGCGTTTGTTACTATTTTCGTGACAAAAAGGGAAGTCGCGGACTCTTTTTGCCAGTGTTCTTTTCGGTAGTTATGGTAATAGCAAGTATTCTCACTTGGGGTGAGTGGTACTCGGTTTTCATAATGACAGGTCTTGTAGTCAATGCCGTGAGTCTTGCGTTTTCCTCGGCACATAAAATAAGAGTCGCAATGCTAATAAAAGCTCCTCTTTGCCTCATCTATAACGTCCTTGCTGGGTCAATTGGCGGAGTTATCTATGAGAGTGCGCTTCTTGTGTCATCTGTTGTGGGTATAATTAAAAAGAATAAAGACGGTGAAGAATAATGGGAAAATTTGACGGAATACTTTTTTGTACCGATCTTGACGGCACTATTCTTCGTGAGGATAAGACCATATCGAAGGAAAATCTTGAAGCAATTGAATATTTTAAGCGAGAGGGCGGATATTTCACCTTCGTTACGGGAAGAATGCCCTTTTACGTAAACGGGATCTGCGAGGCAATAAACCCCAACGCTCCCTTCGGTTGCATAAACGGCGGCGGTCTTTACGATAAGAAAAAAGAGGAATATATCTGGACGAGCGAAATGCCAGATGGAGTTTTTGAACTTATAGACTGTGTGGCAGAGGCACTCGTGGAGGTAGGCATTCAGGTCAACACCTTTTATAAGACCTATTTTTGCCGTGACAATGATACGATGCAGTATTTCAGAGAGGTAACGGGACTTCCGAAGCTTACTTGTGAGTACAAAAGCGTTAAAGAGCCTATTGCCAAGATAATTTTCGGAAGTGAGAAGAACGAGGAGATACTTGCCGTTGATAGAGTGCTTCGCTCTCATAAGAGTGCTGGTAAATTTGATTTTATTCGTTCCGAGAGGGCTCTTTTCGAGATTCTGCCAAAGGGAATAAACAAGGGTGTAGTTATCGAAAAGCTTGCCGAGTATTTGGGTATAGACAAAAAAAGGACTATTGCTATCGGTGACTACAATAACGACGTTGCAATGCTAAAAAAGGCAGGCGTCGGTATTGCGGTGGCAAATGCTAGCCCCGAGGCACTTGCTGCGGCGGATATCGTGACTGTCAGCAACGAGGAACACGCAATAGCGAGGGTTATATGCGATATTGAAGAAGGAAAAATATTATAAAAGCAAAAGGCTATTTTAGATAGCCTTTTTATTTATCTTTATTGACATCTATTCTTTCGTGTGTTAAAATGAATTTACTTTAAGTCTGTTTGTTTGAAGGGAAATGTAAAATGAAGAAACTGTTGTCTATATTTTTGATTTTATCTGTGCTCCTTACCTTGGTAGCTTGCGGCGGAGAGCAGAGTAATGGCGAAAACACCGGTCTTGAAACGGATGGCTTGACTGACAGCCTATTGAACACCGGTGAAAGATTCGTTTACAAGCACGTAATTATCGTCGGTATTGACGGTATGGGTAATTTCCATACCAAGACCGATACTCCGAATATCGATAAGTTGTTTGCCGACGCTGCTCTTACCGACGTTGCAAGAGCCTCCGACCCAAGTGTAACGGGTCCCTGCTGGCTCTCGTCTTTTACGGGTGCTTTGCCCAAGGAGGATATGAGAGTTACTCAAAACCCAGACGATAAAACCCCTAACGTAAATAAGAGATATGAGGAAGCTCTCAAGAAATTCCCGACGATATTTACAATGACGCACGATAAATATCCCGATGCGAAGATAGCCTCGTTCGTTACCTGGAAGCAGATGAACGATTACGTTGTCAATGACGAGGACTATATCAACAAGGAGTTTCTTGATTGGGACGATGCAAAGCTCACAAAGAGAGCAGTTGAGTATATAAAGAGCGATAAGCCCACCCTTCTTTTCCTCCACTTTGATTCGGTCGACTCAAAGGGACACAAGATAGGATATGAAACAGAGGAGTATTTAAAGCAGCTTACGGTAGTCGACGGATATCTCGGTGAGATATATGCGGCTATTGAAGAGGCGGGAATACTTGACGATACACTTTTGATTCTTGCCACCGACCACGGCGGCACGGGAACGACTCACGGCAAGGATTCCGATGCCGAAATGACCATAACACTCGGATTCAAGGGCAAGACAGTTGCTCCTATTAAGGATTTTAACATGAATCTTCGTGATATGGCAAAGGTAATTGCATACGCCCTTGACCTTGAGGACAGCCCCAAATTTAATGACGTAAAGATTCCCGATGGATTGTTTGCCGACATCGAAAAATAAGCACTTATATGAGAAAGAATGTTATGAGATTCTATCTTTTGCCCGAAGAGGGAAGATTTTATAAGGCAAATCTTCACGCACACTCAACTGTGTCCGACGGAAAGAACACGCCTGCCGAGCTTAAAAAGCTTTATAAGGCAAACGGTTATAGTATTCTCGCTATGACCGACCACGAGCTGCTCGTTGAGCACTCGGAGCTTGACGATGAGGATTTTCTCACAATTACTGCCGTTGAATATGCCATAATCGAGAAAAAGTCTTGGCTTGAAGCAAAGACTCTTGAATTCAATATGTTTGCACGTGACCAGCACAATACCACGCAGGTCTGCTTTAGTCCTACCTCGGTAAAGCACGGTGAGGTCTGGCGTGTGCCCGAGGTCAAGTACGTTGGCGAGACTCTTAAAAAAACCTTTGATAAGGAGTTTATGCAGAGGGTAATTGACGAGGCGAATGCTAACGGTTTTCTCGTCTCACTCAATCATCCCACTTGTTCTTTTATAGATATTGAGGACGTGGGCGAGCTTGAAGGTCTTTTCGCTATGGAGATATACAACCACGATTCCTACACTTGCGGTTATAACGAATACAATCAAAATATGTATGAGCAGATGCTTCGTCGCGGAAAGAAGCTTTCCCCTATTGCTGCTGATGACTGTCACGGCAACCTGCCCGATGACAACCCCTACTGCGGTAGATACGGCGGATTTGTTATGATAAAGGCTAAAGAGCTAAAATATGATGATGTTATAAACGCACTTGATAAGGGTGATTTCTATGCTTCAACAGGCCCCACTATCGAGGAGCTTTACGTTGAGGACAATAAGGTGCATATAAAATGCTCTCCAGCAAAGGAGATAGCTATGCTTACCTGCCACCGTACCTTCAGCGGCAGACAAATTGCGAAAGAAGGCGAATATCTTACCGAGGCGACCTTTCGTTTTCCCGAAGGACAGCCCTATTTCCGTTTTGACGTCATAGACGAGAGGGGACACCACGCAAACACGCGTGCGTATTATCCCGATAAGATTTTAGGAGACAAAGAGTAATGAAAATACTTGCTTTTGCTGATATTCACTATTTCGCGGGAGATATTGAAACAGCGGTTTTTAACAGGAAAATAAAGCTTGTCGAGTATGCCTTGCCACTTCTTGATGAACTGATAAGATATTCAAACGAGGAATACAAGCCCGACCTTTGTGTTAATCTTGGAGACATAATTCAGGACACGCAAAAGCACGATGAGGATATTGAGGCGCTCAAATTTATGTTCTCAAAGCTCTCGCTCTTTGATTGCCCCTCTTATTCGGTGCTTGGCAATCATGACCTCAAAATGATGGATAGCACAAGGGAAGTCGAGGCACTGCTCGGATACGAACATTCCACATATTCACTTGATACCTGCGGCTATCACCTTGTCTTCCTCACCACCGAGGTAAGACCTGAGCTTGGTCTTGCGAGAGGCGGTTGCTATAAGACGCAGTATCTCTCCGAGAGAGACATAGAGTGGCTTCGCTCGGACCTTGAAAAGAACACACTTCCGGCAATTATTTTCACGCACTTCGCTCTTGCAGAGGACGAAAGCAAGCCCGATGAGTGTCTGTTTATGAAAAACAGAGAGGACGTCAAGAAGATAATAAGAGGTGACAGGAATATTCTTGCGGTTGTTTCGGGACATCAGCACGACACGAAAACGATAGTTGAGGACGGAGTTTCTTATTATCTGCTCGGCTCAATGACAGGCTCTCACGAAGTCCCCGGAAGACCTGACGGAGTTTATTTCGAGATAGAGCTTCAGGACGGTGCACTTACAATTACGAAAAAGAATATTGTACTTGCCGATAAACAATGAATATTTTTAAATTTTCATTTCTATTGACAATATCAATAAAAGTATGGTAGAATTGACTTGTAATTTTTTGCTACATAAAGGGAGAATAATTATGAAAACAAGGTTTATTTCGATTTTGTCGCTGTTGCTTATCCTGACAATGTGTTTCACGTCCTGCGGCGGTACAAATCCCCCTGCAAACGGAGATGACACAGTCACATCTGGTTCAAACAATGATGCTCCTGCTACCGAAGAGGTAGTTGACGTAATCGCACCTTACACTATTACCGAAACACTTTTCCCTGCTGACCTCACAAAAGAGGTTTATGAGATATTCACAACAGGAAAGGGAATAACCTTTAAGGGGCCCGTTCCTGCTGATGCTCCCTTCGTAATGGGAAATGCAAACGGTATAAGTGATTGTCGTCTTCTTTCAATGACCATCCCCGTATATAAGACCGGAGCACTTGATGCAAACGGTGACTTTATTTTCACACTTTTTGTTTATGATATGGGCTTCAAGGCACTCAAGGGTGAGCCTAAAGCAACCTATGAGATAAAGATAAATGCCGAGGCAAACGGTCTTACACCTAATAAGAACAGTGTGAAAAAGGTCGTTAAGGTCGATCTTACCTCCTACAACATAAATATCGGCTCAAACGAGTCTATAGGCTACTACAAGAGCACAGATACACTTGTTCCCGCATATTTGGGAAGCGTGGTCGGTTCTTCCAATTCAGCGCTTAATCTCGTAAGAGAAAAGGCTCCCGAGAACGTTGGATGCTATGCTAAGGTAGGAACTGCCGATATGACAGCTTCTCACGATACCTTTGTTATTGACTTTGAGTGGGAAAAGACCTACGAAAGTAACATAAAGTATCTTAACGATAAGAACAGCTACGACAAGATGATAAACGAGCTCAAAACCAAGTACAAGGGCAAATATCTGTCCATAATCGGTGACAGTATTTCCTCTTTTGACGGTGTTTGTAACGACGGTAAGGCAAACGTTACTATTGCAAATAATGCCGACTACTATCCTACGTATGCGGCAAACGTGTACGATCCCTCTCTTATGTATTGGGGTAAGGTTATAAAAGACCTCGAGATGAACACCTGCGTTATAAACGGTTGGAGTGCTTCTGCTGCAACGGGTACGTCTAAAATCGCAGTAAATATGCTTGAGAGAGCAACAGAGCTTCACCGTGACGGTGGCACACCCGATAATCCCGCAGACGATATAGCTCCCGACGTTATCCTCATTTACTTCGGTATAAATGATCTTAACGGTGGTGCACAGAGCGATGCAACTCTTGTAGGACTTCTTAACAAGGCAAAGGACAGTGCTTCAAGAAAGACTGCTGTTGAAAACTGGTTCAAGGGTGTTAAGGAAAAGGCCGATAAGTCCGGAAGTACCAAGAAAGGTGAGGCATTTGATAATTTCGAGCAGGTATATGCACTTTCCCTCAACGCTATGAGAGAAAAATATCCCAATGCAGAGATATACTGTCTCACGTATCAGGAGAATAACCACAATAACACTTCAAGAAGTAAGCTTGCAAAGTTCACACAGAGTGTTTCCGCTCTTGCAGAGTACTTCGGTGCAACTGTAGTGGACCAGTCAAAGGACGAGATCACCGCAACGAACTGCCACGCGTATGCGGCAGACAATAGTTCTCTCCACCCCAACCCCAAGGGACACGCGGTTATGGCTAAGAGTATCGTTACCGAAATGTATAACAATAACAAGTAAGTTTTAATAAGAAAAGCAGGAGAAATTAAAATTTTTCCTGCTTTTTGTTTTAATTTTTTCAAATGGCTTGACAAAGCTTTTTTTGTTTGTTACAATTCGAGTAGAACAAAATTCGGTGTTTTTTTTGACCGAAAATACTGGAGGAAAATAATGAAATACGCAAATCTTCACTTGCACTCAACGTTTTCTGATGCACAGTTTACCCCGAGCCAGCTTTTGCTTATAGGAAAGTCGCTTGGGTACCGTGCTCTTGCTCTTACCGACCACGATACCGACGGTGGCGCAAAGAAGTTCGTTGAGACTGCAAGAAGCATTGGACTTGACGCACTTATAGGTGCCGAGCTTACAGGACTTTACGAGGGAACAAATCTTCACCTCGTGGCTCTTGATTACGATTATGATAATCCCGCACTTCGTGCTTTTATCAACGAGAGGGTTGAGAAAAGATACGAAACCTGCAGAAAACAGGTCGAGCGTGGACTTGAGCTTGGACTTATGGACGGAATTACTTGGGACGACGTTGTCCGTCTTCATCCCGAGGGAACGTGGTTCTGCATAGACACCGTATACGATACTTACAGAAGACTTAACCTTCCGTTGCCGAGAAACCTCAGACAGAACGTTTTTAATCACCCCGACGCAAGAAAATTCAATTTCAAGAGTGCACCTGCCGAGAAGGTAATAAAGCTTGTCCGTGAGGCGGGCGGTGTTATGGTGTTCGCTCATCCTCATTGGTATCATCCCTTTGATTGGCGTAAGCATCTTCCTACACTTATCGAGTACGGTGTTAACGGAATTGAGGTATCGCATCCTCATAACTTTGAGAATACAAGTGCTCTCGCGAGAGAGGCTGCTAAGAAGTATAATCTTTATGTTTCGGGCGGAACAGACCACACAGGTCCTATGAGCGGCTGCGACGGAAACAATGCCGTACCTGCAAATCACGGTATATCCGAAGAGGAATACTGGGCTATAAAGGAACGCCGTCTTGGCTGATAAGGAGGAGAAAAAATGGTAAACGTAAAATTTGCAAATCTTCATTTTCATTCGACTTATTCTGATGCACAGTTTACTCCCGAACAGCTCGTGCTTATCGGAAAATCTGTTGGTTACCGTGCTCTCGCCCTTACCGACCACGATACCGACGGCGGCGTAAAGCCTATGATGGCATTTGCCGCGAAAGAGGGAATTGACGTTATTTCGGGTTGTGAATTGACGGGTGTGTGGAACGATGAAATGCTCCACCTCACAGCTCTTGACTACGATATGGAGAATCCTATCGTCCGCAAGGTCATAGACGACAGAACGGCACTCAGAGTTAACCGTACACACGCTTTCTTTGATATAGCGTGTGAAATGGGATATATGGAAGGAATAACGTGGGACGACGTAGTCAGATTGAGCGGAAAGGGCACTTGGATATGTCTTGATACCGTAAGCATGGTGTGCTCAAAGCTTAAAATACCAATAAAGGCGAGCCTCAAGGAGCTTTTCAATAGGCCTGAAGTAAAGGCTCGACTTGCGGCAACGCCTCCACCCGACAGAGCACATACTGCTCCTGAGATAATCAAGGCAGTTCGTGAGGCAGGCGGTGTTATCGCCCTTGCTCACCCCTATAAGTGGACACAGTACGTTCCCGATCTCGTTAAGTACGGTCTTAACGGAATTGAGGTCGACCAGTTCCATAACTACGAAAACACGTCCTTCCTCGCACTCGAAATGGCGGCAAGATATAACCTCTACCATTGTGGCGGAACGGATCACGGCGGCCCTATGAGCGGTAACGGCGGCGAACATGCTAAGCCTGCGGGACACGGCATTACCGAGGAAGAATACTACACGCTCAAAGAGCGTCTACGCGGCTAAGGAGGGAATAAATATGAAATACGGAAATCTTCATCTTCATTCTAATTTTTCGGATGCACAGTTTGGCCCCTCGCAGCTTGTTGTTATAGGTAAGGCTCTTGGCTATAAGGCTCTCGCTCTTACCGACCACGAGACCGATGCAGGCGTTAAAACTCTTATGGCAAGTGCCAAAAATCAGGGAATGGAAGCACTTTCGGGAATAGAGTTTTACGGAAGATATAACAACGAGAATCTTCATATCGTGGGACTTGATTACGATATGAACAATCCCGCTCTCCGTGAGTACGTTAAGGATAGGGTAGAACGTAGAAACGAGTATACCCGCCAGTGCTTTGAGCTCGCAGTTGAGTCGGGATATATTACCGAGTTTACTTGGGACGATATAGTAAAGTACAGCCCCGAAGGTGCTTGGCTCAACTACGATTCAATATATAATATCTATACAAAGTTCTTTGTGCCCTTCAAGAGCGACTTCCGTCAGGTAGTCTTTAATTCACCGGAGGCAAGAAAGCTTGCTTATAAGGCACCAGATGCTGAAAAGGTCATTAAAATAATTCGTGACGCAGGCGGTATTGCAATACTTGCACATCCTTATAAGTGGACACAGTACGTTCCCGCACTTGTCCAGATGGGACTAAACGGAATCGAGGTCTCTCACCCCGATAATATTGAGAATACGAGTGCCCTCGCAAAAGAGGCTGCTAAGGCGTATAACCTCTACGTAAGCGGTGGTACTGACCATACAGGTCCTATGAGCGGTTGTGACGGAAACCTTGCAATTCCCGTGTATAACGGTGTAACCGAGGAAGAATTCTATACAATTAAGGAGCGTAAGCTCGGCTAAAAAATGTGTCGCACGGCTCGAAAGAGCCGTGCGACCTTTTGCGTCAAAAAAGGACAAAAGGTGCAGGGAAGAGAAAAAGAAAAATGGGAAAAGATAAAATATTTTTCAAAATAGGTTGACAAAATTAAAAGTATGTGATACAATACTTAGTACTGACGTGAACAGTTGATTAGGTTTAATTCGCCGGTGTGGCGGAATAGGCAGACGCCCGGGACTTAAAATCCCGTGATACGAAAGTATCGTACCGGTTCGACCCCGGTCACCGGCACCAAAAATGCGTTGCCAAGGGTTCACGAAATTTAATTAAATATCGCGGAGTAGAGCAGCTTGGTAGCTCGTCGGGCTCATAACCCGGAGGTCGTGAGGTTCAAATCCCACCTCCGCAACCATTAAAAAACCTTGTAAAACCTTGATTTATCAAGACTTTTACGAGGTTTTTTCTTATTTAAGATTTTCCGTTATATTCCGTTATATTCCGTTATAATGTTAGTCAAAACTTAGTCAAAAAAGTAAAAATAGCACGCACACGCCGACCGCCGACTCCGCTGAACCGCTGGAGTACGGCGGTCTTTTCGCTTCCTTGTGCGTGCTATTTTTTTGTTTATAAAAAAGCCTGACACGTCAGGCTTATAGAGAAACAGTTAAAACATAAAGCCGAG
>JAFVSI010000061.1 GCA_017503865.1 Clostridia bacterium | reverse complement strand
CACGATAAACGGCTGCCGTTGGCTCTTTGCAGGTGTTGACGGTGAGTACATACCCGTAAAGGACATAGAGCCTGTAAAATTCCACAAGATGGCTGACTGCCGTTATCGCGGACAGTGTAACGAGGGTGCTGAGTATCAGCCCAATATGATGGAAGCGATCGACTTTACACCTAAGATAGGTCTCAATATCTTTATGATAGAGTTTGATATACCGCTTATATATTACAGTCGGTATTATGACCATCCAAACAATGAAACAAACCGCGAGCCCGAGCCCGTAACTCGCGAACAGGTGCTTCAGTGGAAGCGTCAGTGCGAGGCAGAGCTTTCAATGCGTGGTCTCCAGTGTCACGATATGGGACACGGTTGGGCGGCTGAAAGCTTTGGAATCGACTCGTCGGCAGGCTGGGTGCAGGGAAGTGAAGAGGTATATCCCCCCGAGGCAAAGCCCTTTGTCGCGATGACCGACGGCAAGAGAAAGTTTTGGAACGGACTGCCGATGAGTACACAGTTCTGTATGTCAAGGGACGACGGAAGAGCAATGTTTGTCGAGACGGTTTGCAAATATGCAGCGCTTGCCAAAAACGTTGATTATCTACACGTTTGGCTTGCAGACGGTTCTCATAATCACTGCGAGTGTGACGAGTGCCGTAAGCGTACACCGTCCGATTGGTACATTATTCTTATGAACGAGCTTGATGCAGAGCTTACAAAAAGAAAAATCAATTCCCGTATAGTATTCTGTTGTTACGTTGACACCACGTGGGCACCGAAGACGGAGAAGCTAAACAATCCCGATAGATTCTCTTTGCTCGTTGGTCCTATGTTCCGTAGCTATACCGAGAGTGTTGATGCAAATAAGGACCTTTCGACTATGGAGCTTCCCGAATACGTGCTTAACGAAACGCCCTTTGCACTTGACGTAAACGAGTACGTTGCTCACGCACAAAACTGGGTGAAGACTCAGCACCTGCCGTTCTTTGTTTACGAATATCACCTCTGGCATATGCAGTACAGAGACGTTGCTATGCTTGATTCGGCAAAGGTTCTCTATAACGATATTATAGGATACCGCAAGCAGGGTGGCTCGGGAATAATCGAGGACTGCTCACAGCGTTCCTTCTTCCCCAACGGCTTCAGATTCTCCCTTTACGGAAACACTCTCTTTGACACGAGCCTTTCCTTTGAGGAGCAGCTTGACGATTACTTCCGTCACGCATACGGTGAGGATTACAAGGAAGTTATCGCATTCTTTGAAAAGCTTTCGAAGCTTATCGATTTCAGATTTGCCAACAAGCGTAAGTCGGGACTTTTCAACGAGCCGCAGTACGAGGCAGGGTTCCTCAAGGTTCCGGAGCTTGTTGATTCCTTTGCTCCCTTTGTTGAGGCTCACAAGAATATGCCGAAGCGTGTTCAAACGGTGGCATATAGAATGCTCCGCCGCTACCTTGAGTATTGCAAGGGTATAAGCCGTGTGTTTGCTCTCAAGTGCGTCGGCAATGACGAAGAGGCAAATAAAGAATTTAATAGCTTTGCTGCAAGCTTTGGCAAGTATGAGCTTGAGATGGAGCGTTGGTATGACCATTATCTTGCAACGGCCGCCTTTGGCACTATGGTTGGCAAAATAAATCTTCAAATGCTTTAATAAATAACAAATAAAGGATAACTAATCTATGTACAAAATTTACAAGATAACCTCAAATCCCGTAGTCGATTTTGCGGCGACGGAGCTTAAAAAATATCTTCGAATGATGATGCCACGTTGCGGTGAGATTTCTATTGAATATAACCCCTCGGCGACCGACGGTTTCAGACTTGGTCTTATGCAGGACTTCGGTCTTGACGTAAGCGAGGCACCCTCAGTTGAGCTTGATGATATACTTCACATCGATACCGATGAGAATGGCGGTATTATTGCGGGTGACAACTATCGAAGCGTGCTTCTTGCGGTTTACCGTTATCTCACGATAAACGGCTGCCGTTGGCTCTTTGCAGGTGTTGACGGTGAGTACATACCCGTAAAGGACATAGAGCCTGTAAAATTCCACAAGATGGCTGACTGCCGTTATCGCGGACAGTGTAACGAGGGT
>JAFVSI010000015.1 GCA_017503865.1 Clostridia bacterium | reverse complement strand
TTTAATTTGATTATTTCTTCCTCGTGTTCTTCGATCTTCGTATATTTCCTTGGCATATAATTACCCCCTTGACATGGTATATTAATTCTACCACATCAAGGGGGTTTTTGTCTATTGTCCGTTTTTAACGGACTTGTTCAATTTCGGCGGGCTTGTTTTTTTAATCAATGAGCATTGAGCAACACGGACCTATGTCAAACTTTTGCTTGCACGAGGGGCAAATTAAGTCATACTTAGAATATCCGCAACGGCCATCAAGCATTTCCATTTTTGAATCACATTTTTTGCAGTTGTGCGGTATTTCTGCCAGCACATTTTCATAGCCCTCACGAAGCTCAAGTACAAGTCCACCCTCAAGCTCACCGCATTCGGGACAACGAAATAGCTCGTTTGAGTGATAAGCTTCTGCTTTTGGATTCTCATTTGCAATTTTCTTGAAGTCCTCACCAAACTCGCCCTGCTTCATTTTTTCAAGCAGTTCCTTGTTGGTTTCTTTAAATCTCATAAGTACACCGTGACTGAAGTGTAGGTGATATCCGCAGTTTCTGCAATGTAGTTCGTATGCTGTCATTTTATTGCCTCAGTTTACTTTGTATAAAACAGGATTTGCATTTCCTCTTATTCTATACTTTTCGGGTATGCGTTTTCCTATAAGCTTTTCGAATTCTTCACCTTTTGCCTCTCTGCCGAAAAATCCCCAGCGTCCTTTCCATTCGCCGTCAGCAAATCTATGCCAGGTATCAGCTATGTAAACTCGCTGAACTATTTGATCAACTACTGAAATAACGTATGTATAATTAGTTATTTTTTCTCCTACGTACCAATAACGTTTTGTCGATTCATACAAGCTTCCGCCTCTGTCTTGATACATCATATCAGTTGTTGTTTTTATCATAACGTAGTCAAATGTAGGCTCTTCATAGATAGCGGAATAAGGATAGCGAGGAATAATATAATCTTTTTTAATTGAAAGATTTTCAGGATCTGGATCAGGATAATTCTCCGAAAGGTAACGCGAATAAAATTGATTGTTTTGTTTCATGTTTATTTCTCCATTATTCTTTATTAGTTAAATTCATAGTTATTTGATATTCTCGTCCATACGTTTTTCTTTAAGGTAGAGTTTTCTTCGTCAATAAGAAATACACCTTTGAATACGTATTTTCTATATTTGTCAAATTGAATAATATCAAAAACCACTCTATAAGGATACCAAGGAAGATTATGTTGTCCGATCATGTTAGTGCCTATGTAAGTGTTATGTCGATTAAATTGAAATTCTTTGCCTACAAATTCTTCGGAGAGTTTATCGTCAATGAGCATATTTATCCACCCCGAACCGCTTGGCTTATGTGACAGTTTAATCATCCAAAGCCATTTGCCATCGGGTAATGTGAGACCGCACTGCATAAAGGCCTTGTAATTCCTATGTAACAGTTGATTTAAAAACTCCGCGTGAGTTCTTGCAATTATAAATTCATTCGTTTTCATTATCTTCTCCTTGATTTACCTCTTCTTCGGATTTGTTTTCATTATTGTTGCCGAAGAATACAAATTTTCTTTTTGAAAAATAGTAAAAATTCAATCCTATAAAAATCGCGTAAAAAATATTAACTGTCAACAAAGAAGAAATGGCGTCGATAATCAAAACAAACATTGTGCTTTTATACACGATCATAGGGAAGTATCCTATTATTTTATTCTTAAAGTAGTTGAAAACAATAATTATATTAGCGATTACAACGGGAATGTTGAGAAATGCTAATATATACATTAAAGGGGCTTCTTTAGCAAGAGCAAAGTAAGTCAGTGTAAATGGAATAGATAATAATATACCAAAAACACAGCGTACTTGATAGAAAAAGTGAAACCACTTCATGCCTAAGGCTTTGTTATTGTTGTCGGTTTGCAGATTGAGATCGTCTTTCATTTTATGTACTCCTATATCACAAAAATATTTTTACTGTTTGCTTTATCAAGCTCTGAATGGTCAAGGTAATAGCCCTTGCCTACGCGTTTGATTGGATAGCCGAAATCACATAGATATTGAATGTTCCTTCCTATAGTTTTTCTGTCGCAGGGGATGCCGATGTCGTTGAGGTAATTGCAGATGATGGTCTGCGTTACAGGGGTTTGCTTAGAGGATAACAGTCTTAAAACGTTTAGCACGTAAAGAATGATCACCTTTTTCGCAATGTTTTTTTGCTGTTGCATTTTCGTCTCCTATTCAATTTTTTAAGTTCATCAATATTTGAACTTGTTGATTATATTTTGCCCTCCATATATATTATACAAATTAGCACTGCCCAAAAATCGCCCAATGCGACATGATTTTGATTTGTTTACAATCAATTTACATATTTGGACAAATCAAGGACAAAAAATCACTATATTTGTAATATACGACAAAAAACGCCAAAATACTTTAATAAAAATAAAAAAGTGCGTAGCATAAAGCCACGCACAAAAAACGCAGCTCAATTTGTTGCTACACAAACCTAACACAACTATACAAGTATGCGAAAGAAAGAGTCTGCATTTTTATCAAAAAATAAAATACACACTCGTATAGCGTTTTATTCGGTTTGCGTAGCAAATATATTATATAACACAATCTAAAAAAAGTCAATACTCGCCCAACAATGAAAAGCATTTTCCAATTTCTTGAAAAATGCTACAAGATATGGTATAATCAATATACAGTAACTTAGCCGTAAGAAAATTGTATTGTTGCGGATCAGCTTGTTGAAGATAATTGGTATAATAGCGATTATCCCGAGAGGGATATTAGGACCGATTCGTGGTATATAGCGGGAAATTCAATTACGACATTTTCATGATCAGGAGGATGCTTATGAAAAAAATAATTATATTAATACTTATTGTTTTAATTTTAATGCTTAATTCATGTTCAAATACAGAAAGTGATCTCTATGGTGTTGAATTGACATCAAATCTTGAGGGAAAAGTTTTTAAAGATTCGGTAACAGTTGTTCAAACGGACAAATATTTAACAAACAAATATGATAGTCCTATTGCAACAAAAGTTGTACTTGGAAAAGTTGAGCTGGAAGCTGATTTAATATCGGTAAACAATTATGAATATAAATCAAATCAAAATGTATTTCTTAGCAAGGACAAAAACATAGAATTCAGAAAAAGTACTGACTATGGGTCTTTTACAATACAATCTAAAAACAATACTGTTTTGGTTTCTTTTGATGAAGATTCTTTAACTGAAGAGAAGTTGAAATGCTATGTTTTAGATTATATATCAAATTACATAGATATAGATCGCTTGAGTGATTATGAGTACAATTGCAGCACGAGCGTTGTTGTTGCAAAACAAAATGCTTCGTGGAAAGAGACAAAGGATACATTTTATTTACCTCAAGATGATACAGAAATTGTCACTGACTATAAAATGGAATTCCGTAAGTATTCTCAAGGATTTCAAACCGCTGATAGTGTTGTGGTGATATGCAATAATGCCGGAGACATCAAAGGCATCTACAATTATGAGTATAATGTCAACTGGGAAAATTCTTCTTTTGACAAAGAGAAAGTTAATGACAGCGTTGAGGATTTCTTGAAAAACTATATATCCAGTGAATATCGTCTGCTTGATTATTCCGTGGAATCACAGCGGCTTGTTTATTTGGACAATCAAATCAAGCTGTCTTTGAGTATTAGTGTAACATTGCAGAGCGGTAAAGATGAAATTGTGATTCTTTGTCCTTGCTTGGTATCTGAAACATAGAGTATTTCACATACAAAATCTAAATATATTATACAAATTAGCACTGCCCAAAAATCGCCCAATGCGACATGATTTTGATTTGTTTACAATCAATTTACATATTTGGACAAATTAAGGACATTTTGTCTATACAATTATAATATACGACGTTTTTCTCTAAAATACTTTTAAAATAAAAAATAAGCGGAAAAGCATTTGCTTTTCCGCTTACTTTTGTTTAAGCTA
The DNA here is from genome assembly GCA_017503865.1 of Clostridia bacterium. Classification (GTDB taxonomy): domain Bacteria; phylum Bacillota; class Clostridia; order Oscillospirales; family CAG-272; genus HGM12713. The sequence goes on along the minus strand of JAFVSI010000015.1, from coordinate 116,464 downwards.
TTACTTAATCTCAATAATACTTTCGTCCCACATTTCGGGTGCTTCGTAGCCCATAAGATTTACCATAGTAGCTGCAACGTTTGAAAGACCAAACTGTCCGTTGTCAGCCTTTACGGTGTACTTGTCGGAATAGAAGTTATCGTAGAAGATGCAGGGAACGGGGTTGAGTGTGTGGCTTGTCTTAGCCTTTGCCTTGCCGTTCTTGTCGAGCTTAAGGTTGCCCTTCTTGTCAACCTCACACATCTCGTCAGCGTTTCCGTGGTCAGCAGTAATAAGTGCCACACCCTCGAGTCTGTCAAGCACTGCAAGAATACGTGCAAGCTGAAGGTCAAGAGCTTCCATGGAGCATCTTGTAGCAAGAAGCGAGCCTGTGTGTCCAACCATATCGCCGTTCGGGAAGTTTACACGGAGATACTTGTACTTGCCACTCTCAAGGCACTCAATGAGCTTGTCGGTGATCTCAGCACACTTCATCCAAGGTCTCTGTTCGAAGGGAACTACGTCAGAGGGAATCTCGATATATGTCTCGAGCTCCTCGGAGAATTTACCCGACTTATTTCCGTTCCAGAAGTAAGTTACGTGACCGTACTTCTGAGTCTCGGAAATTGCAAGCTGATTTATACCTGTGTTTGCGAGATACTCGCTCATTGTATTTGTGATTTCGGGGGGAGAAACGAGATATTTGTGGGGAATGTGAAGGTCTCCGTCATACTCGAGCATTCCTGCATATACAACAGAGGGAACTCTTACTCTATCGAATTTGTCAAACTCTCCTGCGGGAGCGTCAAATGCCTTGGAAATTTCAATCGAACGGTCACCACGGAAATTGAAGAAGATAACGCTGTCGCCATCCTCAACAGTACCGACGGGCTTGCCATTCTCTGCGATAACGAAGGGGGGAAGGTCCTGGTCGATAACCTTAAACTCTTCTCTGTATGCCTTAACAGCATCAGCTGCAGAAGCGAACTGTCTGCCCTCGCCGAGAACGTGAGTCTTCCAGCCAAGGTCAACCATAGCCCAGTTAGCTTCGTAACGGTCCATAGTTATCTTCATACGTCCGCCACCCGAAGCGATCTTTACATCGTAGCTGTCACAGCGAAGCTCTGCAAGGAATTCTTCAAACGGCTCAATGTACTCAAGAGCACTTGTCTCACCAACGTCACGTCCGTCAATAAGAATGTGAATTCTTACCTTCTTAACACCCTCTGCCTTAGCCTCGACAATCATCGCCTTAAGGTGGTCAATGTGGGAGTGAACGTTACCGTCGGAGAAAAGACCGAGGAAGTGAAGGGTAGAGCCATTTTCGAGAACATTTGCTATAAGCTCACGCCAAGTGTTGTTTGAGAACATCTTGCCACTCTCAATAGACTGGGAAACGAGCTTTGCACCTTGTGCAAATACCTGACCTGCACCAAGAGCATTGTGTCCAACCTCGGAGTTACCCATATCGTCGTCAGAGGGAAGACCAACTGCTGTTCCGTGCGCCTTAAGCTTAACTGTGGGATACTTTTCCATAAGCATATCGAGTGTGGGAGTGTAAGCAGCTGCAACCGCATTGGATTCGATTGCGGGAGCTATTCCAACTCCGTCCATAACTATTGTAAGAACGGGACCCTTTACGCCTTCGAATGCTGATTTTTTAAGAGAATTCATAAATACCTCCATATATTCAGAAACTTATTTCAATCCTTAATATTATACCGCTTTTTCCCTTTTTTTTCAATATATATTTGAAAATATGTTAAAATTTTTAAAAGGTGTTGATTATTCCAATTTTAAGGTGTATAATAATGTGGATAAAATATTTCAATAATGAAAGGATATATAAAAATGTCAGAATGTACACATAACTGTTCGACCTGTTCGAGCGGTTGCGATAAAAAAGAGAAGAACAGTCTTCTTGAGCAGCCTCACGAACTTAGTAAGATAAAGCATATTATTGCCGTTGTCAGCGGCAAGGGCGGTGTTGGTAAGTCAATTGTTACCTCTATGCTTGCAGTAAATATGCAGAGACTTGGGTATAAGACGGCAATTCTTGATGCCGATATTACAGGCCCCTCTATCCCCAAGGCGTTTGGTCTTAAGGCTGGAATTGACGGAGACAATAACGGTATAATTCCGCCCACAACTACCTCGGGTATTGACGTTATGTCAATAAACCTTCTCCTTGAGAACGATACTCAGCCTGTAGTTTGGCGTGGTCCCGTTATTGCGGGAACCGTTAAGCAGTTCTGGACTGACGTTATCTGGAACGATATCGACTTTATGTTTATCGACTGTCCTCCCGGAACAGGTGACGTTCCACTTACCATATTCCAGTCTATTCCGCTTGACGGAATCGTTATCGTAAGCAGCCCTCAGGAGCTTGTTTCGATGATAGTTGAGAAGGCGGCAAACATGGCTAATATGATGAATATTCCCGTGCTTGGCCTTGTTGAGAATATGAGCTACGTTAAGTGTCCCGACTGCGGTAAGGAGATAAAGATCTTCGGTGAGAGCCATATTGAAGAGGTTGCAGAGAAGCATGGCTACGACGTTCTTGCAAAGATTCCTATGGACTCGAAGCTCGCTGCTCTCGTTGACAAGGGTTGGATAGAGATGATGGATAACAATTATCTTGAAACCGCTGCAACTGTTCTTGAGAACAGATTTGAGAAGAAATAAGAGATAATATAAAAAGACCTTGTCAATATTGACAAGGTCTTTTTAGTCAATTATTTAATTAACCTCTGCCAATGAGCCGTCAAGAGCACGAATAGTTGTCTTATAATACTTTTCCTGAAAATATACGGCACGTGCGATTTCTTCAGCAGAAAAGATTTTTTCTGACGGAGCCATAACGAGCTTATCCTCTACGTCGTCTGCACGGTAAACAATTCCGATTATTCTTCCTGTATAGGACTTAACCGGCTTATCTATGCCCACTAAAAACACATCAAGCTCCTCGCCATCGCCGCCAAAAACGTTTGGAATAAATCCGTAGTTTATCGGGTACACTAAGGTCTTTTCTCCCTTGTGATGAACGTACCCAATCGGGCGGTCTATCTCAATAGTCGCCTCTTTTCCAAGATAGCTTTCTACCTGATTGTGACGCTCTTCAAGTGTCATAGTGCCAATTTCGTTGCTCATAGATTTTTCCTTTCAGTTTGAGTATAGAGCTATTATAACAATATTTATAGGAATTTTCAAGCTATTTTTTAAAGTGTATTAGGCTTCTTGTATTGACAAAATCTTAGTTAAGACTTGACTATGTGCGAGTAATATGTTACAATTCGTTTGAAAAGAAAAATATTCGGTATACTTTATTGAGGAAAATATGGATATTAGAAAAATTGATAAAAATTTTGACACTACGTTTGTCGCACCCGAAGATATAGAATGGTTTTCGGTAAGAGAGCTTCCTTTTTCTATACACGGTGTTTTTTATTCTGAGGAAGAAGGACTTTTCCGACGTATGGCAAAGGATGCTGCCGATGCTACAAGTGCGGGAGTGTCGCATCTCTCAAAGCATACTGCGGGCGGTAGAGTTCGCTTTATAACAGATTCTCCCTATGTAGCTATTCGTGCAGAAGAACCCTTTGAGGTGCCCTTTGCTCATATGACCATGGCAGGAAGATATGGCTTTGCCATTTACGCCAACAATGCTTTTGCAGGAACAATAATGCCCTCATACAAACAAATCACGTCTGCTGACCCCTCTTTTGGCGGTAATGGAGTTATAACGTTTGACGGAATAAAGAAGCCGTACGAGGCAAAGCAGGGCTCATATCAAGCTGAAATATTCTTGCCGCTTTACAGTGGTATTAAAAATATGTACGTGGGCTTGAAAAAGGATTGCATCGTAGAAGCACCTAAAGAGTATAAGCACTCAAAGCCTATACTGTTTTACGGCTCGTCTATAACTCAGGGCGGATGTGCCTCAAAGCCCGGAGACGATTATATAAACAGACTTTCCCGAATGCTTGATACCGACATCATAAATCTTGGATTTGCCGGAAGTGCCAAAGGGGAGAGGACTATAGCTGAGTATATTGCTGCACAGGATGCATCGGTATACGTGCTTGATTACGACCATAATGCTTCCCAGCTACAGTATTTGAAGGACACTCATTTTGCACTTTACGAAACGGTAAGAAATGCAAATCCCACAACACCTATAATTATGATGACTATGCCGACAATCAATGGGTATCAAAGCAGAGACGGACACTTGAGACGCAGAGAGGTCATATTTGAAACCATTGAGAGGGCAAAGGCGCTTGGTGACGAGAATATATATATAATCGACTGTTACGGCTGCTTTGGTGAGCTTGAAAGAGGAGAATGCGGTACTGTTGATAACAGTCATCCCGATTCTCTTGGATTTTTGAGAATGGCAGAGGCACTTTTGCCCACCTTAAAAAAATTACTTAATGAATAATAAATGGACACATCAAAAGGGAATTACTCCAAAATGATGTGTCCAACTTTTATTTTATTTGTTTTACAAGTTAACCTTACGAAAAGTCAATTACTTGCTAGTCTCTTCGATAGCAACCGCAACCGCAACAGTCGTACCAATATGTGATGTACGCAAGTCTAATATATCATTTTTAAGAAATAGTGTTAACTTTTGTTTTTTTGACGCAAGGCATCTATCATTCTTTTGATCGTTATGATATCCTCAGCATCCAATCCTGAAAGGGAAATCATTTCCGTTGTTTCTAATCCTAACAAATAATCTGTGCTTACATTGAAAATGTGAGCTAATCGAATTAGAACTTCGGGTGATGGATACCTTTCTTGAAGCTCGTAGTAGCTTACCACGGATTTGGTTATTCCAAGTCTTGTGGCTAATTGTTGTTGTGTATAACCACTTTCTAAACGTAGTTTTTTAAGCCTTTTTCCAAAATCAACCATAACTATACCTCCCGTACAAATTTAGTTTACTCATTATTTGTGTGGATTTGGTTGATTTTTTGTATTAAAATAGTTGACAAAATAAAAAGTATATGTTACAATTGATCAAACGACATTATTTTGTCGAAACAATTTGAATTTTCAAACAAAAGGAGAAAGAAAATGGCAGCTATTGAAATTTTAAGTTCGTATTGGGGACTTCAAAATCCCACAGACAATAAGTTTGTGCCAGGAGAACGAGGCTACAAGGATAGAGTAGATATTGAAACTTTATTTTACAACTCTAGCGAAAAAGACATAAAATATATAACCTTTACTTATTGTCCTTATAATGATGTAGTCGATATTGTTACAGACCGCGATGGAAACAGCACTGTTTCTAAAAAGCTTACCGGTCCAATTGAAAAAGACACGCTTGCTGTTGCAAATTTCAGCGGTATTTGGTATGATAATACCATTTCAAATGTGATAATCCAAGAGATACTCGTCGAATTCATGGATGGCACAAGTGAACATTTATCCGACAAAGAAATAGTAAACGTTTTCAGTGCCTATATGACTAGATCTCGCGGACTAGATGGAGAATTGATAGAAAGCGATATTTTGAATACCCCAGAACATCATAGGTTTATGAAGAATTTTTTTCCTTATTCTGATATTTATCAAAAGAAATCCCATCCTGTTATGTCTGATCGATTCGCCGATTTGATAGGTCGCTTTATCATGATAGGTGTGACTCAGGACTTTGAATTTAATGTTGAGAGTTTATTTGGCGAGAGATACGGAGAAGAAATAAATTATGCCATAGACATAAAAAGGAAAGAAATAGTCGATCAAGAGCAAAAGAAAGAAGCTGAAAAAGCCATACAAGCTGAAGTAGAATATAAAAACAAAGTAATAACAATCTTTAAAAGGATCGGATGCTTAATCCCAATTGCTATTCTAGTTTACATTTTTATCCGCTTCATTATGTGGGCTAGTACTTTAGGATAATGTTAAAAACTTTAGTGACATAAATTTTTATATGTAAATAAAAAATGGACACATCACATAGGCAAAAGCCCAAAATGATGTGTCCAACTTTTTTATTGATTAACTTGTATGAGGCGATGAGCCATGCGGCGATTCGGGAATTTAACCTACGAGGTCAATTCAATTTCACCGTCTTGCTTTCCGTATTTTAGTTGTTTTTTAATAGTGTATAAAAAAACCACAGTGCAACAAGAAGTATAAACATGCCCGTATCCCCTTATTATCAAATAATTACTTGCTTGCCTCTTCGATAGCAACTGCAACTGCAACAGTCATACCAACCATGGGGTTGTTACCAGCTCCTATAAGTCCCATCATCTCAGTGCAGTAGGCAACTTTTAATGGCTTCAGAGCGGGGAGACTTCCCAGAAAGTCTTATTATATAAGACTTAAGGAGCTTTTGAACCATAAAATCATATTCGCTGAACACATCGTTTGCGTATTTTCTGAAAACATTATATCGCGTTTTAATGTGTTCGTACATAATGTGGTCAAAGAGTTTGCGGAAAAGTTGCGCTTTTGTTTTAGTTAATTTTTTACAAAACTATTGAAATCTTACATATTTTGTGATACACTTAAATGTAGTAAATAATACAAGCTATAATAAATTGCTTGTTTTGGAGGTAATGACTTATGAAAAAAACAGTTAAGCTTTTGTCCGTAATGATGGCTGTTTGTATGCTTCTCAGCTCTTGTGCGCAGGGCGTAGGAGAAGTGGCAAACGTCATTAATGACGGCATTAGTGAAAACAATGCCCTAAACAATGTGGTTTCGGATACGAACACGAACGACGATGCAAAGGTCGAGCAGCTTTCGACCTCGACTCGTAGTGATGCTGTTCCCGAAAAAGGTACTTACAACGAGGGCGTTGCTCTCGTTAAGTACGATGGCGAAATGAACGATAACGTTCTTTCTCAGCTCGACCTTGTTTCGGCAACCGCTTTGTATAGCGGGTCGACTTGGTACACCGTAGAGCTTAAGGCAGATGCGGATACGGTAGAAACCGTAACCTATCTTCGCGAGCTTGGAGTGTTTGAGAAGGTTGACTACGACTACATAATGGGTACGACCGCTGATGCTTCTACTGCTGATGTATCGAATAACCCCGATTATGAAAAGCATAAGCATCACCACACCCATAAGATTCCCGAAGGTTGGGAGGAAGTAAAGAAGAACGGCAAGCATCCCGGCGGTAGCTCCGACGTGATCGTAGCTGTTATCGATACCGGTGTGGATTATAATCACCTTGACCTTCGTAACAACATTTGGATCAACACCGCAGAAATTGCTGACAACGGTAAGGACGATGACGGTAACGGCTACATCGACGACGTTTATGGCTGGGACTGCGTTGGTAACGATAACGATCCTATGGATGATAACGGACACGGTACGCACGTTGCAGGTATTATTGCGGCAGAAAACAATAATATCGGTGGCGTAGGTATTGCATATAACTGTAAGGTTATGTGCATTAAGGCTGGTAACTCCTCGGGTTACTTCAACAACTCTGATATTGCCGAAGCCATTCAATATGCATACATGAACGGTGCTTCCGTTATCAATATGTCCTTCGGTGGTTCTTTCATTTCTATTGCAGTTGAAGAAGCACTTGAAAATGCATATAACACCTGTGTTCTCGTTGCAGCCGCAGGTAATGATGGCGCTTGTAACAATCTCGCTTGTAAGACCTGTGATGTCGTAAAGGTTTCCTATCCTGCGGCTCTGCCTTACGTTATCGGTGTTATGAGTACCAATCATGATGGTAGCGCAGTATCTTCCTTCTCTAACTATGACCACAATCCTTACAACTCTATCGAGTATGAGGTATATGCAGTTGGTGAAGCCGTTCCTTCTTGTTGGCCCGGCAATCAGTATGCCGAGCTGAACGGTACTTCGATGGCAGCACCTACAGTTTCTGCTATTGCAGCACTTCTCAGAAGCGCATATCCCGACAGAAATACTTATTCTACCAAGTATCTGCAATCGCAAATCGTGAACACGGGTACGATCAATCCCTACAACTATCTGACCAAGGATACTGATGGCTATCATTCCGTAGCGAACGTTTATGAGGCATTGACGCAAATCCCGAAGCCCTATGTAAATCTTTATGATTACTCCATTGACGATAGCACATCTATTAGCAGCAATAACAACGGCAACGGCGTGATTGATGCAGGCGAAACCGTTCGTCTTTACATCTCTCTTCACAACCGTGGTGGTGTTGCATCTAACGTAAACGTATCTATTGACACTAATCGCGGCATGGATCTTGTTGATCCTTACTTCACCTTCGTGAATCCCACGATGAAGCTCTCCGATATCGGTACTTACTCCGTAAGAGAATCCGGCGATCAGTATTTCGAAATCGTTGTAGATGCTAACTGTCCTAACGACTATCTCGTAAATTTCAATATCCGCTTCACTTATACGAACGGACTTGATACCGAGGATAAGACCGTTTACGAGGATGACGGCAGACAGCAGGCGCAATTCAACGTAAGTAGCGGTTATCACCTGCCGAGCATTATTGCCGAGGACACTGTATTCACCAACGATCGTCTTTATATCGTTGGCGAGAATGTAATGATTACCGCAGGCGTTACTGTAACGTTTGAGGAAGGATGCCGCATTCAGTTCTATGATGACAGAGAATATTACAGCTCTCCTGCAATCTCTGTATATGGAACGTTGATCTTTGAAGGCTCTAAAGAAAATATGATTGAAATTTATCCTTCGGAGCGCGATGCCGTATTTGCTTGCCAAGTTAATGTTTATTCTTCTGGTTCGTTAACGATGAACTATGTCGATGCAATAAACCTTTATACTACTGGTACAGGTGTACTCAGAAATTCGTACATTAATTACAATGGAAGCGGAAAAGTCGATAGAACCCTTGTATACGATGCGGGAAAAGCAAAATACGACAGTAGTTTGGAATTAAACTTTTCTTCCGTTGAAAACTCCTACTTGAATTTAAATGCTTATGCTTCCGAAATAAGCAGTACAACAATGAATTCGAACTACATTGTGATGTTGGCGGCGAACTACCCGAAATTAACGACGACTACATTCACCAACAACATCCTGTATAGCGAGCATTCTCCCGAAATATATCAAAATTACGCAATAACATTCAAGGGAACTACCACAAACAATTTCTTCGTTTCTGCGGATGACAAAAATCCTCAAGACTTGTTGGAGTTGGTTTTTGAAAAGAAGAGCATGGCTTCTAACAACGCCTTCTCTGCAGGATATCAAGAGTATGCTAACCAAGTAATTTCCAATTACCTTGATGAGAACGGTCAGCCTACGGTTGATGTATTCGGATCTTGTAGTGATGTTTCCGCACTTTATCCTCATATCGTAAGTGTTGAAATCTTCAACAAAGATGGCGAACAGATTACCACTATCGGCAAAGAAGAAATCACCGTTCGTGTAACCTTCAACAAGGCTATGGATACCACCAAGGATGTAAGTGCATTCTTCGGCACGATCGCTCCTTATGCAGATTATAAGGTTGAAGGTGCATTCGTAAGCGAAACCGAATGGGTTGGTACTTACTCCCTCAAGGCGTACATTGAAAACGGACTTCAGTTTATGCAGGTTAAGGGCGCATGTGCAGCCGATGACGCTACCAAGACCGTTCACGGTGAAAATCAGCTTTACGTATTCAACATTGATACCACGGCAGCAATGGCAATGAACCTCTTTGCAAACGCAACCGATGCAGGTATCGAGCTTACTTGGGTGCAGGACGATTACGCAACTCTTATGGGTTACAACATCTATCGTTCGACGAGCAAGGACGGTAACTACGTAAAGATCAATCCTACTGTTCTTCTTCCTGAAACAGCCTCTTTCGTTGACGACAATGCAGAGCCCGGAGTTACCTATTGGTATACATTTACAGTCGTTCTTTCCGACTTCTCCGAGTCTGCTCCTGCAGGTAAGGTTTACTGCACCGCAGTAGATACTCTTGCTCCTTCCGTTTACCACACTCCTGTAAATCAGGGCTATGCAGGCAACAACCTCGTTATCTCCTGTACCGCAAGCGATAACATGAAGCTTGCAAACGTAACGCTTTATTACAGAACCGTTGGTGCTGATGAGTGGAAGACACTTAATATGTCAAAGCAGAGTGATAAATATAGCGCTACAATTTTTGGAAGCGACGTTACTCTTGCAGGAATTGAATATTATATTGTTGCATCGGACGGACGCAACACCATAGCAAAGGGAAGTGCTGATGCTCCTTACACCGTCTTGGTAAAGGATGCCTCGTCTATCTCTCGCAAGGGCGATGTTGACGGTGACGGAGTCGTTACCACAAAGGATGCGCTTATGCTTATGCAGTCTATCAACGAGGAAAGACTTCTTACTGATGATGAGTTCCGTCGCGCAGACCTCAATGGTGACGGTGTGCTCAACAGTATGGAAGCACTTCGCATTCTCCAGTACATCAACGGAAACGTAAATACCTTGGAGATGTAATATGAAATTCAGAAAAGCTTTATCGACTTTTCTTGCCCTGATATTTATATTAAGCTCATTTAGTCTTTGTACCCTCGGTGCTTCTGCCGAGGGTACAAGGCCTGTGTATGCAACCACGTCAACCACTGTGGCGCAAAACGGGTATGCATATTGCTACGTATATCTGGATGATCTTACCGATCTCTCTGCACTAACCGTTGCGGTTCATTACGATACTTCAAAGGTTACCGTTCAGAGTGTCTATAACAAGGTGGGATGTGTGGCATACGACTCCTCAAATAAGGATGGACGCGTACAGCTTTCATATATATTCGATGGCAAGGGAAGCGAAGAAAAAACACAACTGTTTTATTTCTATTATAAAGTAAACGGCACGGCAGAGGCAGGAAACACCTATTTTGATATTGTTGTTAGCGATGCCTATAACAATGAGCTTGATGCGTTGGATATCGTGGGCTCTCGTTGTTCCTTTAAGATTACAGAGAGCACAGCTACAAAGACCTGCTCGCTTTCTTCAACCGCAAGTGTTTCTACTGCCGTAAGAGAAGAATTTACGCTCAGCTATCGTCTTAGCAGTTATCAGATAGCATCGGGCTCATTTGAAATTCAATACGACAAGGATCTGTTTGAATTTGTAGAGCTTACAAAGGGGCAATTTCTTGATGAAAAGGTTACAGACGTTAACTCAAATCTTGACGGCTCTGTGGCGGTCTCCTTTGTTGGAACTAAGTATAACAGCAAATATGACCTTGTTAGTATAAAATTTAGAACTAAAAAGAATTTAACCGAAAGCTCGGACATTAAGCTTAAGGTTACCGAGCTTTATGACCTAAACTTAAACCCTATATCCTGTAGCGGATATACAACCAGGGTGAATATCTCCTTTGATGGAACGTATGCCGAGGACAGCCCTGCGATGCTGCTTTCTTCTCAAATAGATAAGGAAACAGGCAAGGTAACTCTTAAGGTCAAGCTTGAGTCGGATTCGCATCTTGGTGCGGGTGACTTTGTGCTTAAATTTGATGCGGACAAGCTTACCTATGTTTCTTATGAAAAGAAATTTGAACCAACATTCTTTAACGTTAACACAACTCGCATAGCCAATGGTATTTTTAAGTTTTCTATAATATCTACAACTGATATTGCAGATGCCGAGGATATTATTGAGCTAACGTTTGATTCAAAGTCGGATTGTGAAGATTCACTTGCAAACTTTGAAATAAGCGGAAGCGGTCTTAGTGATTCCTTGACAAAGCCCATCATGCTTAATTTTGTGGATGCTGACGTGACTATTCCTCTTAAGCACATAGGCAAGGCTCCGGTTGTAGAAAACAGAGTAGAAGCCAGCTGTACTATTGACGGAAGCTATGATAGTGTAGTTTACTGTTCTAAGTGCTTAGTTGAGCTCTCAAGAGAAAATAAGACCATTGAGAAGCTTGGACACAAGTTCGGCGAGCCTACTTATGCTTGGAGTGAGGGGAATACCGTTTGCACGGCAACAAGAGTCTGCTTGTATGATAATATGCACAAGGAGACCGAAAAGGGAACTGTTACCACAAAGGTAAGTGACTCGGACTGTACGTCAAACGGAAAAACAGTTTACACAGCTACGTTTGGTAATGCGGCATTTGCTACACAAACGACCGAATCACCTATAGCTCCTAAGGGACACAATTATACCGATGTTATTGATAATGCTATAAGAACAACGGCATCAAACTGCAGTGAATATAATACCTATTGGTATGATTGCTCACGTTGCGGCGGTAGTGCAAAGAATGATGCAGATGCTACCGATAAGTGGTATACAAGCACAGAGGCCGGTAATCATGTAATCAGTGAGGATTATACGAGCGAGAATAACCAGCATTTTTACAAGTGTACTGTTACCGGATGTACTTATAAGACCGGTGTCTCCAATTGCTCGGGTGGTATTGCGACATGTCAGACTCTCGCAACTTGTTCTGTTTGTCATAATTCGTATGGACTTCTTGGCGATCATAGTTACGACACAGGTACATGGGGATACAAGAGCACTGATGGACATGCTCATAAGTGTATATACTGTGATGCACACGATACTGTAGTGATGCATACTCCTAACGTTGACGAAGCAACAGAGGATACTGCTAAATACTGCACTGTAAGTGGATGCGGATATATAATTCAGCAAAAGCTTGATCACGTTCACACCGAGGGAACTACTTGGGAATATGATACAACTTATCACTGGCATGACTGCAGAGCTGATGACGGTCAGGTATACAGCAAGGCATCACATACGTATGATAATGCGTGTGATACTACCTGTAATGGCGGTTGCGGATATACGAGAATGATAACTCACAGTTACACCAAGCAGCAAAAGAGTGCTGATGAGCACTGGTATATTTGCGATGTATGTGGAGCTGAAAAACCAAACAGTAGAAACGTACATACCGGAGGTTCTTCGGACTGCCAAACAAAGGCAATTTGTTCTACCTGTAACACCGTTTACGGTGATTTTGGTGATCACAACTACGATACTACAAAATGGGTAAGTATAGATAATTCTCAGCACGCACATAAGTGTACGCTTTGTGACGCGCTAAAAGATAAGACGAGTCATTATTCAGAAGATAATGAAACGTGTACGTCTGAAAAAACTTGTGATTCTTGCGGTTTTGAGATGACGCCATCCCTTGGACATAGTTATACAAAGAAAACACAGACTATAGATTATATAAAGGATGAGGCTGGGGATTGCCAAAAAAACTACACCTATTACTATGCTTGTATACGTTGTGGTGAGAGCTCAAAGGATAAAACGAATACCTTTTATGAGGGTGATCTTAAGGGCAATCACAAGATTTCTACCGAATGGACAACTGTCTACGATGATCTTAATGCCGGACAGCATTTCCACAAATGTACAGTTGAAGGATGCGAGCACAAGGAAGATGTAGCTGCTTGCTCAGGAGGCGAAAGCTCTTGTACGGTGCTTGCACTTTGTGATGTTTGTCACAAATCCTACGGAAAGCTCAAAGATCATGAATTTGGTACTGCGTGGGATTACAAGGACTCAACAGGACATGCACATTCTTGTACTGCTGAGAATTGTGAGGCACACGATGATGTGGTTCCTCATACTCCGTCATCAGAATGGTCAAATAACGATACACACCATTGGCATCCGTGTACAGCTTGCAACAGTCAGGAAATTGACAAGAGTGAGCATATCTATGGCGAATGGATAACAACTAAGCCGGCAACCACTGCAGAAGTTGGACAAAAGGAAAGAGTTTGTGCCTGCGGCTATAAGCAGTTTGAAGAGATACCCGTAACCACTCCTGCTCCCACACCTCCAAGTGGTGGCGGTTCGTCCGAAGGTGGTGGTGCAGTTCCTCCCGCAGGCGGAGGAGGAGCCGCACCTTCTGAACCAGAAGAGCATGATTGCTCCGGCGGAACAGCTACTTGTAAGGCTAAAGCAAAGTGCAGCACTTGTGGTAAGGAATACGGTGAGCTTGCAGATCATACCGGCGGTACAGCTACTTGTAAGGCAAAGGCAAAGTGTACGGTATGTAATGCTGAATACGGTGAACTTGCAGCTCATACCGGCGGCGAGGCAACTTGCATCGCAAAGGCTAAGTGTACAGTATGTGAGGCTGAATACGGAGAGCTCGCAGCTCATACCGGTGGCGAGGCAACTTGCATCGCAAAGGCTAAATGTACAGTATGTGAGGCTGAGTATGGCGACCTTGCGGCTCATAAGTACAGCGAGGCTACATGTATAGCAAAGGCAAAGTGTTCTGTATGTAATGAGGAAACAGGTGACCTTGCAGAGCATAAGGATGCAGACAACAACTACGCTTGTGACGTATGTGCATTCGATATGACTCCCGAAACCGAGGCTCCTGAAACAACAGAGGCTCCCGAGACCGAAGCTCCCGAAGAGAAGGGATGCGGATCTTCCGTAGGTCTTGTAGGCGTAGCTCTCGTTATGGCTCTCGGAACTTGCACAGCATTTGTTGCAAAGAAAAAAGAAGATTGATAGTTTAAGTTAATCTAAATAAAAAAGCGGTGAGCCTCGGCTCACCGCTTTTACCTATGTATAATAAGTTTTTTAAACAAAAAATATTGGACACATCACGAACGAAAATACGTTTATGATGTGTCCAACTTTTTTATTTGTGATTTTGTAAGCGTCGTTTATGAATGGCTCCGCAGGGGCTTCGCGAAGTCCCCCCTACAATGACCATTCAATTTTATCGTATTGCTTTCAGTATTCTAGTTGTTTTTTAATAGTGTTAAAAAAAACCACAATGCAATAAGTATAACAATCACGCTAATATCTCCTTGTAGATAAAGGATTATTTGCTTGCCTCTTCGATAGCAACAGCCACAGCAACGGTCATTCCGACCATGGGGTTGTTACCTGCACCGATGAGACCCATCATCTCAACGTGAGCGGGAACAGAGGAAGAACCTGCGAACTGTGCGTCACCGTGCATTCTTCCAAGAGTATCAGTCATACCGTAGGAAGCAGGACCTGCAGCCATGTTATCGGGGTGAAGTGTACGACCTGTACCACCGCCCGATGCAACAGAGAAGTACTTAACGCCGTTCTCCTGGCACCACTTCTTATATGTTCCTGCAACGGGGTGCTGGAAGCGAGTGGGGTTAGTGGAGTTACCTGTGATTGAAACACCAACGTTCTCGAGTCTCATGATAGCAACGCCCTCGGGAACACTGTCAGAGCCGTAGCACTTAACCTTAGCTCTGTCACCGTTGGAGTAAGCAGTCTCCTTGATGATCTTAACCTCTTCGGTGTAAGGATCAAATTCAGTCTGAACGTATGTAAATCCATTGATTCTCGAAATGATCATAGCAGCGTCCTTGCCGAGACCGTTAAGGATAACGCGAAGGGGCTTAACTCTAACCTTATTAGCGTTAAGAGCAATCTTGATAGCACCCTCAGCTGCTGCGAAGGACTCGTGACCAGCGAGGAAGCAGAAGCACTCTGTCTCCTCGGAGAGAAGCATTGCACCGAGATTTCCGTGACCAAGTCCTACCTTTCTGTTCTCAGCAACAGAGCCGGGAATACAGAAAGCCTGGAGACCGATACCGATAGCGGCAGCGGCATCAGAAGCCTTTGTGCAGCCCTTCTTTATAGCGATAGCTGCACCAACTGTGTATGCCCACTTTGCATTCTCAAAGCAGATGGGCTGTGTCTCTTCAGTGATCTTATAGGGATCGATTCCCTTAGCATCGCAAATTTCTTTGCACTCGTCAATAGAGGAGATGCCGTATTCTTTAAGAGTAGCGAGGATCTTTGCCTCACGTCTTTCATAACCTTCAAAATGTGCCATTTTTGTCTCCTCCTTTATTATTCCTTACGGGGGTCTATGTACTTAACGGCGTCAGCAAATCTGCCGTAAGTGCCTTTAGCCTTCTCGTAAGCTTCGTTAGGCTCCATACCCTTCTTGATGAAGTCGGTCATCTTTCCAAGAGAAACGAACTCGTAACCGATAACCTGATTATCAGCATCAAGAGCCATTCTTGTACAGTAACCCTCTGTCATCTCAAGGTATCTAACGCCCTTAGCCTTTGTTCCGTACATTGTACCAACCATCGAACGCTCGCCCTTACCGAGGTCTTCCATACCTGCACCGATAACGAGACCGCCCTCGGAGAATGCAGACTGTGAACGACCGTAAACTATCTGGAGGAAGAGCTCACGCATAGCTGTATTGATAGCATCACAAACAAGGTCTGTGTTGAGAGCCTCAAGGATTGTCTTTCCGGGGAGAATCTCTGCTGCCATAGCTGCGGAGTGAGTCATACCCGAACAACCGATAGTCTCAACGAGAGCCTCTTCGATGATTCCGTTCTTTACGTTAAGAGAGAGCTTACAAGCACCCTGCTGGGGAGCACACCAGCCCACACCGTGAGTGTAAGCGGAAATGTCTGTAATCTCTTTAGCCTGTACCCATTTGCCCTCTTCGGGAATGGGAGCGGGACCGTGATTAGGGCCCTTTGCAACTGTACACATATTAGCAACTTCAGTGCTCATTGCGTACTCGCAAGAAAATTCTTTGCTCATTTTTGTATCTCCTTATGAAAAAATTAAAAACAAGTAAAATTATTTAACGATCTCGCCGTAAACTTCGCCAAATGCACAAGCAGCATTAGCCTCATCAGTATCGATGTGCATAGCGAGAGCGAACTTATCGCTAACTCTAACAACAACGTTTGAGAATGTAAGTGCACGCTCAGTATCAAGCTTAACACTAACTATTTCCTTGTCGGAAACACCAAGCTCAGCAGCATCAGCGGGTGTCATATGTATATGACGCTTTGCGGCGATAACGCCTTCAGAGATCTCAACCTCTCCGCAAGGACCAACAAGCTTGCAACCGAAGGAGCCTGCGATGTCTCCGGACTCACGAACGGGAGCTACAACACCTATTGTACGAGCATCTGTAAGAGAAAGCTCAACCTGATCAGCGGGACGAGTAGGACCGAGAACGCTTGCCTTAAGAGAACCCTTAGGGCCAACAACAGTTACTTTTTCTTCACAAGCGAACTGACCGGGCTGACTAAGATCCTTTTTGTTTGTAAGTGTGTGACCTTTTCCGAAGAGTGTCTCAACAGTCTCAGCTGTGAGATGTACGTGTCTTGCGGAAGTTTCAACGATGAATTTTTTTGCCATAACAAAAACCTCACTTTAAATTTTTTTCAAATTTTGGATATATTAACCGCAACGAATATTATAACACATTTTTTTTGAATTGTAAATACTTAAAACCATCAAAAGTGTCAATAATATTATAAAATACTTCATTATTTTTAATAAAGAGAGGCAGAAAAATGGCAGAAAAGGAAAAAAGGGAAAGTGAAGAGACTGAAAAGAGTCTCGATGATATAGTAAAAAACGGATCGGTAGTTACAAAAAACTCGAAGGGGACTATCCACTGTTTGTCGATTATTGGACAGATAGAGGGGCATTACGTGCTTCCCGACGGTCAAAAGGCTACGAAGTACGAGCATATAATTCCGCTACTCGTGGCTATCGAGGAAAGTGAAGAGATCGACGGGCTCTTAATCGTACTCAATACAATGGGCGGTGACGTTGAGGCGGGACTTGCAATAGCAGAAATGATTGCCTCAATGTCAAAGCCGACTGTGTCTATCGTACTTGGCGGTGGACACTCGATAGGTGTACCTCTTGCTACCTCTGCAAAACATTCGTTTATAGTACCGTCCGCTACAATGACGATACACCCTGTAAGAATAAACGGTCTTGTTGTCGGTGTTCCGCAGACCTTTAAATACTTTGCGGAAATGCAGAAGAGAATCGTCAAGTTCATTTGCGATCATTCAAAGGCAAAGCCTGAAAAAATAAACGAGCTTATGATGCGTCCCGATGAAATGGCAACCGACGTGGGCTCTATAATTGACGGTGACGAGGCGGTAAGGTGCGGCATAATTGATTCAGTTGGCGGTCTTTCTGATGCAATTTATGCTCTTCGTGAAATGATAAAAGAAAACAAAAGATAAAAACAGGACGGATAAAATCCGTCCTGCTTTTGTTACTGTTCACTGAACTTTTGCCACGGTCTTGCTGCTATAATACAGGAAACCGTACCGAGAGCAGCGATCACCACGCATACGCCGATGCTTGTTTTCCAATCGAAAGCATTAGCAATTGCCGCTATTCCGTAAAGGAAAATTGCCTCACCCACGTAGGTGCAGGCGTTTACAATGCCAGCAAAGGTGGATATATTTCCGTATTTCTTAAATCGCTTTGGAACGTGTGTGATAAGCATAAGATTTATGCCGTGCATACATCCCGTAATAAGTGTAAAGCAGACTATAGCTACTACGTAGCTCATTCCGTGAAATAGGAAAATGACAGCAGAGGAAAGTGTAGCTACACCAAATATTACTGCACCGCAAACGACCTCGTTCGTAAAGAATTTTTTATAAAGCCAATTTGAAAGTGAAAATGTCAATATACTGAATATAGCGGGAAAAACAGCGGAGAAAATAGATTCCTCGTTACTCATATTATGAATTTCAACAAGATAAGTAGGCATCCACGTTGCTATTCCGTCACGGAGCATTCCTTGAAAAATTATACCGAAAATGATAAATATTATAGGAAAGACAGTTTTTTTTGGAATACGGAATCCGCAGTCACTGTTGTTTGTAGTCGTTTCATTAGGAGAAGCGGTATTTATACGTTTTTTAAGGAAAAACCAAGTTACACACATATAAAGACCGATAGCCGCCGAAACAAAGAAAAGAGCTTTCCAAGTTCCCGAAATAGCAATTGTTACGGGGGCTATTACATAGAGTGCAATAGTCGCAAACGAGGAACCCCAAGAGATTCGAACGACCGAGTAGCTATACATATCGTCATCGCAATTAGTAACGAGAATTTTTACTATGGGCGGCCACATCATTGAGTGTGCAAAGCCGTTAAGCCCCCAAAGAATTGCCATAACTATAATGGAGTTTGATACAAATGGGAAGACAATATTTATAGACGTCGCCATAATAAGACCGCAGAAGATCAGATTAGTTGGTTTTATTTTGTCTCCAAGTCGGCCGCTTATTATCTGACCGACACCGTATGTAATTGTCATAGAAACGAGTATAACGGACAGTGCGTCTTTTGATTTTCCCGTTTCAAAAATAACCTGCTGAAGGACAGTCGCAAAGTTTTTGCGAGTCATATAGCTCGTAAAATATATTAAGGTTGTCAACCAAGCGAGAGGTTTTCCTACAATAAATTTTTTAATATTCGACATATCAGTTGCGTTTATTTATCGAAGGGGGACGGTTATTATCTCCGCACCACTCTCGGTAATTTTTCTTTTTAGGCTGAAATTGATAGGGTGTTCGTCATCAGTTATGATGGCAGTTATTTCATCAAAGTCACATACGTTGTAAAAGCTTTGCTGATACATTTTCGCACTTTCCGCAATTATGTACGAAGCTCTGCTTTGTCTGACAAGCATTTCACTTAAAAGTGCAGTTTCCTCGTCTCCTGCCATAATTCCCGAATCCGCTATTGCAGTAGCACCTACAAAAGATTTTGTTATATGGTACTCTCCAAGCTGCAAAATGGTTTTCATTCCTATAATTGAACCGTTTTCAGGAACAACAGTGCCGCTAATTATTATCACCTTGCCCGAGAAATCTCCTGCACTGATCTTTTGTGCAAGGATTGCCGCAACGGGAAGGGAATGAACGATAAACGTTACGTTTTTAACGTTAAATATTGATCGTGCAAATGCTTCGGCACAAGTTCCCGAATCAACGCCAATAACGTCGTTGTCCTTTACCAAAAGAGCTGCTCTTTCGCCAATTTTTTGTTTGTTATATGCGTTTTGAACCTGACGTACTGCGTACTCATCATCCTGAATATGAGGACGAATTGCAACTGCTCCACCGTGAACTTTTCTAACTCGGTTCCCCTTGCTAATCGTTATAAGGTCACGTCTTATCGTTTCACAGGATACATCAAAATATTCTGCAAGTTCAGAAATACTTGCTTTACCTTCACGGCAAATCATTTCAGTAATTTCAAACTGTCTTTGTTCGGATAACATAAGTAGCCCTCCTTTTAAGTATTAGCCTGCGTAATTGTACCACAAAACTCCACAAAAGTCAACAATATTCAAAGATAATATTTGAAATATATTAAAAACAAAAAGAGTGGGAGCCCCTCTTTTGTGTGTCATCAGTTTACAGAATTTCTCTTAATTCCATTTTTAAAGCTTTCGATATTGAGTATTACCTCGTCAATGCAAAGATTTCTTGCCTCAAAGCTTGCCCACGCCATATGCGGTGTGAGGCATACGTTGTCAAGTTTTGCTATTTTTTGCATGGGGTGCGAGGAAGGGAATGGTTCAATAGAGTAAACGTCACAACCGAACGCTCCTACTTTGCCCGCGAGAATTGCATCGGCAACGGCGTTTTCGTCGGTGACAGCTCCGCGTGCCGCGTTATAAATAATAACACTCGGCTTCATCATATCAAGCTCTTTTTTGCTAATCATATTCCGTGTACTTTCGTTAAGCGGAGTATGAATTGAGATTATGTCGGAATTTTTGCAAAGTGTTTCAAGATCACAGCACTCGTATTCGGTGTCGGGCGTGCGTTTGAAAGCTATGACACGGCAACCGAATGCTTTTGCAATATTTGCAACCTTTTTTCCAATATTGCCAAGACCGATAATTCCCCAGGTTTTTCCTGAAAGCTCGTGAAAAACGGGAGAGACTCGGTTAGCCACTCCGTTGTTTGTGTAGTTGCCCGATGTCACGTAGCGATTATATTCTCTTATGTGGGTGGCAAGCTCGAGTACTGTCGCAACCGTTACCTGTGCTACCGAATTTGTTGAATATCCAACGATATTGCTGACTTGAATGTTGCGTGTATTGCAGTACGCAACGTCTATGTTATCGTATCCTGTAGCAGTTACGCAGATAAGCTTCAAGTTTTTTGCTCCCGCAAGGTTTGTTTCGTTAAGTTTGATTTTGTTTAGTACTACGACGTCGGTATCTTTAATTCTTTCTTCAACATTGCAAGGCTCGGTAATATCGTATACAGTAACGTCTCCAACCGAGGAAAGCCTTGAAAGGTCGAGGTCTTTTCCAAGTGTATTTGCATCAAGAACGGTAATCTTCATATTCTAATTTCCTTTATATAAGTCGCACTCTTTTCCGTGTGCGTAAATAATTCCAATTGCTTGCAGATAAGAGTAAATAATAGTTGAGCCAACAAAGCTCATACCTCGCTTTTTTAAATCCTTTGAAATAGTGTCCGAAAGGGGAGAGGTTGTGCGTGTTGAGTAATCCTCAAAAACTGTTTTATAGTCGGTAAAAGACCAAATATATTTGTCAAATGTCCCGAATTCAATTTGTATTTCCTTGAATACAATTGCATTTTTGACGCTTGCAAAGATTTTTCTCTTATTTCTAATGATACGTGAATCATCAAGAAGGGAAACAAGCTTTTTATCGTCGTACGATGCCACCTTGTTTACATCGAAATTATCGAAGGCGGCTCTAAAATCCTCTCTCTTGTTTAGCACACATTCCCAAGAAAGCCCCGCTTGAAATCCCTCAAGAATAAGTAACTCAAAAAGCTCGCACTCAGAGTGAAGGGGAACGCCCCATTCGCTGTCGTGGTACTTGATATATTTTGGATTGCTTGGATTTACCCATTTGCAACGGTTGCACATTTTTAGCTCTCCTTTAGACGAACTAATAAAATTATAAATGAAAAAGTGAAAAATGTCAATGAGTTTATGAGTGCGTATGATGTTTTCGAGTTTAGGACAATTGTTTAAAATAAAAAATAACGTAGGCGTTTGCCTACGTTATGTTGTGAGTAATCTAAAATTTTGATACCATTTTACAATGGGTGCAAATTTTGGAATTATGGGTGCATTTTCAAAAAATAGGTGCAATTATTATAAAAATATATTTTGATTGTAATTATTGGCTTATTTTTAGCAATTACATGTGTTAAAATATACTTAATAAAAACAATTATGAGGCTTATTATGAAACTAAACGAAATTATATCAATACGCATTAGGCAACTACTGGCAGAAAGAAAAATGACGCAATATAAACTAGAACAACTATCAGGACTAACACATAACACGATGCTTTGTATTATGAATGCCCGCTATCAAAGTTGCAACCTAAAAACTCTTATGAAAATAATAAACGCACTTAATATTTCAGCTAAAGAATTTTTTGATGACCCAATGTTCGAGTTCGAAAATGTTTTATTAGACTAAATATGTCTTAAGATTGCTAATGAAAAATAGGAGAGGTTAATATGAAACTTAAAACTATTGAATGCGTTAACGCTTTACTTAATGATTTATATATCGAGTTACGAAGAAAAGTTAATTATTGGTCTGCTTTAACAGACCAAACAGCACAAGCAAGAATGGGATATATAGGACAACATTTGGTTTCTACGGTAACAGGTTTTAAAGGCGGGAAATCAGGAGCAAGGGGCAAAGATTTAGTTATTTCAGCTTCAGAATACGCAGAAATTAAAACATGTTCAAGAGTTGACCAATTAGGTTTTTGTAGAAGTTGTCACTCACCGGTCTCACCGACAGAAACGAAGTGTTCTTTTTGTTCTTCTAATGCCATCGAAAGAAAAGATGATTCTAAATGGTTAATATCAATAACCGAAGAATACCCAAGCTCAAGTTCTTTAATTGATTCTGAAGATATACTTGTTAATATAAACAAACCCAAATATTTTTATTTTGTACTGTTTGAATTTGAAGACATTAAAATACCTACCAGCCCAATTGTAGTAACCATATATAGAGTAGACCCTAAGGAAAATGGATTTACATTATGTATGCTAGACTATTTTTATAACATTAAAAAGAATGCTCCATTTAATATGTGGCCTCATATGTTGAAATTCAATTTATGCAATCCCAAAATAATTTATAGGTCAAAGATTTCCATTGAAGGCACTATAAGTACCATTCATTTTGACAATGAAAATCCTTTAATTGAGCCCTTTAATAATCTTTTGCAGTATTCAAAAAGTAAAAACCTCACAGCAAAAACACTTGCAAACTTATGCGAAGAATTCAATCTACCAATTTCGTATGATGCGAAAGATGTTTTGACTCGGATTGAAAGTTTTTCCTCCGCACCTGATATTAGTAATGATTTGCTTATACATAAATTTGCTAATGCCTTTTACCGCGAGGCTTTAACAAAAGCTATCGAAAATTTAAATGCGATAGGAAGAACTATTCCATCAGTCTTTGACTCTTACATTCAGGCGTTGTAAGCAAATATCATAATAATTGGCATCTAATTCATAGCCTATATAATTGCGATTATTTTGCATACACGCTATTGCGGTGCTACCTGCACCCATAAAAGGATCCAATACAATATCACCCTCATTAGAGCTCGCTAAAACCAATCTTTCTATTAGTTTTATAGGCTTTTGTGTAGGGTGATACCTTTTTTCCGCATAAAAATCAATATCAGTCCATACATCGTGATATCCCATTATAGGGTTCCACGTTTGAGCAAAGCTGTCATATTCTACATCGTGAATATCCAATATATCACAAAGTTTTAACCAAAGCTCTTTAGTGGGGAGTTGCTTACACATATTATCTCCAGTATAAATACTCCACATACCGCCACCATTGGATTTAACACCCAATCGTTCATTTATATCCTTTGATTTTAACCCTAATTCTATTTGACGACTTTTGAGTAATTGCTTCACAAAAGGCTTATTGTCTTTTATAAAGAACAATATACTTTCGGTTGTATTAGGAAATATTTTATAACCTTTTGTAGCTCTACCTGCAATAGCCTTAATGCCTTTATCAACAATTATTTGTTGTCGTAATTCAAACCCAAATTCTTCAATTACATCAACGAGTTTGCTTAAAATTCTAAAATACCCAAAAAGATAAAAGGTTCCCCCTTTTCTTAAAACTCGATAAAGTTCTTTTAGATATTTTTTAGTCCAATCCTGATAATCTTGAAAGGTTGAATGCTTATAATCCCAACTCTCACCTATAACTTTGAAATAAGGGGGGTCTGCAATTATTAAATCTACAGACTCGTCGGGAAGTTTTTTCAATCCCTCAATACAATCCTCATTGTAAATTACATTTAATCCACTAATCATTTTAGTTCCTCTTGAATTTCTACAATATCACCGATTTCACAATTTAGCACTCTACATATTTTTTCTAAAATATCTGTATTGACATTTTCGCCTTTGCTCAACTTTGCAATAGTTGATTGACTTATCCCCGTCAATAAGTGTAAATCACTTTTTCTTAAATTCTTATCAATCAATAACTTCCACAACTTATTATAAGACAGTGCCATAAAAGCCTCCATTGTTACAAGTGATTGCATTATAGCATAAGATGCCCCAATAATCAATAAGTTTTTTGCGATATCTCGAATTTTTTTTTGATATATCGAAGAAAAGCATGGAAATATCGTAAATGTATTATATTTTAAAAGATTTTTTTGACAAAAATTAAACGATACCCCATAAATTGAACGAAAGGGGTATAAAGTGAACGATTTGTATTTTACGGCTAAAAATAAAAAAGCTTGCAAGGACGAAAATTACCCCTACAAGACTACATTTTTGCTAAAAAATCTATAAAAAAGGGCAAAATACCCATATTTTAGCAATAAAAAAGCCATAATACCGATATTTTTCGTATCAATATTATGGTTTCTTTATGGTGGGGGATGGTGGATTCGGACCACCGAAGTCAGTGACAACAGATTTACAGTCTGCCCCCTTTGGCCGCTCGGGAAATCCCCCATTGGAGCTGGTGATCGGAGTCGAACCAACAACCTGCTGATTACAAATCAGCTGCTCTGCCATTGAGCCACACCAGCATCTAAGCTTGTTCGCCGTTTTTCCGGCGGAACGTTATAGATTATAGCACGAAAGATTTTATTTGTCAATATCTTTTTGAAACTTTTTTAAAAATTATTTTATCGACACGGTTTTCTTGATTGTGACGTTTATAAATGCTATTCTAAAATAAAAAAAGGAGTCTTTTTATGAAAGCAAGAGTATTTTTGATTTTAGCATTTGTAACGGTTCTTTTGGCGTCAGCCTGGATTAAAATAAGTGATGAGTTAGGTCTTGGCACAAGTGTCAAAGCAAGTATTGATGCACTGGAGGATAAGATCGGCATTGTCGCATCAAAGCAAAATGAAAATAACGCTGAATACAAAGCGGAGATAGAAAAGCTTAAGCTTGAAATTAACGCGTTAAAAGAAGAAAAAGAGAGCCAAAAGTCCGAAGAAACTAAAGGAGAAGTAAATGACGAAGGATTTTTATACGAAATAGTTGACGACGGTGCTGTCATTACAGGTTTTAGTGGAAAGGATACGTACATAGTTATACCCTCGCATATTGACGGATATGAGGTGGTAAAAATAGGCGAAAGTGCTTTTGCAAATTCAAAAGTGACGACCGTAATTATAAGTGAAGGAATAAAAGAGTTAGATTGGTTTGCATTCTATGCCTGTCCTTCGCTTACAAGCATTACGCTTCCTAAAAGTATTTCGAGCATTGGCTACGGAGCATTTGACGGAGTATCGTCAAAGTTCACGGTTTACTGTTATTCGGGCACATATGCTCACTCCTTTGCAAAAAGCTACGGAATATCTCACATAGCGGCATAAAAATTCTTTCTCTTGACCTTATCAAAAAATAATGTTATAATATAACTGTAATTTTATTTTTGAGGAGGTGAAAGAGTGAACGAGCAGAGTAATATTGAAACAAAAAAAGAAAAAAGCAGCAAGATAAACGTTAAGCGTATAATATCTGTATTGCTTCTTATATTGCCTACGCTTTTAGCAATTATCAGCTTTTATATGATTTATAACAATCTGTATTTTTCTTCCTCAAATATTTATGATATAACACTTTACGGTCCTCACGGAGAACTTATTGATTCGGAACGGAATTATTTACGAAATGCCGAGAAGGACGGTCTTGTTTCGTTGTTTTCACCTATAACCGAGAATTTTAAGGATACTGTAAGAATTCCCGAGGATTTTGACAGGACTAATCATTTCAGAGCCGTTGTTCAGTATATGAACACGAAGAATGAATATGATTTTTACTTTTCGCTTGACAATATGGTAGGGTACTGCACCCTCGGTATAAACAGCTATAAGCTTAGCGGAAGTGATACCGAAAAATTTTTGTCGTCAAGCTTTGCCGAGGGACTTTATTCATCTTCAACGCCGCCTGTTATGTATAGTATTTCGGGTAACGTTATAACCCCCGAGACGGTGAGCTGGAACTATAGGACTGTAGACGGTTTTTATAATCTGACAGAGAACTATACCTCGACAGATAACGTAAATACGTACGATATGTCGGGTGCACTCGGAATTTCCTTTGATAAGAAACCGAGCAAGTGTATCGTCAAGGTGTTCAAAAACAACGATTTGGTGTTTGCGGGTGACAGCAGCGGTATTCAGAACCTTTCATTTGACAAGGACGAGGCACTTCGCCTTGAGGTCAAGGCGGATTGGGACTATTCTGAGGGTATTAAATATTACGGAACTGTTACCTACGTCTTTAATGCTACTGTCAGCGAGCGTGCTGAATTTCATTTGACGGGTGATACATTTGCGGTCGATTCTTTTTGCGGTATTTTCTGTACCAACGTAAAAGATCCGTCAAAGATAGAGTTTATAAGTGAGCCTCCTTTTCCGAACCAGCCCAAGTTTGAGCTTTCACGCGAGAATGCGGTGGCACTATTACCAATTACTCCGGAAACTGATACGGGTAAGCATAAGGTCATTTTGAAATACGGTGCGACAACGCAGACGTTCACTATTGATATTAAAATGAGAGTTGGCAGCGAGATGCTTGAATGTGCCGCTGATGAGCAAACTATAAAAAATGCTTTTCTTGAGTCCACTCAAAAAGAGATATTAACTCTAAAAACGTCGGTTGCGGAAAAGTCAAAGGGTGAAAAGCTGTTTTACGGAGCTTTTCTCGATTATAAAGCAGAGGATATCGGTGCGACACAGTATTCGCATTTTGGCGATGCTTACGTAAATTATCCTCAGGACAAGGTTTATTTCTCTGAGGGGCACGAATATAGATTTGATACTGTCGGCGGAGTCAGTATTCCTGCCTTAAACAGTGGTCTTGTTATTCACAAGGGTTATAACGACAGTCTCGGCAATTACGTCATTATTTCTCACGGTTGCGGGCTTGCAACGTGGTACACGCATTTGAGCACGGTCGACGTGGCTGTCGGTGAATACGTAGTCAAGGGCGAAATGATTGGAAAGACAGGCTTGACAGGTCTTTCATCGACTGAAAACGTAATGATATACGTTACCATTGACGGTGCGTTTATGAATCCGCAGTATCTTTGCGGAAAGCAGTTTGACTAAAATGAAAAGGGAACAGCATCTGCTGTTCCCCCTTTTTTTAGATTAGCCGAAATATCTCTTAAGGAGACCTTCGAATGCTTTTCCGTGTCGAGCTTCGTCGCGAGCCATCTCATGAACTGTATCGTGGATAGCGTCAAGACCGAGCTGCTTTGCCATCTTTGCAAGCTCAAACTTACCTGCGGTAGCACCGTTCTCAGCTGCTACTCTTACAGTAAGGTTTTCCTTTGTAGAGGTGGATACGCACTCACCGAGAAGCTCTGCAAACTTAGCTGCGTGCTCAGCTTCCTCGTATGCTGCCTTTTCCCAGTAAAGACCGATCTCAGGGTAGCCCTCTCTATGAGCAACTCTTGCCATAGCGAGATACATACCAACTTCCATGCACTCACCGTTGAAGTTAGCACGAAGTCCCTCGATGATCTCCTCGGGAGCGTCCTTGCCTACGCCAACGATATGTTCAGCTGCCCAAGACATCTCTGCCTCAACAACCTCTTCAAACTTTTCTGCAGGTGCTTTACAAAGGGGGCACCTTTCGGGTGCGTGCTCTCCCTCAACGATTTCTCCGCAAACCTTACATCTCCATTTTTTCATAACAAAATCTCCTTTTAAAAATAATTTTATAATTTTTATTTAATTTCGGCATTTATCGCAAACGCCGACAAACTCAACGTGACTTTTCTCAAGTGTGAATCCTTCATGCGGAGCGGCACCTTCGAGAAGGGCAGAATCGTCGATTATAATATCAACGTCAGCCACAGCACCGCACTCGCGGCAAACAACGTGATGATGATGACAGGTAGTTACGTCATATCTGTCATTAGAGTTGTTTAGCTTAAGACGCAGAATTTTTCCTTCGTCAGCAGCTTCAGCCAAAAGTCTGAAAACGGTTGCACGGCTAATGTTGGGATATTTTTCGTTTACTGCCTCGAAAACCATACCTGCCGAAGGGTGATTATTCATTTTTGAGAAGATTTCAAAAACAATTTGTTTTTGAATAGTATTTCTTTTGTTGCTCATAATCAATCCTTATTAAGATTTAGTACAAATAAAGTATACCATACAAAAAAACAATTGTCAATACGATTTTTAAAAAATTTTATAGAAATATATCTTAAAAAGCTTAAAATTTAGCATTGTTTAAAATTACTTATAAAACTTAATTTCAGAAGCTTCTTTCTCGTTTAGCCAATCTTCGATGAAAGAAACGACCTCGCCTGTTTTATCATCAAATTCAGTTGTAACTAAGCAATAAATATCGGTATCTGAATAATATATAAGTTCGTTTTTTGAAACCATGCGAAAAATTCCGTCAACAAGCTTAAATTCAGTGATTATGCGGTGATTTTCATAAACCTTTGGAACGTTTGCTTGTGCCTCGAAAATTACATTGTGTAGATTTGAAAACGAAGTGAGATTGCCTTCCTCATTAAAAGAGATGTTTGCAAGGTCCGCGAGATCATTATATCCCTCAAACATTTTATTTTCATTATTCCAAATGTAAAGGGCATAACGGATAGAATTGTTAGCATCAAGCGAGTGTGGAATAAGAATATCATTGTGTCCGTCACCGTTCAGGTCGTCAAGATAAGGAGCATATTCTTTTGAATTATCGAGAATACTTTTGTCAACCGTAAGCTCGAACGTTCCTCTGCGAATTGAGACGTCGTATATCTTTACTGCTTTAACGGAATTAAAATTGCCGTAATACTTTACAGAAATGTTGAGAAGCTGTATATCCCCGTGTTTGATTATATTAAGCTTAAAAACGTTGACGAGGAGCAAAAGAATACAAGCGGCGAGACATAAAGCTATCGCAGCTATAAGTATAATATTTTTCTTTTTCATAAATACCGCCTTATAGGTTTTATATGAATATTATAACATATTCAAAATAAAAGTCAATTGACGAAAGATAATGTTAACAATTATTATACAATAATTGACAAAGAATGGCGTGTATGTTATAATAACAAAGTATGAGAAATTATTTACCTTTTGCGGTATGGAGGATTATAAATGAGTGCAGAATTACTTTCAACACAGCCTTATAAGGGGGCGAGAGACTTTTATCCTGAGGATATGGAGCTTAGAAACTGGTTTTTAGGCAAGGTGCGTGACGTGCTTACGCTTTCCGCTTATGACGAGTATAATGCTCCTATGCTTGAGTCCCTTGATATATACGTAGCCAAGAGCGGTGAGGAGCTTGCAAAAAAGCAGACGTACAATTTTGAGGACAGAGGCGGAAGAAAGGTTGCAATAAGACCTGAAATGACACCAAGTGTGGCAAGACTTGTTGCAGCACGTCTTCAGCAGCTTAATATGCCGCTTCGTTGGTATTCTATCCCTAATCTTTACAGAAACGAGCAGCCCCAGCGTGGAAGACTCCGTGAGTTTTGGCAGATAAATGCTGATATTTTCGGTTGTAATAGCTATGAGGCGGACCTTGAAATCATACGTGTTGCTATCGATATGCTTCTTTGCTTTGGTGCTGATGAGAGTATGTTTGTGGTTAGAATCAACAACCGCCGTTTCTTTAATGACGTTATTGCTAAAATATGTGATATGTCGGGTGAAGATGCTCGCCTTGTGTCTAAGGTTATAGACCGTAGAGAAAAGGTTACACGAGAGGCATACGTTGCATCTCTCGTTGAACTTGGTCTTACCGATGAAAAGATAGCAAAGCTTGACGCACTCTATACTATGTCGGTTGACGAGGCGACTGCTATTTGTCCCGAGTCGGAAGGTGCACAGGAGCTGCAGAGACTTTTCGAGGACCTTCGTGCGCTTGATCTTGAGAAATACTGTATTTTTGATTTCGGAATTATAAGAGGACTTGACTATTATACAGGAACTGTTTTTGAGGTGTTTGACAAGCATCCCGAGAATACAAGAGCAATGTTTGGCGGTGGAAGATACGATAACCTTGTTGGTCTTTTTGCTAAAAATGCTCAGCTTCCCGGAGTTGGATTCGGTTGTGGTGACGTTACTCTTCAAAATTTCCTTGAGTGTCACGGACTAATTCCCGAGGAATATTCAAAGAAGATCAAGGTTCTTATAACCCGATTTGATGACGTTCCTTTTGTGAACTATTCAAAGATAGCAAACGAGCTTCGTGCAAACGGAATTATGTGTACTACGTATATTGGCACGAAAAAGTTTGGTAAGCAGATAGATTATGCATCTAAGGAGCACTTCAGTCACGTTGTAATAATGGGTGGAACTGAGCTCGAAAACGGTGAGGTCAAAATAAAGGATCTTGATGCTCACGAGGAAACTACGGTTAAGCTTGGAGATATAGTTGAGTATTTCAATAGATGATAGAATTTCGCTTTTTTGCGAGTGCTTTGGAGACACAAGGGAAGAGGTACTTAAATTTTTCTCGTGTTCGGATATTATAAACGTATCAATATGTAAAGAGGATAGGCTTGTCTCAATGGCAAGCCTTGTCCCGATTTTAGCCCCTGAAAATAATATTTTGGGGTATTATATTTACGGAGTTTGCGTTGCACCCGATATGCGAGGGAAGGGGCTTTTTAGAGAGATTATGCAATTATCGGAGTACGAGGCAAAAAGTAAGGGGGCAAGCTTTGTTTGCCTTATACCGGCTGACGCATCTCTTGCTGAGACCTATAAAAAAATGGGATATACTATTCCCGTGTCTCAAAAAAATGAAAGAATTGGAGCAAAGGGTATCACCTTGATTTCAAATGAATTTCGTGAGTTTGCTAAGAGTGCTTCAATAGAAATGCCTCAACAAAAGGGGCTTCTTAAAGTTTTAAATGAAAATGAGTTTAACCCGTGCAATGAAAAGCTTTGCTTTCTTGACGATATGGGTGACGTATAACGGGGGATTATTATGGTATATATGTTTTTAGCTGAAGGGTTTGAGGAAATTGAGGCACTTTGTCCTCTTGACCTTTTAAGGCGTGCAGGTGTTGATGTGAAAACTGTAGCCGTTGGGAACAGTAAAACTGTGATAGGTGCTCACAACATTCCTGTAATTGCCGATATACTTGAAAGCGAGTATTCGGATGAGCATCCCGAAATGGTAATACTTCCGGGTGGAATGCCCGGTACTCTCAATCTTGATAAGAGTGAGACAGTACACTGTGCTATTGATAGTGTAACACGCGATAACGCGTATGTTGCCGCTATTTGTGCCGCTCCTTCAATCCTCGGCGGTCGAGGCCTTCTTAACGGAAAGGAAGCGATTTGCTATCCCGGATTCGAGGACAAACTCACGGGTGCAGTTATATCTAAAAACAGAGTAGTAGTTGACGGCAAGACAATTACAGCTGCCGGAATGGGTGTCGCACTTGAGTTTGGACTTGCTCTTGTTTCGCTTCTTTGCGGAAAGGATAAAGCTGATGCACTTCGTAAAGGTGTTATTGCCGACTGATTTATGAGTGATATTTCTGAAATTAAAAAGAAGCTACGAAAGAAGCTTTCTGATTTGAGGAACGGACTATCATTAGAATATAGAGAGACCGCCGATAATTTGCTTTTCGATAGAGTAGTCAATAGTGAGGCTTATTTAAAATCAAACGTTGTTTTAGCCTATTATCCGGTTAAAAGCGAGCCGCAAATTCTACCGATAGTCTGCCGTGCGTTCGAGGACGGAAAAAAAGTGGCGTTTCCTGTCAGCAACACAAATGATTTCAATTTGACTTTTAGATATATAAATGGTATTTCTGAGCTTCAAGAGGGAGCATATTCTATTCCCGAGCCGCCGCTCACCAGCCCCGTATATAAAGGAGAGGGAGATGCACTTTGTATTGTCCCCGCACTTTCTTTTGATTTGCGTGGCAGAAGAATGGGATACGGTAAGGGCTTCTACGACAGATTTTTGTCGGACTTTCAAGGTATTGCGATGGGAGTCTGCTATTCAAAGCTCTTAACTCAAGAGCTTCCGTATGAGTCTTTCGACAAATCCGTTGATATTATAATTACTGAGAAGGGGGAAATAACTATAAATGCAGAGTAAGAAGAATAAAAATACTCAAAGGGTTAGAAAAAATCCCCTTGCATCTCGAAAGAAAGACGGAAAAATAGGGCACAATATAAATGGAAATACAGACAAAAAGGAGAGGGAAATAGTAATTACACTTACCCCCTCGCTGCTTGTCCTTGCAAGCTATATTTTGCTGTTGGTATCAAAATTTATTGACGTTACTCTTCTTAATAGAGATAACGAGTATATGAGCGTCATAATTTTACAGATGATGATTTTTTTACTACCCGCAGCTCTTTGGTGTATGATGAAGGGGGAAAAATATATGAAAAACCTTCGTCTGTCCTTGCCTAAAGCCGATACGCTTTTCCTTATCGTTTGTGCTGCGTTCGTTATGATGACGGGCGGTATCCTTATCGCGATAGTTTTTCAAGGTCTTGACGGACTTTCAAACAATTTTTCGCTTTACGGAACGTTTATTTCAAAGCAAGACGGTTCGGTTGGAAATACATTATATCTCATTTTAGCATATGCCGCTTTACCTGCCGTTTGCGAGGAGTTTTTGTTCCGTGGTATTTTGTGCCACGAGTATGAAAGCAAGGGCGTTTTCAGGGCAATAGCTCTTAGCTCGCTGTTTTTTGCGTTGCTTCATTTCAACGTTCAAAACCTTCTTGTCTATTTGTTCTGTGGAGTTATACTTGCACTCGTCCTATATGCCACAAGGTCTTTGTGGGGAGCTGTTGTTGCACATTTTCTCTACAATTTATTTGGTGTATTCGGTCAGCCATATATAGCGACACTTTACAGACTTACAAAGGATTCGAGACTTCTCCTTATGGTTGTTGGTATAGTATTCTTTTTGTCGGCCGCACTGTTTTGCTCCGAGGCATCGCGTCTTTACAAGAAATATCTAAGACACGGCTTAAAAGCAAGTTACAGGACGGAGATACCTTCGGGTAATGCTTATTTCACAGAGTCTTTTCTTGACGTTTTGAGAGATCCTTTTACACTTGCCGCTTTTGGGGTTTACATATTAGCTCTTATAATATCATTCTTCTAAAGCGGAAAGGACGTGTTTTATATTTTTTTGAAAAAATCAAGCTTTTTTGAAAAGCAAATCACTTGGCATTGCGTAAAAAGAACACTGTCAAAAATCTTGCCTCTTTGTTTTTTATCTCTTTTGCTTGCGGGACTTATATGTTCGGTAGCTAACGATATGTATGCATTTGTCAAAAAGGATAGGGAAATATCTTTAATGCTTGATTCGTACGCCTCTCTCGATGATATTTCAAAATCACTTGCCGACAAGGGAGTAGTCGAGAACCCCGACGTCTTTAAGCTTTACGTTAAGCTCAAGGACAAAGAAGCTTTGGTCGAGCAGTTTAGCGGTGAGCTAAAGCTTAATTCTTCAATGAGCTACAGGGAAATACTGGAAGAATTTTCATAAATTGAGTGAATAAAGCTCTTCTTATGTGTAAATGATGATTATACATCAACGTTTATGCTAAGGAGAGCTTTTTAATGAAAAAAATTTTAAGTGTTTGTGTGTCGGTTCTTGTAACTGTGATATTTTTGGGACTCTTACCTATACACGGCGAGGCTGATGTGTATGATAATGTTATCCGATTGCATGTGATTGCAAATTCAGATAGCGTTGAAGACCAAAATTTGAAGTTGAAGGTGCGTGATGCAGTCTTGGAAAAGACAAAAATTATTTTTGGGGAAAATAATACCGAGGATATTTTTGAAGCGAGGAATCTTCTTAAATCAAAGCTTTGTGAGATAGAAGCTGCGGCAGAAAAGTGTATACTTGACGAGGGTTACTGTTATGACGTTGCGGTAGTTCTTGAAAAAGAGGACTATCCAACGAAAAACTATGAAAATCTTGCTTTTCCTTCGGGGGAATATTTGTCGTTACAGGTTAAGATAGGGGAAGCTGAGGGAAAGAATTGGTGGTGCGTTTTGTTTCCGCCACTCTGTCTTTCTGCAGCAAGTGATTCTGTTGCCTGCAGTGAGGCGGCACTTATTGATATAGGTCTTTCAGGAGAGCAGTATAAAATAATAACCGAAAGCGAAAACGTTAAGTATAACGTGCGTTTTAAAATACTCGAAACTCTTGACGGAGTCCTTTCATAAAATAAGACTTGTGTTTGGCTTTTTCGAACACAAGTCCTTTTTTATAGATCGAAGACATTTTTTTATAGTTAGGAAATATAAATAATAACAAACGCCAAATAAATTAAATAAAAAAATAACGTTTGACTGATTTTTGTTGACGAAACTGTATTTTTTTGATATTATATAGGTGTAAAAATTTTAAGGTGGTTTTCATATGAAAGGTTTTCGTGAGATTTCGCCGAGTGAGCTTGAAAATGCTATAAAGCTTATCGGCACTGATTGGATGTTAATAACAGCCGCTGACGGTGAAAAGGTTAATACTATGACGGCAAGCTGGGGATGCCTCGGTGTGCTTTGGAACAAAAACGTATGCGTTGCTTTTATAAGACCGCAGAGATATACTTATGAGTTTGTTGAAAAGTCGGAGACATTGTCTTTTTCGTTTTTTGATGAGCAATACAGAGATGCTTTGCGTTTCTGCGGAGCACACAGCGGACGTGATTGCAACAAATTCAATAAAACAGGGCTTACGTTTGAGTTTGATGAGGATACTCCTATAATTGAGCAGGCAAAAATAATTCTCGAATGTCGAAAGCTCTATGCTGATGACATTAAAAAAGAAAAATTTATTCTTCCCGAGCTACTTGCAAATTATAAAAACGGTGATTATCACAGATTTTACGTTTGTGAGATTGAAAGAGCACTTATCAGGGAATAAAACATAGGAAGAAGGTTGTAAAAATGAATATAAGAGAGGAAGTTGAATTTCACTGTACCAATGCAAAAGAAGCATCTGCTTCGATAGCACTTGCCTCTACCGAGGAAAAAAACAAGGTTCTTTTGAAGGTTTCAGAGCTTCTTTTGGAAAATACCGAAAAAATTATTGAGGCAAATAAAGAAGACCTTGCTTCTGCCGAGGAAAACGGTGTTCCTACCACTATGCTCGACAGACTTATGATAGATGAAAAGAGAATTGAGAATATTAAGAATTCTATTGTCGAGCTTATTGCCCTTGAAGATCCTGTTGGAAAAAGCGATAGTTGGTCGCGTCCTTCGGGTATAAATATAAGCCGAGTTCGAGTCCCCCTCGGTGTTGTTGCTATCATCTATGAGGCAAGGCCTAACGTTACGGTTGACTCGGCAGTTCTTTGTCTTAAAACGGGAAATGCTGTTGTTCTTCGCGGCGGTAAAGAAGCAATAAATACAAATAAGGCACTCGTATCCGTTATGAAGGATGCACTTGATGCCTGCGGCTTCAATTCTCACTGCGTTGAGCTTATTGAATCAACCGATAGGGAGAGTGCAAAGGCTCTTATGACTATGCGTGGATATATCGACGCTCTTATACCGAGAGGCGGAAAGGGACTTATATCGAGTGTTGTTGAAAACGCAACCGTTCCCGTCATTGAAACGGGTGCGGGCAACTGCCATATATACGTTGATGATTCGGCTGACGTAGATATGGCAATAAAGATAGTTATGAACGCTAAATGCTCACGTCCTTCAGTGTGTAATGCGGTTGAGACCTTGCTTGTGAATGCAGGAATTGCAGCAAAATTTCTCCCGCCCTTTGCAGAGAAAGCAAAGGAAAATAACGTTGAAATAAGGGGATGTGCTAAGACAAACGTTCTCGTACCCGAGTCTCTCTCGGCTGCTGAGGACGATTATAAGACCGAGTACAATGATTATATTCTTGCTGTAAAGGTCGTTGACGGATTGACTGATGCTATCAATCATATAAATAAATACAGCACGGGGCACAGCGAGGCAATAGTGACCGAGAACAAGGAGAATGCCGAGCGATTTTTGCGTGAGGTAAATTCTGCTGCGGTTTACGTTAATGCATCAACAAGATTTACCGATGGCGGTGAGTTTGGCTTTGGTGCAGAAATAGGAATTTCTACGCAAAAGTTGCACGTTAGAGGTCCTATGGGACTGCCCGCACTTACAACAGAGAAGTATATTATAAGAGGAAACGGAAATATCCGATAAACCGGGGGAATATAAATGAAAATTTTAATAGCATCCGATATTCACGGAGACGCAGAATGTGCTAAAAAGCTCGTTGAAGAATTTTATAGAACGGGAGCGGATAAGCTTTTATTGCTCGGTGACGTTTTGTATCATGGTCCAAGAAACGAGCTTCCTTCGGGATATGCACCAAAAGCCGTAATATCTGTTTTGAACGGTATCAAGGATAAAATTTTGTGCGTGAGAGGAAATTGCGACACCGAGGTGGACCAGATGGTTCTTGAATTTCCAATTCTTGCCGACTATTCTTTTATCGCTGTTGACGGACTCGAGATACTCGCAACGCACGGTCATAACTACAATATGAATACCGTGAAAAATCTATCGCCAAACACTATACTTTTACACGGACATACCCACGTTCCCGTGACCGAGCCTTTTGGAAACGGAAACGTGTACATAAACCCGGGCTCTACGTCTATTCCCAAGGAGAATTCTCCAAGAAGCTACATTTTGTATGAAGATAGATGCTTCTCGTTCAGAAAACTCGATGACGGCAGCGAATATAAGAGATACGAGGCGAAAAATGTATAATACGGTATTCTTTGATCTTGACGGAACTCTTACCGATCCTGCAATCGGTATAACAAATTCGGTAGCTCACGCTCTCAAAAAATGGGGGATAGAGGTCGGTGTTCGTTCAGAACTTTATAAATTCATAGGCCCGCCACTTGTTGATTCGTTTTGCAAATATTACGGGTTTTCGAGAGAAGACGGCGAGCTTTCGGTAAAGTATTACCGCGAGTATTTTGCAGATAAAGGCTTGTTTGAAAATTCGGTTTACGAGGGTGTGCCCGAAATGCTCTCGGAGCTTAAAAAAAGAGGGAAAAGACTTATAGTGGCGACCTCTAAGCCCGAGCTATTCTCTGAAAAGATACTAAAGCATTTTGAGCTTGACAAGTATTTTGATTTTTTGGCGGGAGCTACTATGGACTCCTCGAGAGTGAAAAAGGCCGACGTTATTGCTCACGCACTTAAAAGCTGTGGCATAACCGATTTGTCTTCGGTCGTAATGGTTGGAGACAGAGAGCATGACGTTCTCGGTGCCGCACATTTTGGCATTGACTCTATAGGTGTGCTTTACGGATACGGTAACAGAGCTGAGCTTGAGGCGGCAGGAGCTACTTATATTGCACCTGAAGTTGCCGACATTTTGAAATTTATAGAATAAAAAAATAGCTGCACACAGTGCAGCTATTTTTATGTTTAAATTACTTTACGAGATCGTAAGTGTCGGAAGCGATCATATATTCCTCGTCAGTGGGGAACATAACGACCTTTACCTTAGAGTCAGGAGTGCTGAGTACAACCTTCTCACCGCGAGGTGTTGTCATATTGAGCTCCTTATCGAACTTAACTCCGAGGTATTCCATATCAGCACAGATGCCTTCGCGGACAAGTCTGTCGTTTTCGCCGAGACCTGCTGTGAATACGATAACGTCAACTCCGTTCATTTCAGCAATGTACGAGCCAACTATCTTCTTAGCACCGTGAATGAGAATATCCATAGCGAGCTTAGCACGCTTGTTTCCGTTGTCAGCGGCGTCCCAAATCTCGCGGGCATCACTCGAAACCCCAGATACACCGATAAGACCTGACTTCTTGATAAGAACGTTATTCATCTCATCGGGAGTCATACCTGTCTTTTCCATCATATAGGGAATGATAGAGGGGTCGATAGAACCGCAACGTGTTCCCATAGGAACGCCGTCCTGAGGAGTAAATCCAAAGGAAGTGTCAACAGCCTTACCGTTCTCAATAGCGGTGATGGATGAGCCTGAACCGAGGTGGCAGGAAATCATCTTTATCTTATTGAGGTCAAGGCCGAGATACTTAGCAGCCTCTGCGGAAACGTAACGGTGAGAGGTCCCGTGGAAGCCGTACTTACGGATGCCGTATTCCTCATACCACTCGTAAGGAAGGGGATAAACGTATGCTTTTTCCTCGATAGTCGAGAAGAAGGAAGTGTCAAATACACCGACCTGAGGTGTGGTGGGCATAAGTGCCATACAGCCTGCAACACCCTTGAGGGATGGGGGGCCGTGAAGAGGATTGAGGGGAACGATAGACTCGATGTACTTGATCTCCTCGTCTGTAAGGATACAAGACTTCGAAAGCTTGCCGCCATGGACAAATCTGTGTCCTACAGCAGCAATCTCGTCAACACTCTCAATAACACCGAGCTCAGGATCGGTAAGAAGCTTGAGCACGAGAGCTATTGCCTCGTTGTGAGTGGGCATGGGATAGTCCTCTTTATAGGTGTCCTTTCCGGGACGCTTGTGAGTGATAACGCCCGAAAGGCCTATCTTTTCACAAATTCCTTTTGCAAGAACGGTCTTGCTCTCCATATCGAACAACTGATACTTAAGAGAGCTGCTTCCTGCATTGATGACAAGAATTTTCATTGATTTTCCTCCATTGAAAGTTTTTATATAACAAATCATAGAGTATTATAACATATAGATTTGTCTTTTTCAAGATTTTTTTAAAAAATTACCTCAAATATAAATTGTTGTCCAAAAAAACAATAAAATAGTGGAAAAATTGTGAACAAAAATGTAAATAAATGCTTTAATTCTATTGACTTGCAGGGTAATTTATGGTATCATTATAGAGAATGAAAAGTTCTGTCGATTTTTGATAGAGCCATCGTTAAAAAGTAATTGCAGAGGTAATTAAGATGTATAAGAATTACAAGATCAGAGCCCCTTATTTTGAGATCGGCCCCAAGTGCTTTATGTGGGGCGAGAGAATGCTCAAACTCGCTAAGGCAGTTGACCAGATAGCACACAAGTACGACCTTGACGTTATCATCACTCCTCAGTACGCTGACATAAGACTTCTCGCTGAAAACACAAAGTACATTCACGTTTATGCTCAGCATATGGACGCACTCGTGCCCGGAAGAGGACTTGGTTCGGTTCTTCCCGAATCCATCAAGGAAGCAGGTGCTGTTGGCGTAATGCTCAACCACGCTGAAAAGAAGCTTACTCTTGATGAGATCAAGGCTACTATAGCACGTGCTGACGAGGTTGGTCTCGCTACTATCGTATGTGCTGACAGCGTTGAGGAAATAAGACAGGTCGCTCTTCTTGCTCCTAACCTTATCGTTGCTGAGCCTACCGAGCTTATCGGAACCGGTGTTGCAAGTGATATGGGTTACGTTCGTGACACAATAGAGGCTGTTAAGAAGATAAACCCCGATATTATGGTACTTCAGGGTGCAGGTATTTCCGGCCCCGATGATGTAGCAAACGTTATCCGTGCAGGTGCTCAGGCAACAGGTTGCACAAGTGGCGTAATGAAGGCAAACGTACCCGAGGATGCCGCTGAGGAAATGCTCTATACACTTCGTAAGACTTGGAACGAGGTACACGGACTATGATGGAAAGCGCATTGAATCAGGCGTTCGATGCTTTTCGCATCGAGGCTGAATCTCTTGCAGAGACTGCTAAGGTTCTTGACAGAGAAGAGATGAAAAAGGCTGTTGAGGCACTCGCAAAGGCCGAAAGAATTGCTGCTGCTGGCTGCGGTCACTCCGGAATTGCGTGCAGACATTTCGCACACCTTATGTGCTGTGTTGAGCGTCCTGCAAGATTCCTTTCACCTGCTGAGGCTGTTCACGGTGGTCTTGGTTGTATGAAGAAGGGCGACGTTATGCTTCTCGCTTCAAGAGGCGGTAAGACGGACGAGCTTATGACAATTATTGACGTGTGCAAGACAAAAGGAGTTACCATTATTGGTGTTACCGAAAACCTTGCATCTCCTCTTGCTACTGAGGCAGACATCGTTCTTGCTATGAAAGTAACTAAGGAGTGCGACAAGTATAACTGTCAGGGAACAACAAGTTTTGCTGTAACAAGTGCAATTTTTGATGCTCTCCAGACGGCTCTCGTTGAGTACACGGGCTATCAAAAGATGGATTTTGCTCTTATCCATCCGGGCGGAGCAGTTGGCAAACGCCTTAACAATAAGTAATCTTTAAAAAATATTACATATAAGGAGAAATGAAAAATGGAATTTAAGGTTTTTCAGAAGGAATTGGAGCTTCAGTCAAGAGGTTGGATCCCCACATTCCACGATGTATCTAAGGAAATAGTTGAGATCGTTAAGGCATCCGGTATCAAGAACGGTACCGTTTGTATCGCATCTCACCACACAACTTGCTCCGTAATGGTTCAGGAGTGCTCACACGATATCGACAGCTTCGATCTCGAGTTCCTTCAGCACGACCTTCTCGACATTATGAGAAAGCTCATCCCTGATTTTGCTGAGGAGCACCAGTACCGTCACCCCGGCCCTATCCACTCCAAGTTTGGTAGATATGTAGGCGAGCCCGGTGACTATACAAGTATGAATACAGACGGACATCTCCGCTCCGTTTTCTTTGGTAGAAGCGAAACAATGACCATCAAGGACGGTGTTCTTGACGGTGGTGAGTTTGCTCACATTTACTTCATTGACTGGGACCACGTTCGTGCACGTCGCAGACAGCTTAACGTTACAGTTATGGGTACAACTGATGATGTTGAGGACAGAAAGTGGAACAACGGAGAGGTTATTGATACCAAGCACAAGTTCCTTCCTGAAGAGATGGAGTACGATGTTCACTACGATCTTCAGCTTAAGGCAAGAAAATAATTGATTTTTGAATTTTAGTTTACACCTTCGAGGTTTCTCGGGGGTGTAAACGAGTATAAAAAGGGAATTACTGTTTATGAAAATTTTGCTTGATACAGCAAATCTCGAGGACATAAAGTATTTTAATACTTATTATCCTATTGAGGGTGTTACAACCAATCCTACAATCCTTTCTGCTGAGGGCGGTGACGTTATCGCTCTGCTTATGCAGATCAGGGAAATAATCGGTAAAGATAAAGAGCTTCACGTTCAGGTTACTGAGGAAGATTTTGACAGGATCATGCTTGAGGCAAAGGCTCTCGTCAGCCTTCTCGGTAACAATACGGTTATTAAGGTTCCTGTTGGCGACGTTGGTCTCAAGGTAACTAAGGCACTTTCTTCTGAAGGCTATAAGGTAACTGTTACCGCTATCTTGACCGGTGCTCAGGCGATGCTTGCTTCAAACGCAGGTGCTACTTACGTTGCTCCTTACGTCAGTCGTCTTGAAAATATTTGCGATGACGGTGTAAGATGCGTAAAGGATATTGCTAAAATATTTGAGGTCTCTAAATCAAACACAAAGATCCTTGCGGCGAGCTTTAAGACTGCCAGAGAAGTTCTTGACGTTGCTATTGAGGGAGCTCAGTGTGCGACAGTTAGTAGCTCTGTTATGCATAGACTTTTGGCTCATACAACTACCGATACCTCAATTGAAGGATTTAAGAAGGACTGGCTTGGAGCTTTTGGTAATACCACGTTGCTCGAATTGATAAATCTAAGGAACAAGTAATTTTTAGTTAAATTAAATTCAAAGAGGTGATTTTTCTTGAAAGCAATTGTAAATACAAATATCGTAATGCCCGACCATTTGATACTCGACGGAAAGATTCTTATCGATGACAACGGAATGATAGTTGATTTTGGTAAGAAAGTTGACGTTGGTTCGGCAGAGATCATTGATGCAAAGGGACTTTATACAGGCCCCGGTCTTATTGATATACACACACATTCTGATGCTATACATTGGTTTTATGACGATCCCACAAGTGCTGCAAAAAACGTGCTTGAAAACGGTGTAACAACTGTTCTTCCTACGCTCTATTTTGCTGACAACGCTGAGAGACTTATAAAGCAGGCTAAAACCATCAGAGATGCAGTTGACA
Organism: Clostridia bacterium; assembly: GCA_017503865.1. GTDB lineage: Bacteria > Bacillota > Clostridia > Oscillospirales > CAG-272 > HGM12713. Next base: position 74,186 of record JAFVSI010000015.1, on the reverse strand, counting down.
GCGGAAGTGCTCCTAATATTTACGGCTTGTATATGGAAGCTCCTTATATGAACCCTAAGTACGGTGCTGACCGTGAAAATAACCCCTGGACAGCTGATATTAACCCTGACGATTATATGCCTATTCTCGATTCGTTTGCGGATATGGTAAGGGTTTGGGGTATCGCTCCCGAGCGTGAGAATATCGAGATGTTCGCTAAGGATGCTCTCAAAGCTAATCCTAACGTAATCTTTACGGTTGCACACAGCGAGGCTGATCCTTATCAGATCGCAAAAATGATGCCTTACGGACTAAAGCTCGCAACTCACCACACAAACGCAACGGGTACACTCAACAAATATCCTGAATGTCGCGGTGTGTGCGTTGATGAGGCTGTATGGTATAATGATGACATTTACGCAGAGCTTATCTGCGATAAGGTTGGTATTCACGTTGATCCCTATATGCTTCGCCTTGTTAAGAAAATCAAGGGCGATGACAGAGTTATCCTTATTTCCGACGCTTGCGTTTGGGACGGACCTAAGCCAGAGGGTGATCTTTATGAGGGCGTTGACGATATCAACTTTGACTTCGCAGGTGAGATTGCAGGCTCTAAGATTATGCTTGCAAACGCTTGCCGTAATATGATGTGTCATACGGGAAGCTCCTTGTGCCAGGTATTCAAGTATGCTTCCAGAAACCCTGCAAAGGTTCTTTCGCTTTCTGACAGAGGTGAAATTGCTATCGGTAAGAGAGCAGACCTTATTATGGTAGACGACCTCTTTAGCGTTAAGCACGTATTCCTCGGCGGAGAACAAATCAACTAAGTTATTAAAATAATTTTTAAAGGAGATAAAACCATGGGAAAATTTATTACTGATCCCGCAACCAAGTTTGACTTCCAGCCTCACGAGTTTGTTCCTTTTAAGGACAAGGCAGTTTGCGACTATGTTCGTAGCCTCAGCGGCAAGGATCTCGAAAAGAGAGAAGCTTGGTGGCACCCCGAGTTCGAGGTTAAGGTTATGATGAACCCCCACCCCGTTCTCATTTCTACACTTTTCACACGTCTTAAGGCAGCAAGCGAGGCAGGTAAGAGCTTCACAATGATCCTCGGCAACCCCGAGCCTGATACTTACATTCCTCTTGCACAGCTCATCAACTACTTCAAGGTTGACTGTTCCAAGGTTCACCTTGTAGCAGAGGACGAGTGGGCTGACCAGGACGGCAACATTGCTCCTATAACTTACGAGGCAGGCTTTGCTCACTCTATGATCAAGTACCTCTACAACGAGATCGATGAGAAGCTCCGTATGCCTATGGAGAATGTTCATTTCCCCACAAACGCTAATATCAAGGATTACTCTAAGATCATTGATGACATAACCGAGGGAACAGGTGCTGATATTGCTTCCACTTCTCCCGGATGGGCAGGACATATGGCATTCGTTGATCCTATTCCCGAGTTCATCGGCAGCGGTGATATCGAGGAGTGGCTCAACCAGCCCGCACAGATTGTTAAGCTTCACCCCATGACCATTATGCAGAACTCCCTTAACGGTACGTTCGGTCAGTCCGGTGATATTGCTAACGTTCCTCCTTGTGCAGCAACCATTGGTCCTCTCGACGTTATGAGAGCAAAGGAAAGAATCGAGGTTCACGCACTTGCAACTTGCGGAACATTCTCTTCTTGGCAGAGAATGACTTCTCGTCTTTGCACACACGGACCTGTTACTCCTTACCTTCCCAGCTCTATGCTTCAGACAAAGAAGACACAGGTTTACATCAGCGAAGAGCTCGCAGCTCCCTTCGCTTGTTGGGAAAAGGTTGGATATTAATTTTATTATCCAAAACAAAAATACCGTTGCCTTCGGGCAGCGGTATTTTTTGATCGTTGAGAAAGAATTTTACGTAAAAACCTTGACAAAACAATAAAAAGTCAGTATAATATTAACGTTGCGTATTTGCTGGTGTGGCTCAGAGGTAGAGCAGCTGATTCGTAATCAGCAGGCCGTGGGTTCAATTCCCACCACCAGCTCCAAAACCGCTTTTTTATAAAAGCGGTTTTTTTGTTTTTGTGTTGAAAAATGCGATTTTTACTATTGACTTTTTTATTTTGATTTGATACAATATTTATAATGAAAAATATAATTTAGGCGGTAAATCTATGAAAAAATTTGATTTATCAAAAATAGCGGTTAGCAAAATTGTCGACGTGTATAGCTATACCGTTCCCGAAGATTCTTCGGGTAAAGCAAAAACCCTGAATAATACACTTGTTATCAAGAGATCGGGACGTACCGTTTATACGGTAAACGGCAAGGAATTTGTTGCTGATACGAATAATATTCTTTTCATTCCTAATGATACCGAGTATTTTATCGAGGTCGACAAAAGCGGCCCCTGTGTTGTGATAGAATTTGATATTTGTTCAGCTCCTGAAAATATTTGTGTTTGTGAGTTTTTCTTCAACAATTCAAGCGATATTTTGAATACTGCAAAGAATATTCTGCACTATTGGTCCCTCAAGGGGCCTGCGTTTGAGGCAAAATGTTTGTCTGAGTTTTACAGTATAATCACTCAAATCGCTACTCTCGATTCTTATGCAAATACACTTGCCGGTAAGTATAGACTCATACATAAGTCAGTAAAATATATTGAAGCAAACTTTGACGACAGTGATCTCTATACTACCCAACTTGCAGAGATGTCCGAAATAGGAGAAACGTACTATAGAAATATTTTTGTTTCGGTATTTAATATGCCACCCGCAAAGTATATCCAAATGTACCGCATTGAAAAGGCAAAGGAGCTTCTTGTAAGCACTGAGCTTTCACTTGAAGAAATCGCCACGAAGGTTGGTTTTGCAAATTCGTCATATCTTTGTAAGGTGTTTAAGAGTACAACGGGTATGACACCCCTTGCTTTTGCAGAAAAGGCAAGACATCTCGGTTAACTTTTTGTAGTTTAATTATTTAATTAAATAAAAATATCCCAAGGAAAGAAGAAATATTATGAAAACAACACTTGTTATTATGGCAGCAGGTCTCGGTTCGAGATACGGTGGAAACAAACAGGTTGACGGCATTGGTCCTAACGGAGAGATACTTATGCAGTACTCTATCTACGATGCTATTCGTGCTGGATTTGATAAAGTTGTATTTATCATCAAGCCTGAGCACCGTCCTGTTATCGAGAATTTCTGCAAGAATATTAAGGGAGCTGAGATAGCTTTCGCATATCAGGATTATTCATCTGTTCCTGCGTTTTATAAGATTCCAGCAGAGAGAACGAAACCTTTTGGCACGACTCACGCAGTTCTTTGTGCAAAGGACGTTGTTGACGGGCCTTTTGCAGTTATAAACGCTGACGATTACTACGGTTCTGAGGCGTTTGATGAGCTTTATCATAAGCTCAACGCTCTTAAGTCGGGTGAAGCAACTATGGTTGCATATAAGCTTAAGAATACGGTTAGCCGTAATGGCTCGGTATCGCGTGGAGTTTGTAAGGTGTCTGACGGTAAGCTTTCTACCGTTAAGGAGCATTACGATATTACCATTGACGAAAATGACGTAATTAGCGATAAGGTTGAGGGTGTTCTTGCATCCGATTCACTCGTTTCTATGAACCTTTGGGGCTTCCTTCCCGAGTTCTTTGATTTTGCTAAGGATTATTTTGAAAGCTTCCTCAAGGAGCTTCCTGAAGGTGAGCTCAAGAAGGAGTGTGCACTTCCTACTATGGTTGATACTCTTATTCAAGCAGGAGAGCTTGAGGTTTCAGTCCTTTCGACCGATTCCGTTTGGTTTGGAGTAACATACAAAGAGGATAAGGCTCTCGTTGCAGGTGAGCTTAAGAAAATGCATGATGAAGGAAAATATCCCGAGAAGCTCTAAGAATAAAGGGTTGCAAATGCAACCCTTTATTTTTTAATTAGTTTATATTCCTTTTCGGTTATGTCAAATAACAAGGCTCCAGTAATTATAATAGTAAGACTCATCATAAAATGCTCAAGTTGAGGTGTGTATGTATGTAAAAGTACAGTGTTTGAGACGGAGTCTTGCGTTGTAAATGATAATATAAGATAAAGAAAGCATAAAAACATAACGGGGAAGCCGACAAGCAGTATTCTTGATGACGTAACGGAGATGTTTAATATAATATTTTTCATTAAGTTATCTCCTTTTGTATATTCTGAAAATATTTTATCATAAACTTTTTCGTTCTTCAAGTATAATAGATAGTGTAATTTTTGTTAAAAAATCAATAAATTGTGTTAAAATACAAAAAATATTACATTATTTAGATTTTTTTCTTTACATTTCCGTAATTTTATGCTATAATAAAGAAAATTTTTCGAAAGGACTCTTTTTAATTATGAAATGTCCCATTTGCGGTTTCCACGATAGTAAAGTTATTGATTCACGCCCTGCTAACGAGGGTAACAGTATAAAGAGGCGTAGAGAGTGCCTTTCTTGCCAGAAGCGTTTTACAACCTTTGAAATGCTTGAGGCAGTTCAAATTTTTGTAATTAAAAAAGACGGAAGTAAAGAGCTTTTTGACAGAAACAAGCTTCTTGTAGGTCTTCTTAAGGCTTGTCAAAAAAGACCTGTCAATGCTGAGATGATCGTAAACGAGATCGAAAACGAGCTTCAGAATTCGCTTTCCAACGAGATCACAACAAAAGAGATTGGTGAGCTTGTTATGGAAAAGCTTAAAAAGCTTGACGAGGTTGCCTACGTTAGATTTGCGTCTGTATACAGAGAGTTCAAAGACCTCGAAACTTTCCTTGCAGAGCTTAAAAGATTACAATCCGATAAATAAAAAGAAGCGGTACTTTTTGTACCGCTTCTTTTTATTTATTCTTTTGTGGCAATGAAATGGGAATTTCATTTAGCAAGGTAAAGCCGAGTATTAAAACGGCACCCGCAATTTGCAATATGCTCATTGTTTCGCCGAGAACAAACACTGAAACAAATATCGCAACCAATGGGTCTATGTAGCTTAAAATTGCCACTGATTGTCCGTCAAGGTCCTTCATTGTTGAAAAATAGATACAGTAAGTAATGCCTGTGTGAATAAGTCCTACCGTAATAAGTGCTCCAATGCTAATTGGAGTAAGCAGATTAAGATTTAGACCGCCTGTTAAAAGCACGTAAGGGATAAGAACACATATTGCGGACAAAAACTGGAGCAGTGTTCTTGTGATGCCGTCAATTTCTTTGAGAAATTTGTTTAGTACTATGACAGTTGCATATAAGACGGCAGCCGTAAGTCCAAGACCTATTCCCAAAAGGCTGGTTGACTCTGAATGTAAGTCGGCAAGGTCGGTGATAAGAACTATACCGAGTGTTGACATTATAAAGCAAATTATCTGCTTTATAGTGAGCCTTTCTTTAAAAAGAATAGGTGAGACAACAGTTACGAGAATTGGGGCAAAATAATAGCTTAATGTAGCTGTGGAAACACTTGTATAATTATATGCTTCAAATAAAAATATCCAATTGAAACCCATTGCCGCACCAGAAACCAAGAGGATCGGCACAGATTTTTTAAATTCCCTTAAATGAATAGGCTTTTTTCTGATTAAGAGAAAGACTGTAATAAGAATTGAAGCAAGTATAGCTCTATATAGGGCTATTTCTCCCGATGGAATAGGGATGTTTTTTACGAATATGGCAATGGTACCGAATATTGCCATTGATGAAATAAATAAAATCTTACTTATATGTTTTTTCATAACTTAGCCGTATTTTTGCCTTTAATAAAAACTTCGTTTTTTAATACTTTGAGAACTTCAAAAATCAAAAGTGCTATGATTATAATTGAATGAGGAATGAAAAAGATTGGTATTACAAATAAGCTTATATAGAGAAAGAGAAAAGAATAGTAATACTTTTTTTCTTTGTTACCTTTTATTAGTAGCTCAAGGAAGGGCAAAAGGGTAAATATTATAACGTAGAAATAAGATATTGACGGTATCAGGACAACGATTGCTGAGCAAATAAGTAATCTTGAAAAATCATTTTTTGTTGCCACTGCCGCAACTGTACTCAAAAGGAAGATAAGAGCAATAATGATGATATTCAAAACTGAAAACACAGTACTTTCGGCTGTTAAATTTGGTGCAAAGACGTGAATTACTTTAAAAATCAAGGCACTTATTGAGAGATTATTGAAGCCTGTAAGACGTGTCTCGTTTGACATAAATCCACCGAGATTCTCAGTAAATTCCGTCCAATCGTTAAGATCTCCCGCAAAGAAGAAGAATGAGGCAAAGAAAATTATGAAGAAGTATGCCGCAACTCTAAGTGAAGCTAAAACTTTTTTATCCTTTAAGAGAAAAACTCCAAAGAAAAGGGGATAAATCTTAAGGCAGCCTGAGATGGCAAGGCAAACATAGGATAGTTCACGCAAAATAGGTTTTTTGTTGTCCTTAAAAAGCAAGAACAGCATTACGAATATGAGTGCAATTAAAATGGAATTTCCACGTGCTACCGTATAAATAAAGGGAGCAGACAGCACGATTATTGATGAAACCTTAAAAAGATTTGAGCCTCTAAGCTCATATTTTTTTGACACCAAGCAAATGATTATAGTCGTACAAATGATGAAGAACAGGCAAATCGATATCCAAAACTGATACGTGTCTAAAAGCTTTAAAGTAAGCTCGTTTACGCTAAGAGTTTGTCCTGCTAAAGAAGAGAAAACGTTTTTGCAAATGAGAGCGAAGGGGTATAGTATAATTATTGCAAACGGTGGGTAAGACGAGCCTTCTAAAAGATACGGGCTATCTTCAATTGAAACGTTCATTATTTCGACAAAATCTGAGAAAACGGCAAGCTGTCCGTCAAAAAAACGGCTGTCAAAAAAATAAAGAGCAAGTATACAAAGCATAGCAATAAAAGCACCGCCAAGCGTTGCCCAGAAAAAAACGTTTATTGCATTGTTTTGCATATACTTGCTTTTTTTCATATGTACCTCAGTAATAGATAAAACGTATTGAATATTCTATCATGAATTGCCGTAAAAGTCAACTAAAGCATTAAAACCAGCTTGGCAGAGAAGTGAAGGAGACGTTTTCTTTATTGTCCGAATCGAAAAACGAAATTGAGTGCGAATGAAGACGGATAGGCTTAACGTTTAGCGGAGAACCGTATTTGCGGTCGCCTAAAATCGAGTGTCCCCGTGAGGCAAATTGAACGCGTATTTGATGAGTTCTACCTGTCAGCAACTTTATCTTTAGCTTTGACGTATCGTTTACCGCATCGTAATCGACTACACTGTATTCAAGGACGGCTTCTTTAACACCGGCTCTTTTCTTTTTTACAACGTAGGTCTTGTTTTTTTGCTTGTCGTGATATAATAGGTCGCAAAGCTTGCCGGAGGTTGAGCTTAGTTTTCCCGAAACTATTGCGAGGTATTCTTTCTGAAAAAGCCCCTCGCTTATCTGTCGTGAAATTGCTGCTGCCGTTTGTGCGTTTTTGGCGTAAACAATCAGCCCCGAAACCTCTTTGTCAAGCCTGTGAACTGTAAAAAGCTCACCCAAGGACAGCTGCTTGCAAAGTAAGGAAGGCAATGAAATTGGAGAGGTAGGGGAAAATTCACTGATAAGCCCCGCCTCTTTTTCGCAAACTATAAAATTTGAATTTTCAAATACAACTTTAATCATAAAAATATCCACACAAAAAATATTGCTTATAGTATATCACGAAATCTTTATATTTACAAGTAAATTTACATTTATTTTCTTATGTTGATGCAGGAAGTCTCGGTTGCGAGGGTATCAATCCCGAACAAAAGCAAAACAGCTTCAAAGTCATTACTTGAAATATAACTTGAGAGCGAATTTTTATAATATCTCAAATCTATTACATCAATATCAAAATGCAGGGTAAGAAACGGAATGACAGAGTTTGCAAAGCTATCCTTTATGATGAGTAGCTTAGGCTTCGCTTCTTGATTGCGAATTTCTAAAATATCGGTGTTTCCGCCGAGAAAGATTCTATATTTATCACTGTGTTCGAGTGCAGAAAAATCGTATAGCGGTCTTTCTTTGCCGTTTCTTGTTATAATTATTTTATCGTCATTCTTATATCGGTATAGCACAATAGTATCCTTATCATCAAAAGAGTACAATCCCGATCTTGAAAATGACGTGCCGAGAAAGTCGGTGCTAACAATATCAACATTGAAAAAATCGATTGGATATGGCTCTATACCAAGCCTATTTGTAATTTCAAGATATGCAATATACGCACCGTGTGTAGTCCAGTGATGATCGGTGTTATAGAAGTTTTTTTCTTTTACATTTTTTGTCAGACAAGGTAGTGTGTCAATAAGATTTTGTTTTTTAATTGTATTGTATAATGCATCATATTCGGCTGTGCCATAATCGTTTGAAAAACAGATTGGTAGCTTTTCTTTGTTAACGTCAAGGCTGCGAGGAGCAACGACAATATACGAGGGAAGACCGTTTGATTTGTTGCTCTCTATGAAAGTTGCTATTGCCTTTAAATTGTCGTGAAGAATTTGGTTATTGCTATAGTCGTTGCGTGGGATTAGCACTTTGTTGTTAATGACAATTATTCCGTTTGCTTCTATTCTGCCGAGAGAGAGGTCGATAAAGCTTGAAATGCCTGTGAAAAATTCTCTGAGGGGGAACTGATCGGCACAGTATTTTGAGAATTCACTAAAAAACCGTCCGTCTAAAATTCTATCTATCTTAACGCTTGGTCTTGTTTTTAATACTCGGTTTTCCTTTTCTGAAAAGCTCTTTTCTTTTGAAAATAACAAAGAAAACATTAGCGACAGTGAAAAGATCAACAATATAATGCAAAAAATAATATCAATAAGTTTTTTTGATCTCTCTTTCATAAGCTCCCCCTAAGTAAAAAAATAATATAACCAAAATCTTAATATTTTGCTGAGAAAATTATTAACGTTTCTTAACATATGTAATTATTTTAAATCGAGAAAAACAAAATATACCGAATGAAATTGGAAAAAATCTTTGTTTTTATATATTTATAGGCTTGAATCGGTTGACATTGAAAAAGATTTGTAATATAATTATTCTATTAGTTTTAGTGTTCTAACAAGGAGAATTTTGTATGCGAGTAGGAATTTTAGGTTATGGAAATCTCGGACGTGGCGTTGAGGCTGCTATAAGACAAAACAGCGACATGGAGCTTGTTGCAGTTGTTACAAGAAGACCTCCCGAAAGCTTGAAGATCGCCACCGAGGGCGTTGGTGTTTACCATATTGACGATATTAAAAATCTTACCGATATGATAGACGTTCTTATTATTTGCGGTGGCAGTGCGACCGACCTGCCTGTTCAGACGCCCGAGTACGTAAAATATTTTAACGTAATTGATAGCTTTGATACCCACGCAAGAATACCCGAGCATTTTGCAAACGTTGACAAGGCGGCAGGTGAGAGCGGAAAGGTAGCTATTATTTCTGTTGGTTGGGACCCCGGTATGTTCTCACTTAACAGAATGTACGCGGGAGCAATTCTCCCCGAAGGAAACGACTATACTTTTTGGGGTAAGGGTGTAAGTCAGGGACATTCCGACGCTATCAGAAGAATAGAGGGCGTTGTTGATGCAAGACAATATACCATTCCCGTAGAAAAGGCACTTGAGGCAGTTAGAAGCGGTGACGCTCCTACGCTTAGTGCAAGAGAGAAACATACAAGAGAGTGTTTCGTTGTTGCAGAAGAGGGTGCAGATCTTGCAAGAATTGAGAACGAGATAAAGACGATGCCTAACTACTTTGCCGATTACGATACTACTGTTCATTTCATTTCTCTTGATGAGCTTCGCCGTGACCATTCGGGCATTCCTCACGGCGGCGTTGTGATAAGAAGCGGTGTGACGGGCTTTAACAAAGAGCATAAACACGTTATCGAGTACAGCTTGAAGCTTGACTCTAACCCCGAGTTTACCTCGTCCGTCCTCGTTGCATATGCACGTGCGGCATATAGAATGAACAAGGAAGGTCAAAAGGGCTGCAAGACTGTCCTTGACGTAGCTCCCGCATATCTCTCACAGATGAGTGGTGAAGAGCTTCGCAAGAAATTGCTTTGATAAAAAAGGAGACGATTTTGAACGTCTCCTTTTTTATTGACAAATGCTAAATATTGTGCTATACTTTAAAAGTATAACTATGTCTAAACGAAATTTTATTAAAAGACAAGGAAATTGATAAATGAACGCAATTATTTTGGCAGCGGGGATGGGTAAGCGTCTTAAAGAGTTTACCCGAGACAATACTAAATGTATGGTCAAAGTCAACGGGGTTACGCTTATCGAGCGTATGCTCTCTCAGCTTGACAAGCAAAATCTTGACAAAATCGTAATTGTTGTCGGATACCGTTCCCAGCACCTTATTGATTATATTTCAACGCTTGACGTTAAAACTCCTATCGTTTACGTTGAAAATCCCATTTACGATAAGACCAATAATATATACTCGCTTTATCTTGCAAGTGATTATCTTTGCGAGGACGACACTCTTCTCTTTGAGTCCGACCTTATCTTTGAGGACGGAGTAATTGAAGAGCTTGTTTCAGATCCTCGCCCCACTCTCGCCCTTGTTGACAAGTATGAGGCTTGGATGGACGGTACTTGCGTAAAAATTTCAGCTGACGATACTATAGATGCCTTTATATCGGGCAAAAAACTCGATTATGACGAGGTTGACGAGTACTATAAGACTGTAAACATATATAAGTTCAGCAAAAATTTCTCGAAGAATTGCTACGTGCCCTTCCTTAAGGCATATTCGAGTGCACTTGGCAATAACGAGTATTATGAGCAGGTGCTTCGTGTTATCACTATGCTTGACGAAACCGAGATACGTGCAAAGCGACTTTCCTCTCACAAGTGGTATGAGATAGATGACGTTCAGGACCTTGATATTGCGTCCTCAATGTTTACGACAGACCCTCACGAGAAGGTGAAGCTTCTTCAGTCACGTTTTGGCGGTTATTGGCGTTACCCCAAGCTTATCGATTTTTGCTATCTTGTAAATCCCTATTATCCGCCTAAGAGAATGATAGGGGAGATAAAGAACAGCTTTGAGACTCTTCTTTGTGAATATCCTTCGGGGATGAGAGTCAATTCCTTGCTTGCGGCTAAGAATTTTGGCGTTCAGCCTGAGGAGATTGTCGTTGGCAACGGTGCGGCTGAGCTTATAAAAGCAATGATGGAGTCGCTTGTGGGCAAGACAGGCTTTATCCGTCCGACCTTTGAGGAGTATCCTAACCGCTTTTTGAAGGAAGAAAGCGTTGTTATGATGCCCGAAACAGATGGATTCCGCTATAACGCTGATGACGTTATTTCCTATTTTTGTGACAAGGACGTATCAAATCTTGTAATTGTAAATCCCGACAATCCTACGGGCAACTACATACCGAGAGCTGATGTTCTTCGACTTATCGATTGGGCTGCAGAAATGGGAATCAAGCTCATTATCGACGAGTCCTTCGTTGATTTTTCCGAAGAAAATTCTACTCTTATTGATAGCAATATACTTGCGAAAAATCCTCACCTTGTTGTTGTTAAGAGCATCTCGAAGTCATACGGAGTTCCGGGACTTCGTCTCGGTGTTCTTGCATCGGGTGATGCAAAGCTGATTGCTGACATTAAGCGTGACGTTGCAATTTGGAATATAAATTCCTTCGGTGAATTCTATATGCAGATTGCTGAAAAATATAAGAGCGACTACGTCTTGGCTCTAAAGAAATTTAAGGAAGAGCGACGTCGCTTCGTAGAACTTTTGTCATCGTTTAAATCAATACGCGTTTTTCCGTCCGAAGCTAACTATCTTCTTATAGAGCTTTGCGGAATAAGTGCTGAGGAGTTAACAAAAAATCTTCTCATTAACGATGATATTCTTGTCAAGGATCTTACTCAAAAGCTTGGCGGTAGCGGTAAAGAATTTATGCGAATTGCAATTAGAAATACCGAAGACAATGACAAGCTTATTGAAGCACTTAGAAAATATCTTTCCTGAGCTTGAAGTTCTTGACAATTTACTGTTTTTGTTTTATAATACTTATGAAAATATATGGAGGTACGAGTTGTGGCAGATATAACTAATTTGGTTGAAGGCAAATATCTTATGTACAAGGACAGACCGCTTGTGCGTGAGGGAAATACCATTTGCTATGGAGATAAGACGGAAAAATGTATTCTCATTCTCGAGATAATGTCGTATAAGGAAGAAGGCGGTAATCAGGTACCTGACAAGATATTCGTTCAGGTCATTGATTCTAAAGATCCTAACAAGATCATAAAGCAGGGAGCTAAGGAAGGTCTTTACGATGCTTTCAGCATTGGTGTCGTTTGGCTTGAGCACGCACTTGCATAATCAAAAAAGAGCACAGAGATTTATTCTGTGCTCTTTTTATATTCAGCAGCCATAGCTTTTGCTGTTGCTATATCCCTATTTACTTGTGTCTTTAATTCATCAATAGTGTTGAATTTTCGCTCGGGACGAATGAATTTCAGAAATTCAACGGTAGCTTCCTTGCCGTAAAGGTTGGCAGAAATATCAAAAATATTAGTTTCAACTACAATGTCACGACCGCACACCGTTGGTTGAGTGCCTACGTTTGTTATACCGAAGTAGCAAGCGTCATCTAAGGTTACTCTCGTAAGATAAACTCCGTTTGCGGGCTTACAAAGGTTCTCGTCAATTCTTTGATTGATGGTGGGGAAGCCGAGATTGCGTCCAAGATGTTTCCCGTCTATGATCTCTGCCACGATTGAATACGGTCTGCCTAAAAGCTTGTTGGCTCTTTCAATTTCTGCGTTAAGAATATAACCCCTGATTCTTGAGGAGCTGACAGCTTCACCGTCAACGTTTACAGACTGTACGGGAATGAAATCAATACCATAGCTCTTGCAAAGGAAGGATAGAAGCTCTGCGTTGCCGCAACCGCCCTTTCCAAAGGTGAAATTATATCCGCACACAACAGCCACACAATTCAGGTTTTTAATTAAAATATTATTAAAAAAATCTTCTGCTGTGACAGCGGCAATATTCGCATTGAATTTTACAGATATATAAACGTCAGCACCGAGCATTTCGATAATTTCTGCCTTTGACTTTGCACTTGAAAGAAGATGGACGGTTTCTTTTGCATAAAAACGCTTTGGGGGCTCTGCAAAGCTCCAAATACAGAGGGGAACGTTAAGCGAATCAGCCTTTTCTTTTGCTTGATTTATAACAGCGGTGTGTCCTAAATGCACACCGTCAAAGCAACCAAGAGCAACAACGCAAGGTTCTCTTTGTGTGTAGTTCAGTTCGGTTGATACGATCACTTCCGTTCTCCTTTCAAAGTTTTTGTATATTATACCACAAAATAATACTTGTGTCACTATTTTTATCAAAAATATAAATTTTAAAATACGTAAAGGAAAAAAATAGATTTTCAATATAATAATCGTAAAAAAATATCACAATACTATTGCAATTTTAGTAAAAAAGAAGTATAATATATTTTGGATTTATGGGCGTTGATAGAGTCTTTGTTTTGTCCAAAATTATGAATATTTATAAATATTTATTCGCGGTTTTTTGCATAATCTCTTTAGTGAAGTTGAAACCCATTGGTGCTTTGTGCAATTGTGACATTAAAACGTTAAATATTTATAATATTTTTGTTGTTTAAAGCATTGACAAATCAATGTATAAGATGTATAATATTCACGTAATTTGAATATATATTCACGAGAGGTGTTAAAAATGGAAAAGAAAGATATCAAAAAAGTTGTTCTTGCGTACTCGGGCGGACTTGATACGTCCATTATTATTCCGTGGCTCAAGGAGAATTACAACAATTGTGAGGTTATCGCTGTAAGCGGTAACGTTGGTCAGAGCGACGAGCTTGAGGGACTTGAAGAGAAGGCTATCAAGACCGGTGCTTCAAAGTGTTACATAGAGGACCTTACTAACGAGTTCGTTGACGATTATATTATTCCTACCGTAATGGCAGGTGCTAAATACGAGGAGTATCTTCTCGGTACTTCCTTTGCACGTCCTGTAATCGCAAAGCGTATCGTTGAGATTGCTGAGGCTGAGGGTGCTGACGCAATTTGTCACGGTTGTACAGGTAAGGGTAACGACCAAGTTCGTTTCGAGCTTACTATTAAGGCATTTGCTCCCGATATGCCTATTATCGCTCCTTGGCGTGAGTGGGATATCAAATCCCGTGAGGAAGAGATCGAATATGCTGAGGCACACAACGTTCCTCTTAAGATAAACCGTGAGACTAACTACTCAAAGGATAAAAATATGTGGCATCTCAGTCACGAGGGACTTGATCTTGAGGATGCAGGAAACGAGCCTCTTTACGAAAAGCCCGGTTTTCTTGAGATGGGTGTTTCTCCTATTGATGCTCCCGACGTTCCCACCTATATAACCCTTGAGTTTGAAAAAGGACGTCCCGTTGCGTTTAACGATCAGAAGATGAGTGCAAAGGACATTATTCTTGAGCTTAACAAGGTCGGTGGAGCAAACGGTATAGGACTTCTTGATATAGTTGAGAACCGTCTTGTCGGTATGAAGTGTCGCGGAGTTTACGAGACTCCCGGCGGAGCTATACTTTACTTCGCACATAACTATCTTGAGACTCTTTGTCTTGATAAGTATACAGCTCACAAGAAGGACGAGCTTAGCGTAACATTTGCTGACCTCGTTTATAACGGTCAGTGGTTCACACCTCTTCGTGAGGCTCTTTCGGCATTTGTTGAAAAGACTCAGGAGAACGTTACCGGTAAGGTTCGTATTAAGCTTTACAAGGGTAATATGATCAAGGCAGGTGCTTGGAGTGATTACTCACTTTATTCCGAAGAGATAGCTACCTTCGGTGAGGATCACGTTTACAACCAAGCTGATGCAACAGGATTTATCAATTTGTTTGGACTTCCTATAAAGGTTCAGGCTCAGGTAAATCAGGCTAATAAAAATAAACAAAAGTAATCCCTATAAGGAGAAGTTTGCCTACCGCAATATTTGTGGTGGGCAAACTGTGTATAAATAACTATGGAAAAAATGTGGTCGGGAAGGTTTCTAAAAGAGCTTGACAGCTTTGCTGACGATTTCAATTCGTCGATACATTTTGACAGCAGAATGTATGCTCAGGACATAAAAGGCTCTATTGCACACGCTTCGATGCTTGCAAAACAGGGTATCATTACAGAAAGCGATCTTGCCGAAATAATTGACGGACTTACGTCCATACTTGACGATATCAACAGTGGAAAACTTGAAATAGATATGGCTGCTGAGGATATTCATATGTTCGTTGAAAGCGAGCTTACAAAACGTATTGGAGACACAGGTAAAAAGCTCCATACAGCTCGCAGCAGAAACGACCAGGTTGCCCTCGACATAAGACTTTATCTTAGAGACAAATGCGAGGAAATAGTTGAGCTTATAAAGGAGCTCGCTCTTACAGTGGCTGATAAAGCTGAAGAGAACAAGACGGTCATCATGCCCGGATATACGCATCTTCAAAGGGCACAACCTATCACCTTCGGTCATCAGCTTATGGCTTATGCTATGATGCTTTCGCGTGACGTCTCGAGAATCAAGGACGCGGTTGCACGTATGAATTACTCACCTCTCGGCTCTTGTGCACTTGCGGGTACAACTTATAATACCGACAGAAGAATGGTTGCCGAAAAGCTTTCCTTTGACGGAATTTGTATGAATAGCATTGACGGAGTTTCTGACAGGGATTTTTGTCTTGAGCTTATGAGTGCATTTTCAATCCTTATGATGCATCTTTCAAGGTTTTCCGAGGAAATAATCCTTTGGTCAAGCTGGGAATTCAAGTTTGTAGAGCTTGATGATTCATATACAACAGGTTCTTCTATAATGCCTCAAAAGAAGAATTCGGATATGGCAGAGCTTGTGCGAGGCAAAACGGGAAGAGTATACGGTGATCTTATAGCACTTCTTGTCGCACTTAAGGGTTTACCCCTTGCCTACAACAAGGATATGCAAGAAGATAAAGAGGCAATATTCGACTCGGTCGATACTGTTATTATGTGCCTCAAGGTATTTTGTCCTATGGTAAGGACCATGAAGGTCAAGGCTGACAATATGTACCGTGCCGCTCAGGGCGGATTTATAAATGCTACCGACCTTGCGGATTATCTTGCAAAGAAGGGAATGCCCTTCAGAAGCGCGTATAAGATAGTCGGACAGATAGTTGCACAGTGTATTTCAGAGAACTGTGTTCTTGACGAGCTTTCACTTGACAAATATAGAGAGCACAGTGAACTCTTTGAGGAAGATCTTTACGGTGAGATCTCTCTCGAAACGTGTGTTTCAAAGAGAATTTCCGAGGGGGGTACTTCGGTAGAATCGGTTGAGGCACAGGTTGCTTACATAAGAAACGAATTAAATTGAATAGAAAATATTGAAGGAGATACTTGCGAAATGAAGCATTTGTTAAAGCTTATGGATCTTTCCAAAGAGGAGATCGATGAGATACTTGATACCGCAGATAAGCTCAAATATGAGAAGAAAAACGGTATAACGCACCACATTCTTAAGGGTAAGACGCTTGGAATGATATTTGAAAAATCCTCGACAAGAACGCGTGTATCCTTTGAAGTCGGAATGTACGACCTTGGTGGAGCGGCACTCTTTCTTAGTTCAAGAGACCTTCAGATAGGTAGAGGTGAGCCCGTGCAGGATACCGCGAGAGTTCTTTCCCGTTACCTTGACGGTATTATGATAAGAACTTTTGCTCAGGAAGAGGTCGAGTCCCTTGCTTCTTGCGGACAGATACCCGTTATCAACGGTTTGACAGATTACTGTCACCCTTGTCAGGTACTTGCTGACCTTATGACTATCAGAGAGTATAAGGGAGAGATAAGCGGAAAGAAGCTTTGCTATATTGGCGATGGTAATAATATGACAAACTCGCTTATAGTTGGCGGAATAAAGATGGGAATGACAGTTTCGGTGGCTTGTCCTAAGGACTATGCTCCCGATGCTGAAATAATGAAATGGGCAGAGGCAACCGGTAGATTTACTTGTACCGATAACGTTCTTGAGGCTGCAAAGGATGCAGACGTTCTTTACACGGACGTATGGGCGTCTATGGGACAAGAGGATGAGGCTGCTATGCGTCGTGAAATATTCAAGGGCTATCAGATAAACCGTGACGTTATGAACGTTGCGGCAAAGGATGCTATGGTGCTCCACTGCTTGCCCGCACATAGAGAAGAGGAGATAACTGCTGAGGTGTTCGAAGAGCACGCTGCAGAAATCTTTGACGAGGCGGAAAACCGTCTCCACGCTCAAAAGGCTGTACTTGTTAAATGTCTTGCATAAGTGAGGTGAAAGAGTTAATATGAAAAAAGCTTATTTAATACTTGAAGACGGACACGTATTTGAAGGTTATTCCTTTGGTGCAGAGTGCAAGGGAATCGGCGAGCTCGTTTTTAACACACAGGCAGTTGGTTACATTGAAACTCTTACAGACCCCGCATACTACGGACAAATAGTTATGCAGACGTTTCCTATGATAGGAAATTACGGAGTTATTGAAGAGGATTTCGTTGGAAAGTGTGCACTTGGCGGATATGTGGTGCGTGAATACTGTGAAAAGCCTTCAAATTTCAGAAGTCAGTACGATCTTGACACCTTCCTTAAAAACAACAACATTCCCGGAATTTGCGGAGTTGATACAAGACAAATAACAAAGATACTCCGTGAAAACGGAACTATGAATGCTTGTATCTGCAGTGAGATCCCTAAGGATTTTGAGGAAATCAAGAATTTTAAAATCGTTGATGCAGTTGCATCGGTAACAAGTGCCCAAACTCAGAAGTTTGCTGAAGGAGACGAAAAGCTGAACGTTACAGTTGTAAACTATGGCTCTGTAAGCGATGCTATTAAGTCGCTTCAGGCTAAGGGCTGTGCAGTTACAGTAGTTCCTGCAACTTTTACCGCTGATGAAATTCTTGCAACCGAGCCCGATGGAATTCTTCTTTCAAACGGACCCGGAGATCCCTCTGAAAACGTTTTCTATATTGAAGAGGTAAAGGCACTTCTCGGTAAGAAGCCTATATTTGCAATTGGTCTCGGTCACGAGCTTTTGGCTCTTGCTGACGGAGGTATGACATATAAGCTCAAATACGGTCACAGAGGCTCAAATCAGCCTGTACGTGAAACAGATGGAACAAGAACGTTTATAACAGCACAAAATCACGGATTTGCTGTTGCTTCTGACAGCACAAATCACGGAGTGGTAAGCTTTATAAACGTCAACGATAAGAGTTGTGAGGGAATAGATTACCCCGAGTTTGGTGCGTTTTCCGTTCAGTTCCTTCCAGATAACTGGGAGGGTGCGAGAGGAACACTTTTCCTCTATGACAGATTTATCAAAATGATGGAAGGAGAAAACTAATGCCGCTTAATAAAGATATTAAAAAAGTTCTTGTAATTGGTTCAGGCCCTATCGTTATCGGTCAGGCGGCAGAGTTTGACTACGCGGGAGCTCAGGCTTGTAGAGTTCTTAAGGATGCCGGTGTAAACGTTGTTCTTGTAAACTCCAACCCCGCTACCATTATGACAGACAGTGCTCTCGCTGATGAGATATATCTCGAGCCTCTTACGGTTGAAACTGTTAAGAGAATTATTGAAAAAGAAAAGCCCGACAGCATTCTTGCTGGTCTTGGCGGTCAAACAGGTCTTACAATTGCCATGCAGCTTTCTCACGAGGGCTTCCTTGAATCGCATAACGTAAGACTTCTTGGAACTGATGCCCGTGCGATTGACAAAGCAGAGGATAGACAGATGTTCAAGGATACAATGGAAGCCATAGGTCAGCCTTGTATTCCTTCTGATATAGCTAACGACGTTCACACAGCTCTCGTTATTGCAGGAAAGATTGGTTATCCCGTTATTATTCGTCCTGCTTTCACACTCGGCGGTGCAGGCGGCGGAGTTGCTAACAATCCCGAGGAGCTTAAGCTCGTCGCAAAGACGGGACTTGATGCATCGCCTATCAGTCAGATTCTCGTTGAGAGATATATTTACGGCTGGAAAGAAATTGAATTTGAGACTATGCGTGACTCTGCAGGAAACTGTATCGCGGTTTGTAGTATGGAAAACTTCGACCCTGTTGGAGTACATACGGGCGACTCAATAGTCGTAGCTCCCGCTCTTACACTTTCCCCTAAGGAATACCAGATGCTTCGTACAGCGGCTCTCGAGATTATTTGTGCACTTGAGATAGTTGGTGGATGTAACTGTCAGTTTGCTCTCAATCCTGATAGCTTTGAGTATGCAGTTATAGAGGTTAACCCTCGTGTTTCACGTTCGTCAGCTCTTGCAAGTAAAGCAACCGGCTATCCTATTGCAAAGATAACCTCGAAGATCGCTCTTGGTTATACACTTGATGAAATTACAAACGATATTACGGGTAAAACTTGTGCTTGCTTTGAGCCTGCTATCGACTACGTTGTAGTAAAGATGCCTAAGTGGCCTTTTGAAAAGTTCACGGGTGCGAGCCGTATGCTTGGTACGCAGATGAAGGCTACAGGTGAAGTAATGTCCATCGGTACAAGCTTCGAGCAGGCTATTATGAAGGCGGTACGAGGAGCTGAAATTTCTCTTGATACTCTCAATGCTGCTCCTATTTCGGACAAGCCTCTTATGGAGCGTCTTAAGATTTCCGACGACCGCAGACTCTTTACTGTTTTTGAGGCACTTAAAAGCGGTGTAGAAATTGAGACCATTCACGAGATAACAAGAATAGATCCTTGGTTCCTCCATAAGCTTATGAACCTTGTTCAGTACGAGCGTGACGTTGTCGAAAACGGAATCGGTCTTGAAGAGTATAAGAAGGGTAAAAATCTCGGTTATCCCGACAAGGCACTTATCAAGATGGGCGGTTGCGATGAGCTTCCTAAGCTCCGTGCGTCATATAAAATGGTTGATACCTGTGCTGCTGAGTTTGATGCTAAGACGCCTTACTTTTATTCGACGTACGACAAGGATTGCGAATCCCGCACGTTTGCACGTAGCGGTAAGCCTACTATTCTTGTTCTCGGTTCAGGTCCTATCCGTATAGGACAGGGAATTGAGTTTGACTATTCTTCTGTTCACTGCGTTTGGGCTCTAAAGCGTCTCGGTTATGATGTTGTTATCGTAAACAACAACCCTGAGACTGTATCTACCGACTATGATACTGCAGACCGCTTGTATTTCGAGCCTCTTACGTCTGAGGACGTTATGAACATCATTGAAATTGAGAAGCCTATTGGCGTCGTTGTTGCCTTTGGTGGACAGACAGCTATAAAGCTTACAAAATTCCTTGATGACAACGGAATCAAAATTCTCGGTACTTCTGCTGAGGGAATTGATACAGCTGAGGATAGAGAAAAGTTTGATGCACTTCTTGAAAGATTCTCCATCAAGCGTCCCGTTGGTACAAGTGTTATGACTACTGAGGAAGCCATTAAGGCCGGTAATGATATCGGTTACCCCGTGCTTCTTCGTCCCTCTTACGTTATCGGTGGACAGAATATGTCTATCGTGTATAACGATACAGAGGTCAGAGCATATATGAAGAGAATACTTTCAACTGGAATTGAAAATCCCGTTCTCGTTGATAAGTATATGAAGGGAATGGAGCTTGAGGTTGACGTAATTTCCGACGGCAAGGACGTTCTTATTCCCGGTGTTATGCAGCATATCGAGCGTGCAGGAGTTCACAGCGGTGACTCTATTGCTGTATATCCCCCTTACAATCTTAATGATAAGATGCTTGAAACTCTTATAGAGTCTTCAACACAGCTCGCACTTTCTCTCGGTACAAAGGGACTTGTAAATATTCAGTACCTTATTTGGAGAAACGAGCTTTACGTAATTGAGGTTAACCCCCGTGCTTCAAGAACAATTCCTTACATCAGTAAGGTTACGGGTGTTCCTATGGTTGACCTTGCAACACGTGTAATGATAGGTGAGCCGCTTAAGGATCTCGGCTACGGAACTGGTCTTTATAAGACTCCGCCTTACTATGCGGTCAAGGTTCCCGTATTTTCGTTCGAAAAGCTTACCGACGCTAACTCCTATCTCGGTCCTGAGATGAAGTCAACAGGAGAGGTTCTCGGTCTTGGTGCTACGCTTAACGAGGCAATATTCAAAGGTATGACCTCGGCAGGATTTAAGATAAAAGCTCCTTCTTCAGGATCTGACGTCGGTGTATTTATCAGTGTTGACGAACACGACCTTAAAGAGATCGTTAGTCTTGCCAAGAAGCTTGACGACCTTGGAATGAAGATATACGCTACTAAGGATACTGCAAGAGCTATTGAAGGACTTGGCGTTGACGTTAGAACTGTCAGAGGCATAAATGACAGTAAGGATGCCTACGAGCTTATTGAGGAAGGAAAGATAAGCTACATTGTTTATACGGGCGAGCTTTTCAGCACAACTCTTGACGATTATATAGCACTTCACAGAAAGGCTCTTCAGCACTCAGTTGCTTGTCTCACGTCTCTTGATACTGCAAATGCTCTCGCTGACGTTATCGCAAGTAGATTTAATCAGCAGAATACTGAGCTTGTTGACATCAACGATATGAGAAGCGAGCCTCGTAAGTTTAAGTTTGCAAAAATGCACGGAACAGGGGACGACTATATCTTCATTGAAAACTTTGACGGTAAAATCACTTGTCCCGAGTCGCTTTGTCTCACTCTTTGCAATAGACACTACGGCGTTGGTGCTTACGGTCTTGTTCTTATTGAAAAGTCTGAGGTTGCCGATGCAAAGATGCGTATTTTCAACCTTGACGGTAGTGAAGGTAAGATGGCAGGTAACTGTATCCGTTGCGTAGGTAAATATCTCTATGATAATCATATAGTTGATAAAGAAGATATTACTGTTGAGACAGGAAGCGGTGTTAAGCAGCTCAAGCTCTACACGAGAAACGGTAAGGTTTCATCTGTAAGTGTAAATATGGGTAAGGCAAGTATCTTCTCTAAGGATATTCCTACAACCATTAAGGCAGATAAGGTTATTAACTACCCCTTCAGCGTTGGCGGAAAGGATTATAAGATAACTTGTGTATCAATGGGTAATCCTCACTGTGTTGTATTCTCGGATTACGTTGACGGTGTTTACGTAAAGCGAGTTGGACCTCTCTTTGAGAGTGCAAAGGAATTCCCCGAGAGAATTAACACCGAGTTTATCCGTGTTGTAAACGACAACACAATAAAAATGCGTGTTTGGGAGCGTGGTAACGGTGAGACCTACGGTTGCGGTACCGGTGCTTGTGCGGCTGTTGTTGCGGCTGTAGAAAACGGATTCTGCCGTATGGGCGAAGACATTACCGTTAAGCTTCGCGGCGGTGACCTTATAGTAAACTACACTGAAGAGTGCGTAACTCTCACAGGAAACGCAGAGCTTATCTATAACGGAGAATTTGAAATATAAAAAATTAAGGCGATGACTTATGTCATCGCCTTTTTTTATAATCCGTATTTAGCTGAGCCGTTAAGAGAGGATTCAATTCGAAGAAGTCTGTTGTATTTTGCTACTCGCTCGCTTCGGCAGGGGGCACCTGTTTTTATAAAATGAGCATTTGTTGCAACAGCAATATCGGCAATAGTTGTGTCCTCGGTCTCGCCCGAGCGATGAGAAATTATAAATTTATATCCCGCTTGTGTTGCTGTGTGAATAACGTCGAGCGTTTCGGATAGAGTTCCAATTTGATTGGGCTTAATAAGAATTGTGTTTGCTGCCTTTTTTGAAATTCCTTCCTTAAGTCGTTTTGTATTTGTGACAAACAGATCATCGCCAACGAGCATAATTCTTTTGCCGAGTCGTTCGGTGAGAGTTGCCCAGCCGTCAAAGTCTCTTTGGTCAAGTCCGTCTTCAATTGAAATTATAGGATATTTATCTACAAGATTTGACCAATAGTCGATGAGTTCACTTCTTGTAAACTGTCGGTTTGTTTTTGGCATAGTATATTCACCGTCTTTTGAATACCACTCTGACGATGCCGCGTCAAGTGCAATTTTAACTCTATCGGTATCATATCCTGCTTCGAAAATTGCTTTGCAAATAAGCTCAATTGCTTCTTCATCACTTGATAAATTTGGTGCAAAACCTCCCTCATCTCCAACAGTTGTCGCAAGTCCATTTTCCTTAAGAATTTTACCGAGCGAATGATAAATTTCACTGCCGGCTTGAAGTGCTTCGGAGAAGGTTGAAAGACCTATGGGCATAATCATAAACTCTTGTATCTCAACGTTGTTTGAAGCGTGAGCACCACCGTTTAAAATATTCATCATAGGTATAGGAAGTCGATGAGCATTAGCTCCGCCAAGATATTTGTAAAGGGGGATATGATACCAGTTAGCCGCCGCTCTTGCGTTGGCAAGAGAAACAGCAAGAATTGCATTCGCACCAAATTTAGATTTGTTTTCACTTCCGTCAAGCTTAGTTATTAGATTGTCAAGCTCATATTGTTCAAGTGCAGAAATTCCTGAAATCGCAGGTGAAATATTTTTGCATATACTTCGAACAGCTTGAGTCACACCTTTGCCGTTGTATCTGTCTTTATCACCGTCTCGCTTTTCGTGTGCCTCATATATACCTGTAGAAGCACCCGAAGGGACACTTGCGACTCCAACTGTGCCGTCAGTTAAAAAAACCGTTGCTTCGACGGTAGGGTAACCGCGAGAGTCGAGAATTTCTCTTGCGGTGCATTTTGTGATTTGCGGTTTGCTCATTTAAAGTACCTTCCTTCGTCAGTTTTATATTTTTATTATTGACAAAATAAAGAAATAATATACTTTTTAGTAAAATGTGTAAAAAATAGGTAGGCTAAAAGCCTACCTATTGATCTTTTAAAGAGTTCTGTAAACTGCAAGAAGGGAAGTGCCAAGCTTAGCTTTGATGTCATTTACTTCCTTCTCTGTCATTTCATCTGTAAGTGTTGCACTGAAACCGTTGTCAGAAACAGTTTTAATGCCTGCAACAAGTGATTTGCCGTTAAACACAAATACTCGCTTCGAAGAATAAGAATTAAAGTCTGCAATATCGGTAGCTTTAGCATCAGTCCAGTTAATTGTCTTTGTGTCATCGGTTTTGTTGCTCATAATATCAATAATATCAGCAACAACGGCACTTGCTGTCGGTAACTTTCCGGCACCGGGACCGTAGAACATTACCTCGCCAACCATATCAGCCTTAACAAGAACACCATTGAAAACATCGTTGATGCCTGACAAGGGATTTGAAAGGGGAACCATATGAGGAGCAACGTAAGCGATAAGCTTGTTATCCTCGACCTTCGTATAACCAATAAGCTTTATAGCAAAGCCGAGCAGGGCAGCAAGCTTTGTATCTGCAAGGGAAATAGCAGTAATTCCTTCAGTGTGAATGGTTTTGGGATCGATAAGCTTGCCCGAAGCGAGTGCGGCAAGGATAACGATCTTTCTTGCAGCGTCTATACCGTCAACGTCAGCAGAAGGATTAGCTTCAGCGTATCCGAGTCTCTGGGCGTCCTTAAGTGCTGTATCAAAGCTTTCGCCACAATCACGCATTTTTGTAAGTATATAGTTTGTAGTTCCGTTGAGAATACCCGAAATCTGATTGATATTGTTTGATGCAAGATCGTTTATAATAGGACGAATAATCGGTATTCCGCCACCAACGCTTGCCTCAAATAAATATCTTACACCGTTTTCGGCAGCTGTCTTGCAAAGCTCTGTTCCAAAGGTGGAAACAACTTCTTTGTTAGAAGTAACAACGTGCTTACCCGCACGAAGACAAGCGATAGAGAAGTCATATGCGGGGTGTGATCCGCCCATCATTTCAGCGACGATAGTAATTTCGGGATCGTTAAGAATAATATTAAAATCGTGAACGACCTTGTCTGCAAAAGGACTGTCGGGGAAGTCTCTGAGGTCAAGTATATATTTTATATTGTACTCACAACCGCATCTTTTTTCAATAAACTTTTGATTTGCGGTAAGGACCTCGGCAGTTCCGCTACCAACAACACCGAATCCTAAGATTGCTATATTTATCATAATTAAACCTCCAGGGTATGTATATAATATATGATACCACATTTTTCTTCAAAATGCAAATATATATTGAAAAAAAATGCTTAGTATGGTATAATTTTAATGAAAATTTTATACGCGAAAGGTGTTTTGTATGGGATCTCCAATAGGAAGTATGAAAAACGTAAAGATTTTTGTTCTTTACTTGATGGAAAATATAAGCTACCCTCTTGATTTTGTTACTATCAATGATATTGTTATGCAGACTGACTACGTAATGTATCTTGATTTTGCAGAAGGATTTAATCAAATGCTCGATTCGGGGCTTATAGAAAAGGTGGATTTTGAGGGCGAGGATTGTTATATAATCACAGAAAAAGGGAAGTGCGTTGCGAGGGAACTTAACGGAGATATTCTCTCAACTATACTTGACCAAAGCCTGTCAAGAGCACTAAGATATATCGATTTCAAAAAACGCGGTATTGAGTGTAAATGCGAAATAGAAAAAATAGACGACAACAAGTACGAATTGTCTTGCTATTTTCTTGAGAATAAAAAATCGATATTTTCTCTGAAATATACCGTCGACACCTTTGACAGAGCAAAGAGAATGAAGGATAATTTTTACGAACGTCCCGAAAATATTTATAGAGGTGTAATCAGTTTGATGGCTGGAAACGTTAATTATCTTTTCGATTAACGTTACCTTTTGTTGTATATTTGTTACCAAATTTATGAATTTTTTCATATTTTGTTGAATTTATTTAAATTATTTTGTAAAAAACTATTGACATTATACAAATTGATGGTATAATTAAATAGTAAAGCCAACGTATTGGGTGATTTGTATCTTTTTGGAGTTGATTATGAATAGTGCTGACAATGCAGTTCAATTAAATGAGCTTATTAGTTCGGTTAAGAATGGTAATCAACAAGCATTTTCACAAATACTTGAAAAGTACAGACCTATGCTAATTTCTTTGGTTTCTAAATACGAGAATGATGATTTGACAAAATCGCTTTTTGAGGATCTGCTTCAAGAAGCAATGGTCGTTTTTTATAATGCTATTTTGAATTATGATCAAACGCAAACTGAAGTTGAGTTTGGTTTATATGCAAGAATTTGCGTATCGAATGCTCTTGTAACTCAGATAAGAGCCATCAACAAACGCAGAGCTGAATGTTCTACTGCTTTTTCGATGCAAGACGTGCGTAAGGAAGATTTGCTTGAGGATCTTGAAAAAGAGATCATTTCTAAAGAGAATTTAAGCACCATTTATAAGGTGATTAAATCGAATCTCTCGGATTATGAAAATACGATATGGCACCATTATATGATGGGAAGGACAGCTAAAGAGATTGGAGCTTTGATGAGGTCTAATGAAAAGTCTGTTGCAAATGCCATATATAGAATAAGAAAAAAACTCAGGACCCTTTTAAAATAATTTTGTTGATAAGGCAATTTGCCTATCGATATATAACCTAGACACTTTAATCCGTGCACTTTTTTAACTGTCGGAACTGTTTTTAGGAGAACATTCTACAAAGTGAGGTAACAAAACCATGTACGAAGAAGAAGTAAAAGTAGGAGCTGAAGCAGAGAAATTTGTGGATGAGACTCTTGTTTGCAAGGATTGTGGCAACGAGTTCGTATTTACAGCCGGCGAGCAGAGATTCTACAAAGAAAAAGGCTTTATGAACAAGCCTAAGGCTTGCAAGGCTTGCCGTGACGCAAAGAAGAATGCCGGCAGAGCTCCCCGTGAGTACTTCGAAACAGTTTGTGCACAGTGCGGTGGTGTTGCAAAAGTAACATTCCAGCCCTCTGAAGACAGACCTGTATACTGCAGTGCTTGCTTCGAGGAAAGAAAAAAAGCACAGGGCTGATTTGATCTTTAAATTGGCAAAAGAAAATCGGTGTCGTATGACACCGATTTTCTTTTTCTATTTATCTTTCTTTAAAGATTTGCGTGAGCCGTCAGGATACTGTATGACAGTGTTGTCAAGCATCATTCCCATTGAAAGTCTAAATTCTGCAATGTATTCTTCACGAAGCTTTTTTTGTTCAGCCAGCTCCTCTGTGGTAAGCCCCTCCTCGGTCTTTGACTTTCTTGCCAGCTCGTTTATTCTTAATATCTTTTCTTTTTCCACGTAGTACCTCTAATTCAAAATATATTACTCGATCATTATATCATATAAATTTTGATTTTTCAAGTATTAAAAAAAGCATCCGTTAAACAAGCTTAACGGATGCTTTTTTGATTATTCTTCAACGGGAAGATACTTCTCGTAATTTTTGAGCTTAGTCTTCTTGAAACGAGGTGTGCCGAAGTATGTAAACTCAACCTTAGAAAGGTCTTTTCTAACGAGAACTGCATTCTCGTTGAATACAACGGGGATCACTACCATATCGTCAAGAAGCATTTTCTCTGCATCGTGAAGTATTTCAGCACGCTTTTCAATATTCTTCTCATCGAAAGCTTTTTCGATTATCTCGTTGTAAGCTTCGCTATCGTAACCTGTTATATGAGGTGTAAGAACGTAATCGAAGTTGGACATATCCATGCCCTCGCCCGAATATGCTTTTGCATAAGGAGCAAGAACGGAGAACGCATCAACGGAAAGTGCACAAAGGTCAACAAGAATTACCTCGAAATCACCACCCTGATAAGCTTCCATATAAAGGTCATCCTTAATATCGATAGGAGTTGACTCGGTAGGCTTATAATAGTCATCGTTATTGATTACGTCAATTGCCTTGACGTTAACTTTGAATCCAAGAGCTGTCCAAGCATCCTTGATCATATTTGCTATTGCGTTATGAACGTCGTCGTAAGCTGCTACTGTAATGGAGAAGCTGTAATCGGAAGGCTTGACGCCTGCAGAAGAGAGTAGTGACTTTGCACTGTCAACGTTTTCAGATGTTGCAATAATATCGCCACCGATTTCTCTAAATGTTTTCTTGTCAGAATCAGCATTGAATACGCCGTGAGGAACAAGTCCTGTTGCAGCCTTTGCGAAAACTACTGCATTTGCTATAGCCTCTCTGTCAATAGCAAGTGAAAGAGCCTGTCTGACCTCTTTCTTAGCAAACAGCTTTTGACCTGCAATTTCTGCATTCTGATTTAAAACGAGAGCGTTTGTGCTGAGGGCATCTGTTATCTTGGCATCATCTTTATAATATTCTCTAAGGGAAAGGGGAATATTACCTATGTAGAAGAGCTCACCGGCATCATATGCAGCCTTGATATCTTCGTCGGACATATCGTAGTTGATATTAAGACGGTAAGGTTTTACAGCTTTATCGTGAGGATCCTCAAGGGGATCTCTGTGGTAGTAGGTGTTTCTTTCAAGAACCATCTCTTTGAGAACAACAGTTCCGTCGTCCTTCTTAGTTGTGTCATATCTTGCAACACGAAGCTTGAAGGGACCGCTTGTTACAATGGTAGCGGGCTTCTTAGCCCAGTCAGCACCGTTTCTGAGAACAACCTCTTCGCGAAGAGGAACGAGAGCATAGCTTGAAATATTGAGAAGGAACTGATCGTAGTCGATCTTTCCCTCAAATTCAACTTTTACTTCTTTTTCGTTGAGAGCATAAACACCGACGTCATCGATTGAAGCGTCACCGGCTTTTGCTGCACGTGCGTTCTTTATGTCAAAAAGGAGAGAAGCAGCAGCGAAGGAGTTTTCGTTATCAAGTACTCTCTTCCAAGCGTAAACAACGTCATTAGCAGTAACTGCAATGCCGTCACTCCAAGTGCCCTCACCAAGAGTAATTGTCATATAATACTCATTGTTCTTTTCGTCTTCGGTAATTACGTACTTTGCCGCGAGCTCTTTCTTTATATCTCCGTCATCGTCAATATAGAAAAGATTTTCAAACAAAAGGCTTACTATTTTGAGAGCCGATTCGTTTGCAAAAGCATTTGCAGGGTCAAGGTCGTAGACCATGTCGGTAAGATACATATTGATATATGCACCCTTGTCTTCGTCATTGGGACCTGACGAACAACCTGCAAATACGGAGCCTACTAAAACAAGGCAAAGTATAAGCGAAATTATACGTTTCATCATTTGTTGGAATCCTCCTAATTGGTACTAAACATATATAAATATAATTAAATATTTACTCACGATATTATATCATTTTTTGAAGTCAAAATCAATGACTATAATGATTTTGTTACAAGTTTTGGTTAAATGCACAAAAGTGTGAACTTTATATTGTGCATATTACCAATTTGATTTTATATAGTTAGGAGAAGAAAAGGTATGAAACCTATATATAATACTGATTTGGCTTGTGAAAACTTGAATATTGATGAAAATTATAATTGCTTAGAAGAAGATTTAGGCTATTGCACAATAATTAGACAAAATGATATATTTCAATGTGTAACCGTGTTTTGTGATAAGTTAAATATACTTGATGAATATAGCTTGAATTTAATCTCGCTCACAATAAGTGAAGAGCTAACGAAAATAATAGAAAGCATTTTCGAAGGTCGAGACAAAAAAGAGCTTTCATATTTGATAATCGGTCTTGGAAATTCTGATTTTACGGCGGACTCTATTGGACCGAGAACTGTATCAAAGCTTTCGCCAACAAGACATTTAAATACTTCAGACAATACTCTGCCGTTAATTTCGATTTTTTCACCGAGTGTTTTATCAAAAAGCGGGATTGAGACGGTTGATATTGTTCGATCAATTTCAAATAAGATAGCTCCTGATTTAATAATTGCAATAGATTCACTCTCTGCAAGGAGCTGTGACCGTCTTGGTACAACAATTCAAATTTCAAGCAATGGTATTGCTCCGGGGAGCGGTGTACGCAATGCAAGAAGTGCAATCAACGAGGAAACGGTTGGCATTCCGGTTATTGCAATAGGAGTGCCAACTGTCGTTGATTCAGCTACACTCGTGCTTGATACACTTGAAAAAGCGAACTTTCAAGATATAAACGATAGTTTGTTTTCTGTACTGAGAGAGTCCAAGACTTTTTTTGTTACACCTAAGGAATGCGATGAGCTTACAGAAGCATCAGCAAAGCTAATTTCAAGAGCTATAAACGGTGCTTTAGAAATTATTTCATAAAATAATCTTGATTGAATATATTTTAGTAAACGGTATATTAAAAACAAGGGGGAACTTATGAGAAAAAAGATTTTTGGACTTAAAAGTGCTACTGACGTACCATTACTCGAACAGGAAAAAATTAAAGAGCTTAATTTTTTCAATAAAAAAAGTCGCTCAAAAACTCTCACTATTTTCGGTAAGAGTATGATAACTGCAATTTCAACTTTATTGGTTATTTGTTTGATAGTTACAGCTTTTTTAATCTGTGATTTTGAGAAAGATGTTGGAAAAGATGAAACGGACAAGCAGGAAACAGGCACGGAAAGTGATATTGCAGAAGAGACGGGAAAGACAGATCTCGAAGCTGTGGCACCTTCCGACACCGAAAGCGAAGACACCGAGGAATTACCAAGCTTAAATATGACCTTAGACAAGTTATATGAGTTTGATCAAACAAAAGTTCTTGAAGGCGAGGTTGGTATAATTCCAATGGATCTTTCACAAAAACAAAACGGTGTTTTTTATATTAATAATTCAACTGGATACCTCCCAAATCTTGAAATTCTCTTGGAAAAGAATTTTAAAAATAATAATTTCGAGCTTCTTACGAATAAGGATGCTCCAAGAGTTCTCCTGCTTCATACACACGCAAGTGATTCTTACGTTTATGATGGTAAATCTTCATACAAATTCGATCCTCAGAGAGATTTTGCGAGAAGTGACAACAGCGATAAGAATGTTGTTTCTGTCGGTCAAATTATAAGCAATATTTTAAATGAAAACGGTATTACTACTTTGCACTGTACCACACTTCATGACAGTATAAGATACAAGGACTCGTATGCAAGAAGCGAATCAACAGTTAAAGAATACCTTGAAAGGTATCCAACAATTCAGTTGGTTATAGACGTACAAAGGGATTCGATTTTAAGCTCAAGTGGGGATATAATACGTCCTGTTACTCTTGTTAATAATAAGCCAACCGCACAGGTGTCGTGTACGGTTGGCAGTGATTGGGCAGGGGACAGCTATGAAAATTGGCAGGATAATCTTTCGCTTGCTTTGAAGCTTCGCGAACTTTTAAATTTGAAATATTCAAATCTTTGTATGCCCGTCGAATTGTCATCATATACATTTAATCAAGAATTATCAAGGTATTCGATGACTATAAAAATTGGATCAAGTGGAAACAGTATTGATGAAGCACGAGCTGCAGCAGAGCTGATTGGTGGAAATTTAGTGGAAATTATAAAAATAATTCCTTTTTAAGAAAAATATTTTAAAAATATATTTACAAATCGCAAAAAGTATGCTATAATAATTCCAACAAAGGAAAAATGGGGGTGCGATTGTGAATTATATTGATAGAATAAAGCAACTCAAAAGTGAAAAGAAAATTACCAACGATAAGCTTGCTGAGATTACGGGAATTCCGCTTGGAACTCTTAGTAAAATACTTGCGGGAATGAACGATTCTCCAAAGCTTGCCAATATTATAGCAATTTCAAATGCACTTGATTGCTCTATCGACTATCTTGTTAACGGCACGCCACAAAATAACAACAATTTTAAGCTTGACGAGGAAGAGATTTCATTTGTAAAAAAATTCCGCGAGCTTGATTCTTGCGGAAAGGATATTGCAAAATTTGTTGTAGAAAGGGAATTTACCCGTATCAGCGAAGCAAGATCCGTTCAAGAGGACGTTGTTGCTTCGCACAAGAAGGCTCAAAACGTTGCAAAGGTCCTTGATCCCGCTGACGTACGCCGCAAGATGAGTGAGGTTGCAGCGCGTAGATCTATTGCACTTTTCGATATGCCCGTGTCTGCCGGTACAGGAGTTTATCTTGATGAGGAAAGTGCAGAGAGAATAAATATTCCCGATAACGAAAAGACAAGATGTGCTGATTTTGCACTCCGCATAAGCGGCAACAGTATGGAGCCTAAATATCATAACGGCGATATTATTCTTGTTGAACGCTCCGAGATCTTTGACGTCGGTGAGCTTGGAATTTTTGTTCTTGACGGACAGGGATATTTCAAGCAATACGGCGGCGACCGTCTCATATCCCTTAACCCTGAGTTTGAGGACATCCTACTTAAAAACTTCAGTGAAGTTGTTTGTTGCGGCAAGGTCGTCGGCAAACTAAAAAAGAGATAAAATTTTCACATTTGTCTTCGTATATGCTCAAGTGCTCCTTTTTCAAGTCGTGATACCTGAGCTTGTGAGATTCCAATTTCCTCTGCTATCTCCATTTGCGTTTTGTTCTTATAGTATCGCAAATTTATTATAGTTTTTTCGCGTGGTGTGAGCTTATTCATAGCTTCCCTCAGCACAATATTTTCGAGCCATATCTCGTCCGAGCTGTCGCTGTCACTTAGTTGATCCATATAGTATATGGAGTCACCGTTGTCGCTGTATACAGGCTCATAGAGAGATATTGGCTCGATTATTGCTTCCATAGCTCTGACAACTGCCTCGCGGGGTTCACCAAGCTTTTTTGCAATTTCTTCGACTGAAGGCTCGGTCTGCTTTTCGTTCACAAGCTCTTCACGAATCTGCAAAGCTCTGTATGCAAGATCTCGAACTGAACGGCTTATTCTTACAGCGTTGTTATCGCGAAGATAACGTCTGATCTCACCAATTATCATTGGAACTGCATAAGTTGAGAATTTAACGTCATAGTTGGTATTGAAGTTGTCAACTGCCTTTACAAGACCGATGCAACCGACTTGGAAGAGATCGTCCATATTCTCTTTTCGGTTTGTAAATCTTTGTATGATGCTTAAAACGAGTCTTAGATTTCCGTTGATTAAATCCTGTCTTGCGATTGTGTCACCGTTCTTTGCTTTTTTCAGCAATTCGTTTTTTTCTTTATCTGTAAGAGTCTTGAGGTTTGACGTATTTACGCCACAAATTTCAACTTTGTTATAATACATAAAATACTCCCGATATAAGCATTATTGGCTTATATCGGGAGTATTGCCTTTAGAAGATGTTGGTTATTCAAAAAGCGTTATCTGTTACATTTTACCATTGTCAATGAAGTTACAGGTGTATTTTCGATTTTCAGTACCTCGTCTACGTATTCGAGGTCAGATTCATCGTGTGTAACCATAATTACTGTTTTATCTTTACAGAAGTCAAACAGATACGTGGCAACGTACTTCTTTGTTTGAGCATCAAGAGCTTTAAACGGTTCGTCAAGCAGGATTACGTCAGGCTCGTATGCCATCGCCCTTGCGATCGAAACTCTTTGCTTCATTCCACCTGAAAGCTCTGGTGGAAATTGATTTAGGGACTCCGCAAGACCGAGATTTATAAGTATTTCCTCTGCAATTGCTTTGTTCGACTGGGCATCTGTTTTAGCAATAGAGACGTTTTCAAGCACACTCATCCAATCAAAAAGACGCGGTTCTTGAAAAACGTAAGCAATTTTACAGTCGTTATTTTTAAGTACTTCGCCGCTTTGGGGTTTAATTAAATCAGAAATTACGTTTAGTACGGTTGTTTTGCCGCTTCCGGATTCGCCCATAATTGCGTACTTTTTTCCGCTCTCAAAGGTGAAGCTTAAGTCTTTTATAACAGCTTTTTTATCAAAGCTTACCGAAATATTCTTTAATGTTATCACGCTCTCACCTCTGTACTTGAAACGTTAGATTTAATTGGGAGCTTAGAAATCAAATAGATCAAAAGCTTTTCAAGGATTATGCTGAATATAATAGTTAGAAGGGTTACGGCAAAAAGCTTTTCTGTATCAAGATAGTTTTTTGCGTTATACAACTCTGTACCGATTGCACGTCGCGGTGGGCATAGAACCTCTGCTGCAACACCGGCTTTCCAAGCAAGACCTATAGCTGAACGGCACGCCGCGAGAAAGTAGGGAAGAACGCTTGGAACATAAAGCTTTGTCAGCATTTTAGTTTTCGAAAATTGATAAACTTTTGCAACTTCTTTGTGTTCCTTTGAAACTCCCTTTATACCGGCAGAAACGTTAGTCCATATAATTGGGAGGACTAAAAGTGCAGTGATAAATATTGGTAAAACGTCGTGTCCTATAAAGAGTACAGCTAAAAAGGCAAAAGAAGCAACGGGAGTGGCTTTAACCGCACTCATAGCGGGGGATAACAGCGTGTCGAAAAATGTAACTTTCGACGTTGCAATCGCCACAACGATTCCAATGAGAGTTGCTATGAATATTCCAAGAAATATTCTGCCAAGCGTATTGAAAGCAATCAACCAAAAGTCACTCGTTTTAAGCAATTCCCAAGTAGCCCTCAAAGTTTTAACAGGTGATGGAAGAAGGAATGCGTTGTTAACTCTATAAGAAGCAACTACCCAAACCAAGAACCAAAAAAGAATTGATACGGCTACTTGAAATGCTTTATTTAGTGTTTTATTCATTTTACGTAGTAGAAATTATCGTCGGGAACTGCCAAGATAGATTTATTGTCAGCCTCGAAGAGTTTTTCATAGAAAACCGAGATTGAGCTCTTCATTTCTTCACCAGCGACAAAGCAGATATTGCAGTTGGGAAGAGCCTTTTTTGCAATAGCTTCGCTTGGAAGAATACCTGCGTCAAGAATTGCGGTAATAGCTTCATCGGTGCCGCCTACAACAAAATCAACAGAAGCCTTGTAATCGTCAAGGAACTTCTTAATTTCAGCGGGGTGAGCCTTAGCAAAGTCGGTGTTTACAACAAGACAACCCTGAGCAAGCGTGTTCTTTCCGTAAATTGCTTCCCACTTTTCTGTGAAGTTCATAGCAACCTTTACGTTTGCGTTCTTCATTGTAATTACAGTTACCTTGGGCTCGGGAAGAACTGCAAATTCAACTCCACCAACTCCGCTAACAAGTGCGGTTTGGAGTGCATCGGGGGAAGGATAAGTAGTAGTATCAAGAATGACGTCTTTTCCAACCTCAAGACCGTTTGCCTCAAAAAGTGCAGCTGTGATATACTCGGGATTAGAGCCAGCACCGGGGAGATACACTGTTTTGCCCTTGAGATCCTCAAAGCTACTTACGGGTGTTTCTCCACTCTGTAAGAGATAAAGAACGCCAAGCGTATTAAGTGCAAGGAGCTGAAGCTTACCTTCACTTGCCTTATAAAGCTTTGCAGCTACGTTTGTGGGAAGTGCGGCAATATGTGTGTTACCTGATACGATAGGGCCTGTGATCATATCGGCAGAAGCAAATATTTCAATGTTGTAGTTCATATCGTCAGCGTTGTTCTTAGCATCAGCTATCATTTTTGACATGCCGAGTGCGGTTGTTCCGTTAAGAAGACTGATCTTTATCTCAAGCTCTTTGTTGTAGCTGTCAGGAACGTTAACGTCATCGGTGTCGGGGGTATTGGGTGTGTCGGGAGTAGTGTTACAAGCGACAAGTGTAAGTAGCATAAGTGCTGCCAAAACAACTGAAATGATTTTTGTAAGATTTTTTTTCATAAGAGTTCTCCTTTTTTATATGTATTTTTTTAATTTTTCTAAATTGGTTATGTGAATTGTCCTACCGTCTCTCGAAATAATATTTTCGCTTTCAAACTTATCAAAAGCACGGTACAGGGAAGCCCTGCCCATGTTGAGCATTACAGCAATATCCGAAATGCTCACTTCGGTTGAAACGATACCGTCAATTTGATTTTCGGAAAGAAAATATGCCAATTTCTTTTCATTATTTCCTGCAGTATACGAGGCTATCTTCTTGTTAAGATATATTACCTTGTTACTTAAGAAGGCAAGAAAATTATTTAGAATTTCAGGCTCTGCTACAAGCATAGATTTAAAAATTTTCTTATCTACCATCAAAACCTTGG
Source organism: Clostridia bacterium (assembly GCA_017503865.1). Taxonomy (GTDB): domain Bacteria; phylum Bacillota; class Clostridia; order Oscillospirales; family CAG-272; genus HGM12713. The sequence continues at coordinate 38,263 of JAFVSI010000015.1, read as the reverse complement.
TTTCGGTCTTTGCAGAAACTATACTTGGGAAGGTTTGATTATCAGCATATAGATTGGCCACACCGAAAACAGTTCCAGCTCCCGAGGTCTTAAGTAACACCTTGTGGTTTGAATTGTTGCAAAGTATCTCGACCGTGCCGCTTATAACGATTGAAATGGGTGAATTTATTTCATCGGGTGAGATAATTACAGAAGAGGGCTCAAAGGTTTGTACCGTAAAGCTTTCTTCACACAAATATTTTGAAATAACCGACTCATCTATTCCTTTGAAAATCGGATGTTTTAGTAATCTTGGGACAAGTGTTATAATACTCATAAAAACCCCTTTTGTCTCATTTGAGACAATTATATCATAGAAGTACTAAAAATTCAATATGTTAGAAGTGTAAAGATGTAAACAAAGTGTAAACAATATTTTACGATATTAGATTTTTAATACAATAATGTTATAATAAGTTGATTTAGCAAAAGCTATATATTAATAATATCGGAGGTATATTTATGGCAATTCTTATTACCGGTGGAGCTGGATATATTGGCTCGCACGCTATGGTTGAATTTCTTGAGGCTGGAAAGGAGCTTGTTTGTGTCGACAACCTTTCAAACAGCAAGGAAACATCTCTTCAAAGAGTTAAACAAATAACAGGTAAAGAGGTTAAATTCTACAAAGTTGACCTTCTTGATATAGATGCACTTGAAAAAGTATTTCTTGAGAACAACATTGAGAGCTGCATTCATTTTGCAGGTCTTAAGGCAGTTGGTGAATCATGTTCAAAGCCCCTTTTGTACTATCACAACAATATAACGGGAACTCTTAATCTTTGCAAGCTTCTTTCAAAGTACAACGCAAAGAGAATTGTTTTCAGTTCTTCAGCTACCGTTTACGGCAAGCCTGCAAGTGTGCCGATAACCGAGGATTTTCCGCTTTCTACAACAAATCCTTATGGAGAGACAAAGCTTATGATAGAGCGAATCCTTAAGGACCTTTGGGCGTCTGATAATGAGTGGAGCGTTTCTATTCTTCGCTACTTCAATCCTATCGGTGCGCACAAGTCGGGACTTATTGGTGAGGACCCCAGAGATATTCCCAACAACTTGCTTCCTTACGTTGCACAGGTCGCACTCGGTAAGAGAGAATGCCTTTCTGTTCACGGTAACGACTACAATACTCACGACGGCACAGGTGTACGTGACTATATTCACGTTGTTGACTTGGCTAAGGCACATCTTTGTGCACTTGAAAGAGCAGAGAAGATTACGGGAGTTGAATACTTCAATATTGGTACAGGTAAGGGTTACTCTGTTCTTGACGTTGTCAAGGCTTACGAGGAAGCAACCGGTGCTAAGGTCAACTATAAAATAGGACCGAGACGTCCCGGTGACATAGATGAGTGTTATGCAAATCCCGAGAAGGCATATAAGATACTCGGTTGGAAGGCACAGTACAATCTTGAGGATATGTGCAAGGACTCATATAATTGGCAGTCTAAAAATCCTAACGGTTACGAGGAATAATATGGGTATTTCAAAAGTTTTTTTTGGAAAACTTAGTGATGGCAGAAGTGTTACTGAATATACACTTGAAAACAAAAATGGGGTTAAGGTAAAGCTGCTTGATTACGGTGCTACCGTTAAAGAAATACACGTGCCCGATAGGAATGGCAATTTTGCCGACGTTGTTGCAGGCTATGATTCGCTTGATTCATACGTCAATGCCGACGGTTATCAGGGGGCTGTAATAGGTCGAGTCGGTAACAGAATTTGCAAGGGAAAATTCACTCTCGATGGCAAGGACTACAGCTTGTTTATTAACAACGGTCCCAATCATCTTCACGGTGGAGAATTTGGCTTCAATTCTAAGGTTTGGGACGTGGATACGGTTGGCGAAGATGAGCCGAGTATTATTTTTAGCTATATCTCACCAGACGGAGAAGAAGGCTACCCCGGTACTCTTAAGGTCAGTGTTAAATATACATTAAGTTCCGATAACGCACTTTCAATAAACTACGTTGCCTCAACAGATAAAAAGACAATTGTGAATCTTACGAATCACTCGTACTTTAATCTTGGTGGTTACGATAGTGAAAGTATTCATTCGCACGAGCTTTTCCTTGATGCCGAGTATTATCTTCCTACTGATGATACACTTATTCCTACGGGGGAAATCAAAAGTGTAAAGGGAACTCCATTTGATTTTACTACCTCAAAAGAAATTGGTCGCGATATTTTAAGTAATAATCAGGACCTTATATTTGCGAGAGGTTATGACCATTGCTTTTATTTCGGCGAAAGCGAAAATATAGTTAAGCGTGCTGAGCTTTATGATAAAAATAGCGGTCGTGTAATGGAAATGTTCACTGATCAGCCGGCTGTTCATATTTACACAGGAAACTACGTAAATAATGAAGAATATCCATTTAAGGGCGGCGTTGCTCAAGAGGAACAAACTCTTGTTTGTCTTGAAACAGAAAAAATGCCCGACAGTATAAACCACGATAATTTTACAAACGTTATACTCGAACCCAGTGAGGTTTATGATTACACAACGATTTTTAAGTTCTCAGTAAAATAAAAAAATACCCGACAGTGAATTTCACTGTCGGGTATCTTTTATTTATGTTAGCTTATTTGCTTTTAGCCTCGGTTATAAACTTTATACCCAAAATTGTTCCAACCATAAGAACGATACCGATGGGAAGAACGATGAGCCAGTTTTGAATGAATCCTGCGATGATGAAGCATACGAAGGAAACTGCAGCAACAGTAACTGCATAAGGAAGCTGAGTTGCAACGTGGTTTACGTGGTTACACTGAGCACCTGCGGACGCCATAATTGTTGTGTCGGAAATAGGCGAGCAGTGGTCACCGCAAACTGCACCTGCGAGACAAGCGGAAATGCCGATAACGAGAAGCTCGGACATAACACCGTCAACGGGCGGGAAGATTGCTGTAACGATAGGAATGAGAATTCCAAAAGTACCCCACGAAGTTCCGGTTGCGAAGGAAAGACCAACTGCAACAAGGAAGATAACTGCGGGAAGGAGCATCTTAAGTCCCTCAGCGGCACCGAACATAAGGTCGTAAACGTAAATGTCAGCACCAAGTGAGCCTGTGATACCGTTAAGTGTCCAAGCAAAGCAAAGAATAAGAATTGCTGGAACCATTGCACAGAAGCCCTTAGGAAGTGCATTCATAGCATCCTTGAAGGAGATAACCTTACGGCAAATAAGATATATAACGCTCAATACAACTGCAACGGCTGAGCCAAGAGCAAGACCAGCAGAAGCATCGCAGTTACTGAAAGCATCAATAAAGGATTCGCCGTCAAAGAATCCACCGGTATAGATCATACCGAGAATACAAGAAACTATAAGAACAACAATGGGAAGAACGAGGTCGATAACTCCGCCCTTAGCGTTGCTGTCAACAACTGTTCCGTCACCCTCGTTGCGTTCACCCTCGGAGAAGAGGTCGCCGTTTTTAGCGTTGAGTTCGTGACGCTTCATAGGACCGTAATCAAATCCGAGAACGGTGATAGTAATGATCATTACGAGTGTGAGAAGTGAGTAGAAATTGTAAGGAATAGCCTTTATAAATAGAGCAAGACCGTTAACAGAAACTACAACACCCGCAACAGCAGCTGCCCAAGATGAGATAGGAGCTATCATACAAATGGGAGCAGCAGTAGCATCGATAAGATATGCGAGCTTTGCACGGGATACGTTTTTGCTGTCACTTACAGGCTTCATAATACTACCAACTGTGAGACAGTTGAAGTAGTCGTCAACGAATATAAGACAACCCAGTAAAAGTGTTGCAAACTGAGCACCCATGCGTGTTTTTACGTGAGTTTTTGCCCAGTTTCCAAAAGCATACGAGCCACCAGCCTTGTTTATGAGAGCAACCATCATTCCAAGAAGAACGAGGAACATAAGAATTCCTGCATTCCAAGAATCAGCAACCGAAGAAATAAAACCGTCGCTTACAATAGTAGTAAGTGTACCAACGGGATTAAAGTTGGTTGCAAGAAGTGCTCCGGAAAGAATTCCAACAAACAAAGAAGAATAAACCTCTTTTGTTATAAGAGCAAGTACGATTGCTATAACAGGGGGGAGAAGAGCAAGGTAAGTTGCATAGTATGGGGAATCTACAGTTGAAAGCTCTGCGGGATCTCCACCTTCAAGAACGTACTGTGCTACGTCTTCCTGTGACATAATGAATCCGTCGGGGTCTACGAATTTGCCGACTGCACCGTTGTCAACCACGAGTGACAACGTCACAAAAAGAGCGGCGAGCACAGCGATAACGCATATGCTCAATAAAGTTTTGCGTTTCATAAGAAAACATCCTTTCTTTTTTCATACGGTAAAATGGAAAAAGCTCTGCGAAAACGCCGCAGAGCTTTTGTCAATACAAATTCGGCATTCTACCTTGTATGTTTTGACATTATTATACATAATTCTTAATAATTTGTCAATAGTTTTGTAAATTAAAGACAATATAAAAGTATAGTAAAAAAATGAAAAATGCTGCCCATGACAACAAACAAGTGAAATATTGAGTGAGAGTAAGGTTTTTTCTTGAAAAAGTAATAAATCATAGCACCTACTGTATACGATACTCCTCCCGCCAAAAGCAAAACGATTGCATTTCTATCAAGGGCGGCAACAGTTGGTTTCCAAGCAAAAATTATGCACCAACCCATCAGAAGATAACATATTGCCGAAAGCTTCTTGTATTTTTTTATGTCAATTGAATTAAGAACTATGCCAACTATTGCCGTCGCCCAAACAACAGAGAAAATTGTCCAACCGAGAAGAGGATTGTACTGACGAAGTGGGGACAGAGAAATAGGGGTGTAGGTTCCTGCAATTAAAAAGAATATCGAGCAGTGGTCGAGTACCTGAAAGACCTTTTTAGACATCAGTCTCGGCGACAATCCGTGATAGATACTTGACATCGTATAAAGAATTATAAGAGATGCACCGTATATTGCACTCCCAACAACACCGTAAACATTTTTGTTTATTGCTGCAAATATTACGCATAATGTCAAAGCGACAACTCCAAGTCCGCCTCCGACTATATGTGAAACCATATTAAATATCTCTTCACCCTTAGTGTACTTTGGAAGAGTTCTTTCAGATAATTTTTGTCTCGTCATTTGATTCCCCCCTCGGAATATTATATGTAGTATTAAATACTATATCACACAATTTGCAAAAAATCAATACAAATTTAAAAGAATTACAATTATTAGTTGAAATTGGTTTTCTACTGTGTTATAATAAGCATGATATATTGAATGTTGCGTTTAGGCTTGAGGTATATAAAATTGATTAAACATTTATTCGAAAAATTCAAAGAAGCGTTTTTTGCAGTTTTTCCCGTCGCGGCAATTGTTTTAGTCTTGTCGCTAACAGTTGCAAAAGCGTCATTCTTTTCAATAATATCTTTTATAATTGCTACAATTCTTTTGATAATTGGTATGACCTTTTTTACACTTGGTGCGGATGTATCGATGATGAAAATAGGTCAATCAATAGGCTCACATATCACTAAGTCAAGAAGTATTCTTCTTGTGACTGTCGTTTGTTTTATTCTTGGTGTTATAGCAACGATTGCAGAACCTGATCTTCGTGTTCTTGCTGACTCACTTGAAAAAGTCGTCGACCCTTCGGTTATGATAATTTCAGTAGCTGTTGGCGTTGGAATTTTCTTGGTGGTCTCTTTCTTCAGAGTTTATCTTCAGGTCAAGCTTTCATATATATTACTCGTAATGTACGGTCTTATATTTGTTTTGGCTATGTCACCTCTAATTCCAAACAATTTTGTTGCTGTTGCATTTGATTCGGGCGGAGTAACAACAGGACCCATTACCGTTCCTTTTATAATGGCACTCGGTGTCGGACTTGCTTCTGTTAGAGGTGATAAGAATTCAGCAGAAGACAGCTTTGGTCTCGTCGCACTCTGCTCGATAGGACCTATTATTACAGTGCTTATTCTCGGTGCGCTAAACGGTGTGTCGGGTGTTGAGATAGGAAGAGAATCGGCTGAGGCACTTACCTCTATTTCCGCCGTGTTTTATCAATACGTAAAGGAATTGCCCGATCATATGGTCGAGGTCGCCGTAGCACTTCTTCCTATTCTTATTTTCTTTATTATTTTTCAGATATTTTCACTCAAGCTTGGTAAGGTCAACGTAATACAAATTCTCGTTGGACTCATTTATACGTACATAGGACTCGTTTTGTTCCTGACGGGTGTTAACGTTGGATTTATGCCTATGGGCAGCTTTATCGGAGAAGCTATTGGCGAAAGTAATATGCCTTGGTTGCTTTTACCCATCGGAGCTGTTATTGGTTGGTTCATCGTTTCTGCTGAGCCAGCTGTTCACGTTTTAAAACATCAGGTTGAAGACGTTACGGAAGGTGCTGTAAAAGGAAAGTCTGTAGGCTTTGCACTTTCAATTGGAGTTGCACTGTCGGTGGCACTTGCACTCCTTCGTGTTATTACTGGAATGTCTATATGGTATATTCTTATTCCGGGATATTTGTTCTCATTAGTAATGACCTTTTTAGTTCCGCCTATATTTACCGCCATTGCCTTTGACTCGGGTGGAGTTGCATCCGGCCCTATGACGGCGACCTTCCTTTTACCGCTCGCACTCGGTGCTTGCAGTGCTGTTAACGGTAATCCTTTGACTGACGCGTACGGTCTTGTCGCGTTCGTTGCTATGACGCCCCTTGTAACTATCCAGTTGCTTGGCCTTGTTGCAAAGATAAAAACCGCTATTGCGAGACGTGCTGTCGAGCCAGTTGTTTCTATTGCAACGCTTTCTGATGAAATCGTTGAATTTGATATTTATGAAGAGGAGAGTGAGATATGAGTAATAGAATTTGTGCGTTGTTTTCAATTGTTGATTACAGCAAGAGCGAAGAGTTGGCTCACGTATTTAATTCTGCAAAAGCTCCGATCAGTGTATCGACTCACGGATTTGGATGCGCTGACTCGTCAATGTTTGAATATCTTGGCTTTGGTGAGAATAAAAAAAGCATAATGATCTCGATTATTTCCTCTGAACGTGCCAATTATATTTTTGACCTCGCAGAAGAGAAAATAAACATTTCAAAGCCCGGTAAGGGAATAATGTTTACCGTTCCTCTTACAAGTGCCACATCTTTTTTGTCGGGAATTGTCAAAAAAGATGACGAGACTCAACCTAAAATAACTAAGGAGAAGGATTTTTATATGTCAAGCGAACATCAGTATGAGCTGGTTATAACAATAATAACAAGAGGATATTTTCAAGACGTAAAAACTGCTGCTATTTCTGCAGGTGCAAGAGGCGGTACACTTATTCACGCACTCGGAATGGGTGCTGAGGAAGCACAGAAATTCCTCGGTATTGCAATTCAGCCCGAAAAGGAAATCATACTCAACGTTGTAAAGCGTGAGGATAAAAACAAGGTAATGAATGCTATTGCCGAGGCTTCGGGCATTAACACGCAAGGAAGGGGAATAATATTTTCTTTGCCTGTTGACTGTGTTGTCGGTCTAAACAAGGCAGCACAAACCGAAGAAAACGAAGAATGATTTTTTAAAAAGGCGTCGCAATGCGACGCCTTTTTTTCATTCATTTAAATAAACACCTACCTGTATGGAAAAAATAATAAAAATATTGTAGGCAGGTAACGTTATGAAAAAAGTTTTGGTTGTGTTCGGTACAAGACCTGAAGCTATAAAGATGTGCCCCGTTGTGTTAGAATTAAGTAAAAGAGAAAAATTTGAGGTTTGCGTATGTGTTAGCGGTCAACATAAACAGATGCTAAACCAAGTTTTGTCAGTTTTTGGTGTGAAGGCTGATTATGATCTTCAAATTATGAGTAAAGGACAAACACTTTTCGATATTACATCAAAGGTTCTAAAAGGCATAAGCCTTGTACTTGAAAAATGTGCCCCCGACATTGTACTTGTTCACGGTGATACAAGTACTGCTTTTGCTGCTTCGCTTGCAGCATTTTATAGAGGTATTCCAATAGGTCACGTTGAGGCGGGATTGCGTAGCGGCGATATAGAAGAGCCTTTTCCCGAGGAGTTTAACAGAAGAGCGATAACGCTTATGTCAAGTCTTGATTTCGCACCTACGCAGCTTTCGAAAGAGCTTCTTATAAACGAGGGAAAAGAAAATGTGTTTTTGACGGGGAATACCGTGCTTGATTCGTTTAAATATACACTCTCAAAAACATATGAAAGTCCATTTTTACCCTTATTAGAGCAAAAAAAAGTAATTCTTTTTACGATGCACAGAAGGGAGAATATCGGTGAGCCTATGAAGTCGGTTTTTTCAGCAGTAAAAAGAGTAGCGGGAGAAAGGGAAGACATTTGTTTTTTATTCCCCTTGCATCCAAATCCTAAAATAAGAAGTATTGCTAAAGAGTGTCTTGGTAATTGTATGAACGTAAAAACATGTGAGCCTTTAGACGTAGTCGATTTTCATAATATTCTTTCAAGATGTTACTTTGCTCTCAGCGATAGCGGTGGTGTTCAGGAGGAAGGCGTGGCACTTCATAAACCCGTACTTGTGCTTAGAAACAAGACAGAACGCCCCGAAGGACTTGCTTGCGGGGGACTGCGGCTGATCGGCACGGACGAGGACGAGGTTTATAAAAATATTTTACTTTTGCTCGACGATAACGAAGTATATAAACAAATGTCGCAGACGGTGAATCCGTTTGGTGATGGAAATGCCTCTGAGAAAATTGTCGATATTATTGAAAAAGAACTTTAATGCTTGACTTTTTTAGGATAAAATATTATACTAAATGTATATTCTATTGAGTTAAAGGAGATATTATGGAATTTAGTGTAAATCATCCTGTTCTCTTCGTGCTTGTCGGCATCATAATTGTGGCGGTGTTAGCCCAATCGTTTTATTTTTTGTTTAAAGCAATGCGTCAAGCAAAGAAAATAGGAATGTCGAATCAAACTGTAAAAAAGACTATCTTGACATCTGCTGTGTTTACAGTTGCCCCTGCAGTTTCAATTGTTATTGCTATTTTATCGCTTTCGCAATCGCTTGGTCTTCCACTTCCTTGGCTGAGACTTTCAGTTATAGGTTCTCTTTCTTATGAGGCAATAGCTGCACAAAATGCGGCTTCGGGTATGGGATTTAATCTTTCAGAGCTTGCTGGTGATATGAATGCCTCTCAGTATCTAACAATTTCAATAGTTATGACACTTTCTATACTCGTCGGTATATGGCTCGTTCCTGTGCTTGGAAAAAAGATTCAGAACGGTCTTGTTAGCTTTGAGAAAAAAGACAAAAAGTGGAGTGATATTATGCAAAACGCTCTTTTTATCGGTATGATCTCTGCTTTTGTAGGATTTGTTTTCTGCGATATTTCTCGCTTGTGGTTATCTGAAAACGGTGTATATACAAACTCTAAGGGTGAAATGTTTACGAGCACCTCGGGACTTGTTCCTGTTGTTGTAATGGTAGTTTCGGCACTTGTGATGGCTATGTGCGGTCTCTTAATGAAAAAGCTCAAATGGAAATGGCTTAACGACTACGCATTGCCGATAAGCTTGGTTCTTGGTATGGCATCTGCAATTCCCGTAACTGCTTTGCTTGGAGGTGTGATAGCATGAAGAAAATGAATAGAAAAGAATTTACTTATATGGACAGTGTCCACCGTGACGGTCGCATCTGGAATCTCTCTATGATGGTCCTTCTTATGGCGTTTCCTGTTGTTGTCGGTGTTATCTTTTCGGCAATACCCGACTGGGCAGGAGTTGGCAAGGGACTTCTTGCTACCGCTCCTATGTATTGGGCGGTCGGTATAATTGAGACTATCACTTACATACCCATGCTTGGTGCAGGTGGCTCTTATCTATCCTTTGTAACAGGCAATATTTCTAATTTAAAGCTTCCTTGTGCACTCGGGGCTCTTGAAAACGCAAACGTTAAAGCTCAAAGCGAAGAGGGCGAGCTTATATCTACTATTTCGATAGCCGTTTCCTCTATTGTAACTACCTTTATCATAATAATTGGAGTTTTGCTTATAGCCCCTCTTGAGCCTATTTTATCTTCTGCAACGTTAAAGCCTGCCTTCGACCAAATGCTTCCCGCACTTTTTGGAGCACTTGGAGTCGTATTCGTATCAAAAAACGTAAAACTTGCTATCGGCCCTGTTATTCTTATGCTTATCGCATTTATTTTTGTCCCTGCTCTTAATGCGGGTACGGTAGGAATCATGGTTCCCGTTGGTGTTGTATTTACTCTTGCGTATGCTCGAATCTTGTATAAGAAGGGGATTCTTTAATGTTGTATTTTGTAATTATTCTTTCTGCACTAATCTTAGCTTTTTTAGCTGTTGTTTTAATACGTACCGCACTTTTTGTTCCAAAAAAGCAAGATGAGAGTGAATGCGAGGAAATTAACTTTGATAAGGACGCCGCTATTTCGGCACTGGCTTCGCTTGTAAAGTGTAAAACCGTGTCGAGATATTCTCGTGATGACGAGGACGATGCTGAATTTGAAAAGCTTATAAATCTTCTTCCAACTCTATACCCGAATGTTTTTGCTACGTGTGAGCTAAAAACGCTTGATGACAGAGGACTTTTATTTAGATGGCCGGGAAAAACTGTAGGAGAACCGCTTGTGCTTATGGCACATTACGACGTAGTTCCCGTTGTTGAAGAAAAGTGGTCAAAGCCCCCCTTTGAAGCAATAATAGAGGACGGTGTTATGTGGGGAAGAGGAACGCTTGACACTAAGGTAACAGTCAACGGAATTCTCTCTGCCTCAAATCATCTTATTGCGGAAGGCTTTGTACCGGAAAATGACATTTATTTTGCTTTTTCGGGCGGAGAAGAGGTAAACGGACTTGGTGCTTGTCATATAGTTGATTATTTTGAAAAGCAAGGAATCGTGCTTCGTGCGGTTGTTGACGAGGGCGGTGCCGTTGTTGAAAACGTTTTTCCGGGTGTCAAAGCTCCTTGTGCTATGGTCGGTATTGCTGAGAAGGGACTTCTTGATTTGAAATATGAGGTACAGTCAAACGGCGGTCACGCATCTGCTCCTAAAGCTCATACTCCTGTCGGCGAGCTTTCCGCTGCTTGTTGCAAGGTTGAAGCAAATCCTTTTAAGTGTCATATAACCGAGCCTGTTCGTCAAATGTTCGATACTCTCGGCCGACATTCAACCTTTGTTTATAGAATGATTTTTGCAAATCTTTGGTGCTTTAGACCTGTGCTTGATATGATTGCCAAGAAGAGCGGTGGTGAAATGAACGCTCTTATGAGAACGACAGTTGCCTTTACACAAATGAAGGGTAGCGATGCTTCAAACGTTATTCCTCCTACCGCTACTATGGTTTCAAATATTCGTCTTAATCCTGCTGACTCGATTGACGGTGCTGTCGAGTACATTAGAAAAACTATAGACAACGACAGGGTTAGCGTAACTAAGATTCACGGTAACGAGCCAAGCCGTATTTCAAGAACCGATTGTGAAGGTTATGAGAGAGTTGCAAAAGCAATTGCTGACACTTGGAAAGGAACGATTGTCTCGCCATACCTTATGGTTCAGTGCTCAGATAGCCGTCATTACGGCAAAATTTCCGACAAGGTTTACCGTTTTTCGGCTATGGATCTCACGAGTGAAGAGAGAGCAAGCATTCACGGTAATAATGAGAAAATCCGACTTGAAACGCTTTGCCGTGCGGTTGAATTTTACATAAGGCTTATTAAACAGTTCTAAATTTTGAACAGATAGATGTTTTTTCATTTATCTGTTCAATTTTTTATTAAATGTTGACAACTCAACAAAAAATACTGTATAATCACAAATAAAATGAAATTATGCAGAAAACGGCGGACTTTTAATTGGATTTGAAAAGTAACTGATAATTTTGATTGATAAAATTCTGTCATTATCGTAAAAAGTCTTTGAATTATAAGGTTTTTTTGGCAAATAGGTTGACTTTTATTTCTTTAAGTGATACAATGATATTTGGTAAAAAAGATAAAAATATCATACTGAAAGGAATGAAAAATAATGGCAACACCGATTATTATGCCACGTCAGGGACAGAGCGTTGAATCCTGTATCATCACTTCTTGGAACAAGAAGGTTGGCGATACAGTTGAAAAGGGAGAAATTCTTTTCTCGTACGAGACAGATAAATCTTCCTTCGATGAGCCCGCTCCCGAGAGTGGAAAAATTTTGGCAATTTTCAGAGAAGAGGGCGATGACGTTCCTTGTCTTGAAAACGTATGTGTTATTGGTCAGGACGGAGAGGATTTTTCAGCTTTCGTTCCTAAATCTGAGGATGAGCCCGTAGCAGAGGCTCAGGCGGCTGAGGCAGCACCTGCTGAGACTGCAGCGACAGTTGAGGTTGCGGCACAAGCTACTTCAAGCGAAGCTACCGGTGCTATTTCTCCGAGAGCTAAGGCTCTTGCAGCAAAGACAGGTGCAGACCTTCTTAAGGCGACACCTACAGGTCCTAACGGACGTATTATAGAGAGAGACGTTCAGAGTCTTGTTGATCGCGGACTTACCGTTTCCGGTGCTGCTTCTGCTAACTACACAACAGCAGTTGAGGGAAGCGGAATTAACGGAAAGGTTGTTCTCGCTGATCTCAATGCTCCCGCCGCAGCAGTAGCTACCGAGGCTCCCGTTGCTACTACTGTTGCTGAATATGAGGATGTTAAGCTTTCAAATATCAGAAAGATCATTTCTAAGCAGATGTGTGCGTCTCTTACAACAATGGCACAGATCACACTCAATACTTCTTTTGATGCAACAAAGATTCTTGCTCTTCGTAAGTCTCTTAAGGCTGGTGCTGAGAAGATGGGACTTGCTAACATAACTCTTAATGATATCATTCTTTACGCTGTATCCCGTGTAGTTCTTAACCACAAGGGACTCAATGCTCACTGTCTTGACGAGACAATGAGATATTTCAACACAGTTAACATCGGTGTTGCGGTTGATACCGAAAGAGGACTTATGGTTCCTACCGTATTCCACGCAGAGAAAATGTCTCTTAACGAGATCTCAAAGGAAGCTAAGTCTGTTATAGCTGCTGCTCAGAGCGGTACTATCAACCCTGACTATCTCAAGGGTGCAACCTTCACGATTTCTAATCTCGGTTCTCTTGGAATTGAGTCCTTTACTCCCATTATCAATCCTCCCCAGACAGCAATACTTGGTGTTTGCGGCTTGACAAAGAGAATTAAGGAAGTTAACGGTGAGGACGTAACCTATTCTGCAATGGGACTTTCTCTTACTGTTGACCATAGAGTGCTTGACGGTGCTGATGCGGCAAGATTCCTCAAGGAGCTTGTATTCGCACTTGAAAATTTTGATTTGCTTTTGACAAAGTAAGAAGGGAAGTTTGTAAATGTACGATTTAATTATTCTCGGTGGCGGCCCTGCTGGTTATAATGCGGCTGAAAGAGCCGGCCACGCAGGTCTCAAGACTCTCGTTATAGAAGAGAGAGCTCTTGGCGGTGTTTGTCTTAACGAGGGTTGTATCCCCACAAAGACTCTTTTGTATTCCGCAAAGATTTATGATTATGCTAAGCACGGCAAGGATTACGGTGTAACCTTTGGTTCTGCTGAGATCGACCACGCTTTTGTGGTAAACCGTAAAAACGGTGTTGTAAAACAGCTCGTTTCCGGTATAGGCGGAAAGATGAAGAAGAGCGGCGTTGAGGTCGTTAAGGCTTCTGCCGTTATCAAGGAGAGAAACAGTGAAGGTTTCGTTGTCACTGCTGACGGCAAGGATTACGTTGGTAAACAGCTTCTTATTGCTACAGGTTCTGCTCCCGCACTTCCTCCTATTGACGGTCTTGCTGATTCTCTTAAGGCAGGCTTCGCACTTACAAACAGAGAGGTTCTTGACCTTACTGAGATTCCTAAGACAATGGTTGTTGTCGGCGGTGGTGTTATAGGTCTTGAGATGGCATCTTACTTCAATTCAGTAGGCTCCAAGGTTTACGTTGTTGAGATGCTCGACCATATCGCAGGTCCTGTTGATAGAGAAATTTCAACACTCCTTCAAAAGGATTATGCTTCTCGTGGAGTTGAGTTTATTCTTGGTGCAAGAGTAACCTCTATCAAGGACAAGAAGGTTTGCTATGAGAAGGACGGCAAGGTTACTGAAATTCCTTGTGATTACGCTCTTGTTTCTATCGGTCGTCGTGCAAGAACCGCAGGTATCGGTTGCGAAAATATCGGACTTAAGCTTGAACGTGGTGCTATAGTTACTAACGAGATGGGTAAGACAAACGTTCCTGGTGTTTGGGCAGCAGGTGACGTAAACGGTAAGTCAATGCTTGCTCATACTGCTTACAGAGAAGGCGAAGTTTGTATAAACAATATTCTTGGCAAGAAGGATAGAGTCAACTACAACTCCATTCCTGCAGTAATCTATACAAATCCTGAGGTCGCTTCGGTTGGTGAAACAACTGAAAGTGCCAAGGAGAAGGGGCTTGACGTAAACGTTCAGACTGTTACTCTCAAGTACAGCGGCAGATATATTGCCGAGAACGAGCACGGATACGGAATTCTTAAGGTAATTACCGATAAGAAGCACAAGAATATCGTTGGACTTCACATGATCGGTAGCTACGCTTCTGAAATCATTTACGGTGCAGCTATGATGGTTGAGACCGAAATGAGAGTTGAGGATATTCAGAAGATCGTATTCCCGCACCCCACGGTTTGCGAAGTTATTCGTGAATCTATGTTTATGTAATATTTTTAAAAGGAGATATAAAAATGCCTAAGAGTCAATATGTTGATCCCGGTAAAGCTTTTGATGCCGGCTACATTCATTTTGAGGACATACCTGTATGTCAGTACAACAAAACTCTTAAGGAAGAGCTTAAGCTCTACACCAAAGAGGATATGATGCGTATCTATAGAGATATGGCAATCATTCGTGAATTTGAAACAATGCTTAACGAGGTTAAGGTTAAGAGCAACTACAACGGCGTTGAATACAACAACCCCGGTCCTGCTCACCTTTCTATCGGTCAGGAAGCTTCTGCTGTTGGTGAAGCTTACTCGCTTGATATAAACGACCTTTCCTTTGGTTCTCACCGTAGCCACGGAGAGATTCTTGCTAAGGGACTTTCCTCAATTCACAAGCTCACTGACGAAGAAGTTTATGACATAATGAAGGAGTTCCTCGGCGGAGCTGTTCTTTCTGTTGTTGAGAAGCATATGAAGTCTGAGAATATCAAGGATCTTGCTATCAACTTCCTTCTTTACGGTGCACTTGCAGAAATCTTCGCTCGTAAGACAGGTTTCAACCGCGGTCTTGGCGGATCAATGCACGCATTCTTCATTCCTTTTGGACTTATGCCTAACAATGCTATTGTCGGTGCATCTGCTCCTATTGCTCTCGGTGCAGCTCTCTACAAGAGATCTAACCACAAGCCCGGTATCGTAATCTCCAACTGTGGTGACGGTGCTACCGGCCGTGGTCCTGTGCTTGAGTCTCTCAACTTTGCTTCTATGGACCAGATCACAAAGCTTTGGGGTATGGACGGCAAGTTTAGCGATGGCGGTATGCCTATCCTCTTTAACGTATTTAATAACCATTACGGCATGGGTGGACAGACTCGCGGTGAAACAATGGGCTTTGATATGGTTGCACGTCTCGGTGCAGGCTTTAATCCCAGCCAGATGCACGCAGAGCGTGTAAACGGTTACGATCCTCTCGCAGTTATAGATGCTGTAAGCCGCAAGAAGCAGCTCCTTCTTGAGGGCAAGGGTCCCGCACTTCTCGACGTTGTTACTTACCGTGTATCCGGTCACTCTCCTTCCGACTCTTCTACCTACCGTACAGCTGAGGAGATCGAGGCTTGGAAGGCAGCAGATCCTATCGTTGCATTCAAGACCAAGCTCATTCTTGGCGGCGTAGCTAAGGAAGAGGAATTTGCTGCAATGCACGAGAGCATCACTGCTCGTATGACAGAGATCATGAAGCTTGCTATCAACGATGAGATTTCTCCTCGTATGGATCTCAAGAAAGAGCCTGATGCGATTGCTTCTATCATGTTCTCTAATCAGAACGTTCCCAGCATGGATACAACTCGTGAGCCTGAGGTTCTTATGCCTAAGGAAGAGTGTCCCAGAGTTAAGGAGATTGCTAACAAGGTTCGTACAGCTAAGGACGAGAATGGCAAGCCCGTTTCTAAGATGAAGATGTACAACGTTACTGACGCTCTCTTTGAGCCTATTATTGATAAATTCTACGAAGATCCTACACTTATCGCTTACGGTGAAGATAATCGTGACTGGGGCGGAGCATTCGGTGTTTATAAGAAGATGACTGAGGCTATTCCTTACCACCGCTTCTTTAACTCGCCTATTTCTGAGTCTGCTATTGTTGGCTCGGCAGTTGGTTACGCAATGTGTGGCGGTCGTGCAATCGTTGAGCTTATGTACGCTGACTTTATCGGTTGCGCAGGTGATGAAATATTCAACCAGATGGCTAAGTGGCAGGCAATGTCTGCAGGTATCCTCAAGATGCCTATCGTTCTTCGTGTTTCCGTTGGTTCTAAGTACGGTGCTCAGCACTCTCAGGACTGGACTGCAATCTGTTCGCATATTCCCGGACTTAAGGTTGTATTCCCCTCAACTCCTACCGATGCTAAGGGACTTATGACAAGTGCTCTTAACGGTACTGACCCTGTTGTATTCTTCGAGTCGCAGAGAGTTTACGGCTTTGGTGAAGAGTTCAATAAGGACGGTGTTCCCGTTGGACACTTTGAAATTCCTTTCGGTGAGCCTGATGTAAAGAAAGAGGGTAAGGACGTTACTATCGTTACAATTGGTGCAGTTCTTTACCGTGCTATGGAAGCTGCAAAGATTCTTGAAGAGAAGTACGGAATTTCTGCAGAAGTTATCGATACACGTTCTATCGTTCCTTTCAACTATGAGAAGGTTATTGAGTCTGTTAAGAAGACAGGTAAGGTATTGCTCGTTGGTGACGCTTGTGAGCGTGGTTCTGTAATGCGTGATATGGCTTCTAACATCACAGAGCTTGCATTTGATTACCTCGATGGACCTCCTGTAGTAGTTGGTTCTCGCAACTGGATCACTCCTTCCTTCGAGCTTGAGAAGAGCTTCTTCCCGCAGGCAAGCTGGATAATCGATGCACTTGCTGAGAAGATTATGCCTATTCCCGGATACGTTCCCGAACAGAACTTCACTGAGATCGAGAAAATCGAACGCAGCAAGAAGGGCATCTAATCAAAATTTATAGAAAGATTTCGGGCATAGAAATATGCCCGAAATTTGTTTGATATGAAATATATAAGATTAAAAACAACTGATCCTTATTACAATCTCGCAGTTGAGGAATATCTTTTTAAGACTGCTGACGACGATGTTTTTATGCTTTGGCAAAATGATAATACGGTTGTCGTTGGAAAAAATCAAAACGTTTATGCAGAGGTTGATTTAGAATATGCTAAGCGGAACAATGTCAAAATATCAAGACGAATAACCGGTGGCGGTGCTGTATATCACGATCTCGGCAACATCAACTATTCATTTATAACTACAACTGAAAAAGCAACTGCTCTTAATTACGAAATTTTTACAAAGCCAATAATCGATGCTATTGCCGCTTTAGGTCTTAAATGTGAGCTAAGCGGCAGAAATGATATAGAGTGCGAGGGACGTAAAATTTCGGGTAACGCACAGTATTCGGCAAACGGAAGAATTTTGCATCACGGAACTCTCCTTTTTAATGCCAATGTTGACGTTATGTCATCTGTCCTAAAAGTAGATAAAGAAAAGCTTGAATACAAGGCTGTTAAGTCTCATAAGAGCCGTGTAATTAATATTGTTGAATTATTGAACGAAAAAATTAGTGCCGAGGATTTTATCAATCACGTTGAAAATTTTGTTCTATCGCAATTCGGTGCTGAGATTTTCACGGTTGATGAAAACGAAGGTATTATAGAGCTTTATAATAGAAATCGTGACGATGAATGGATCTATTCCACAAAGCAGTATTTAACCAATTACACTGTTCACAAAAGAAAAAAATATCCATTTGGTGTTGTTGATGTTGAAATGAAACTTACTAAAGACATTATTGAAGATATAGTAATCTCAGGAGATTTCTTTGGCATCTTGGATATAAAGGAACTTGAGAGATTTTTAATAGGGAAGTCTCTGTCAAATCTACCGTATTTTAACGTATCTTCTTATGTCGATAAAATGACGTTTGAAGAGTTTTTTGAACTTATAAAATAAAGGAGAAAGCACTTGCTTTCTCCTTTATTTTATATAGTTTTTAAAGCCGTTCGAATAGTGGATATTGCCGTCAACATCAACCCACATAGCTTCGACACTAGAAAGAGAGTTTACAAATTCAAGTCCTTCATCAAGCTCCATACAAAAGAGTGCAGTTGAAATAGCATCTCCGTCAGCTGAGTTTTTACAAACTACCGAAACCGACAAAAATTTGTCTGACGGCATCAGAGTTTCAGGATCGATTATATGGTGGTACCTCTTTGAGTCAACTATATAATATCTTTGATATGAGCCGCTTGTAACGAGAGATTCACCTGAAAGCTCGAGATAGGCAATGTATGACTCTTCGCTGTTTTCGTCTGGATTTTCTATGCCGACTACCCATTTTTCTCCGTCTCCCTTTGTTCCAACGGTACGAACGTTTCCGCCAACGTTGAGTACATATCCCGAGATACCGTCGTTTTCAAGACCTTTTGCAATCATTTCAACGGCGTAGCCCTTAGCTATTGCTCCCACGTCAAGCTTCATATTAGGATCTGAAAGAAATACGGTGCCTGCGTTTTTATCAATAATGAGTTTTTCGATGTTAGTGTGTTTTGATGCTTCTGTCAACTTCTCCATAGGTGGGAGTTTGGCGTTAGCAGGATCTGAAATACCGTTCTCTCTGTAATCGTGCCAAATTGAAAGGACACTACCCATAGCGATATTGACCTTACCGTTTGTTTTTTGATACATTTCTTTTGAATATTCAAGCAAATCAATAATTTTTTTGTCAACGGTAACTGTACGGTGCTCGCCGTTTACCAATTCGTTTACAGTGCAAAGATTTTCAAAATTTTCGTATCTATGATAAATTGTAAAAAGCTTGTGGTACTCTTCAAGCTCCTCTAAAATGCGTTCGGAAATTTCGTTGAATTCTTCTTCGCTTTTTGCGTATCCAACTATTGAAGTGACAGTATCAAAGTAATCAAACGAGTAACTTGTGTATTTTGTTGTTTCTTTGTTACACGAGCCAAGCAGGGAAGGCAAAAGAATTAAAGACAACAATAGTATTAAAACGATAAATTTCTTTTTCATAATATTTATTAAAAACGGGTGGTTGACCACCCGTTTCTATTAACCTATTTTTTCAGCAGCTTTAACGAAGCCGTTTACAAGTATCGTACATCCCGAAGCCTTAACGTCAGCATTACCGTAATTATCGTTAGCCATAAGTGAAGCGACTTCTTTGGGTGTTTTTCCAATACAAGCCGTATTGAATGTGTCAGCTTGCTCGTGCCATTCCTTAGCAGCTCCGCCGTAAGCCTTCATTCCATATGAATCTCTGGCGTCTCTCTTGCTTATAACGGGCTTTGTAGAATCAAACGTTGAAGCACCTTTTATATCAAAAGTAAAAGTTACTTGAACACAGTCGCTTAATGCGGCAACTATTTTTCCATCAGCATCAAGTGCTGCTGCGAAAACAGTTGTTTCGAGCTTGCTCTGTCCGTCCTTTTCTTCTTCAGCATCCTTGCAAGTTTGCTCGGTGTAAACACCAAGCTTTAGAGCTGACTCTGCTGTTGCAGCAGAATCTACAGCATTTGTAATAGCTTTTTCAACTGCATTTACAAATTCATTGACCATGATTGTACAGCCAGCATTTATTACCTCATCGGTACCTTTGTTTTCGGCTGCAACAAGTGACTTGATCTCATTTAGAGTCTTACCAGCAACAACACCTTCAAAGGCATCTGCCTGCTCGAACCATTCCTTAGCAGCACCACCGTATGCCTTCATATTATAGTCGGCACCTTGTTCATATTTTGTTTTCAAACCATAGTAAACCATCGGCTTGCCTTCAGAGGTATACTTAACGGTGTTGTCGGCTACGTCAAGCTGACAGGAAACGACCTTGCCATCTGCATCAACTAAAACAGTAGCAACTGTAACAGTGGCTTTGCCTTGACCATCGACTTCACCGTCAGCACTTGTTGCCGAAACAGTTGTATAAACTCCCAAACCGATTTTGAGAGCGGGGGCATCTTTTTTGCAACCTACAAAAGTAAGTGTAGCAAAAATCATAAGAATACTAAGAAAGATACAAAGTAGTTTTTTCATAAAACACCTCCAATTTTTTTATTGTTTAGATTATATCATATCTGTATATGTTAGTCAAGAGTTATTTATATCAAGTCGATTTATGGCAAGGGCACCGCAAAGACCTACCAAAGCACCTGAAATTATTCCTGTTACCGATAGTACAATTAAATAATATCCTATCTCGACAGTGTCAAGTAAAATTATTGCCATAAGAACCTGTCCAACGTTGTGGAGAACACCGCCTACAACACTGACCGCAACTGTTGAAAACAAGTCAAGCTTAAATAGAATTGACATAAATAAAAGACTGAGTAAAGCACCTGCAACGCTGTATGCAAAGGCCATAAAATTACCAAAAAGAATTGATACGGCAATTAGTCTGATAAAGGAAACGGTTGCTGCCGAAGAAATGCCGAATTTGTAAAGAACAAAAATTATGACTATATTCGGAAGACCAAGCTTTATACCGGGAACGGCAGCAAAAACCGGTGGTAAAAGCACTTCAACGTACGCAAGTATCAAAGCGAGTGCCGTACATAAGCCAAGCAAAGCAACTTTATTTGCTGATCGTTTCATAAAAATTCTCCCATCAAGCTACTATGTCAGGAATAATACTCTCGGTATTTGAATTGGTTTTTACAACAACCTTGTGAGGCAAGCAGATAATGCTTTCACCTGTGCGTGAAATCGGTCGATGCTTTGCACAAATACCGTCAGGGCAAGTTGCAAAGGATATATAGGCTTTACCGTCCACAATAACCAAGCGATTGATCTCTTTATTATCGGTACCTGTATTTATATCAAAAGTTATATTTTCGTTTAGAGGGTATGTTCCGTATAGCTTGCCGTCAATTGTTACCGTTACCGAGTTCGACGTTTCACTGAATAGATATAAAAGCAAGGCTATTATAGAAATAGCGAATATTAGCACCCCTAAAAGTATAATATCGTTTCTTGATTTACGCCCACTGCTTTTGGCAGTGGGCATACTGTTTTTTGAATTAAACATAATTTTATAGATTCTCCGGACCGAAATCTTCTTCAAGATTCGGGAAAAATACCTTCTTTAAGCATCCTGTAGGACAGCTTTGCATGCAAGCACCGCATCCCGTACACTTATCATAATCAATTTTCGCCAAATTATCCACAACTGTAATAGCATTTTGAGGACAAGTTTTTTCACATTTTTTGCAGCCGATACAAGCATTTTTGCAAACCTTTCTTGCGTCCGCTCCTTTGTCCTTGTTATTACACATAATTACAGCGGCAGTTTCCTGAGGAACCATCGAAATAAGCTTTTTGGGGCAGATGGTTTGGCAGAGACCGCAACCGAGACATCTACTTGTGTCAACGTGTGCAATTCCGTCTCTCATACATATAGCATTTGAAGGACAAGCTATAGCACAGTCACCAAATCCGATACAACCGAATCTGCAAGTGTCTGGGCCGCCATAAACCTGTGAAGCGGCACGGCAGGTCTTAACACCCTCGTAAACAGCCTTTTTCGTAGTTACTTCACAGTTGCCGTTGCAGTGAACGAAAGCAACAACGTCTTTAAGAGGTTCAACTGTTATACCAAGAATATTACCTATCTCGTCAGCCGCCGCTTGACCTCCAGGAACGCAAAGATTTGGTTTAGCCTTTCCCTCTGCAAGGGCAGCGGCATAATCATCGCATCCCTTGAATCCGCAAGCACCGCAATTTATGCCAGGTAGGCATTCTCGCACTGCTTTAACGGTTTTGTCATCTTCGATATGTAGAAGATGAGAGAGAAGAGCAAGAAGGATACCTGCAATAAGACCAACAGCAGAGACAATTGCAAAAGCAATTAAAATATCATACATACCTGTTACCCCCTTATGCAAAAATGTTTTCGACTATGCCACCAAATCCCATGAATGCAAGGGAAAGGAAGGATGCTGCGATAAGGGTTATTGCGATTCCCTGAAAAGGTTTTGCTATATTTCTTTCGTCAATTCTCGAACGAATACCGGAGAAGAGAAGCATTGCAAGTAAAAATCCGAGACCGCAACCGAGTGTGCTTACCATAGATTCAATAAAAGTAAATCCGTCTTCGATGTTGTTTATCGTTACACCGAGAACAGCACAGTTTGTTGTAATAAGGGGAAGATAGACTCCAAGTCCCTTATAAAGCGAGGGGATAAGACGCTTGAGGACAAGCTCGAGCATCTGAACAAGCGAAGCAATAACAAGTATAAATACAATTGTCTGCATGTATCCAAGACCGAAAGCGTCGAGAATAAAGTTTTGGATAGGCCAAGTTACAGCTGTAGCAAGAAGCATTACAATTGTTACTGAAATACCCATTCCCATTGCTTGGTCAATCTTTTTTGATACACCGAGGAAGGGACAAATGCCGAGGAAACGAGTCAGAACGTAGTTGTTAACAAGCACTGATGAAAGCAAAATTACAATTAAATTCTTAATATCCATCATTGCTCATCTCCTTTCAACTGACAGCTGCCGGTATGGCAGCTTCCTGCAGATGGGCAACCCGCACAAGAGAATTCACGTTTGATTGGTGCCTTTCCGTGTGTAAGAACGTATACAAGGGCTATGAGCATACCAAAGACGAGTAATCCACCGGGAGACTTAACGAGAAAATCAATCTTGTAGGGTACAAGGAAGGGAATTTCAATGCCTGCAAAGGTTGCATTTCCGAACACCTCTCTAATAAAAGCCATACCGCAAAGAGCAAGAGTGAAGCCTATGCCCATACCCATTCCGTCAAGTGCAGATTTCACTACGTTGTTTTTACTTGCGAACATTTCAGCTCTACCAAGAATTATACAGTTTACCGTGATAAGCGGTAGATAAACACCAAGCAAGCTGTCAATAACAGGGAAAAAAGCCTTTACTATCATTTGAACGATAGTTACAAATCCCGCTATAATAACTATATAGCAAGGGATTCTTACGTTGTCAGGAATTATCTTACGAAGTAAAGAAATAAAAACGTTTGAACATATTAAAACTACAAGGGCTGCGATACCCATACCAAAGGCACCCGTTACAGTTGTTGTTGTAGCGAGAGTGGGACAAGTGCCGAGTATAAGAACGAGTACAGGATTTTCCTTTAGTATGCCCTTGAGAAAAACCGACATATTACTTTTATTCTGCATCAGTCGAACCCCCTTCAATTATTTTTACAGCATCAAATGCGTATTTTATAGCATTTTTATATCCATCGGTGGTCATTGTTGCACCCGAGATAGCATCTACTTCGGTATAGTTTGATTCGTTTTTACCGACAAACTGACCGTAGAACTTTTCATCGGCACAGGCTGAACCGATGCCATCAGTTTCTGCTTGAGAAACGGTTAAGCAATCAATAATCTTTCCGTCCTTTGTCATAGAAACGCGTACAACAATATATTCACCTGAGATGGGATGATAAGTATCATCACCTTTTATGCCGTATCCTGCCCCCTTAGTTTCAACAACGTAGTTTCCGGAAGCAGTCTTTGATATAGAAATTACGTTTTTGTGAATATTTGTATAGCCTGAAATATCAAGCTTTTCAATAGTAGACGACTTGATTTTTGCTATTTGTGCGGCGATATTCTGTGAATTCTCAGCAGATGTTTCGGTGATAACGTTTCCATTGTTATCTACACCTATAAATTCTTCGCCTACCACGCAAACGTAGCCGGTTTCATTCGTGGCACCATAAATTTTGTCAATGCCTTCGACGGTCTCGACGATAAATAGTTTTGTGAATTTTCCATTTGCCGAAGGAAGAGCCGAAGAAAGATTATCTGCAAGGATTTGCTCTTCTGTACGAATGTCAACAGAGCCACCGCCAAGAATTATAGCGGAATTCAGTGCATCCTTGACAGCGTTGCGATATGCCTCAGTTGTTTTAGTTGCACCTGAAATAATATCAACTGTATCTACTTCGTCGCTATTCTTGCCAACAAAGTTTTCGCCAAACGTTTTTTCCTTACCAAGTGTTTCGTTTGAACTCAAGCAAATAGCACCGCTAACTGTTCCGTCAGCATTGATGCCACACATTATAATAAAATTTGATTTATAACCTGTGGTTACAAGTCTAAAGACGTAACCGCCGTTTGCTTCTTTATATGCTTGGGCAACTGTAGCAGGAAGTTCAAATTTTGATATGTCTATCTCTTCAAAACCTTCGCCCTCAGGCATTACCTGAAGTAACGCCTCGTTTGCTGCGGCATTGTTGTTTTTTTCAATAATAGGAGCAGTAATGATGTTTGCAACTGCGAGCAAGGATGCCATTACAGCACAAACGCAAACAAGGGTTATAACACTTTTGATTAAACTCTTCATGCTTTTTTACCCCCTGCAAGTAATACTTTGTGCTTAGTCCATTTTTCAATATAAGGTGTAAGAATATTGAAAAAGAGAATAGCAAAGGAAACGCCTTCGGGATAGTCACCGAAGTATCTAATGAGGAAGGTAAGCAAACCGGCACCGACACCGAATACTACTTTGCCCCAAGCTGTTGAAGGAGATGTTACGTAGTCGGTTGCCATAAAAATTGCACCGATGAAAAGACCGCCCGAGAGAATCATAGCGAGTGCCTTTATAGGATCAAGTCCTTCCATAAAGAAGGAGCAAATGTAAACAGTACCTATAAAAGTAAGAGGTATATGCCAACTAATCACCTTACGCACAAGTAAGTACACAAGACCGACTACTAAAGCTAATATACAAGTCTCACCGATAGCACCACCTTTAAGTCCAAGAAAGAGCTCACCAATAGACTGCTCGATTGTTTCGGCAGAAAGTGGGGTAGCACCTGCAACTGTGTCGACAACGGTCGGCATAGCAGCGGTAGTCATCGTTCCAAAGGAAACGAGCATAAACACTCTTGCAGTAATAGCAGGATTTACAATGTTACATCCAATTCCGCCAAAAAGGCACTTTACTATAATAATTGCAATAAACGAACCGATGATACACTGCCAAATCGGAATATTTGCCGGAAGGTTAAGACCGAGCAATAAGCCTGTAACCACAGCACTGAAGTCACCAATCGTTTGTTCCTTTTTAAGTATCAAATTATAAAGAAACTCAAATAAAACACAGCTTACGATACAAGCGGCAAGAACTAAGCAAGAGCGAAGTCCGAATATAATACATCCTGCAACCGTTGCAGGTATCAAAGCGACTATTACGTCAAGCATAATAGTAGAGGTTGAGTTTCCGCTATGGATATGAGGAGAAACTGAAAGTTTAAGATTATTCGACATTATTTTTTCTCCCCCTTAGATTTAGCGTTTTTTAAAACTGCTTTTGAAAGCTTGTTCTTTTGAACAAGAGGTCTGTTAGCAGGGCACACAAAGCTACAGCAACCGCATTCCATACAAGCATCCACGTTCAGTGCTTCAAGCTCTTCTATGTCGTTCTTGTCATATGCTCGCTCTATCAAAGCGGGAGCAATACCGAAGGGACAAGTGTTAGTACAAGCTCCGCAACGTATACAAGCGGTAGTTTTGGGAAGCCAAGCTTCCTTTTCTGTGAGAGCGAGAACTGCATTTGTGTTCTTAAGAATAGGCTGGTCCATATTGGGAACGGTTAATCCCATCATAGGTCCGCCGTATATGATTTTTGCAGGCTCGGTTTTGAGACCGCCGCAAAATTCAAACACGTTCGCTAAAGGAGCTCCAATAGGAACGATAACGTTTTGAGGCTCGCTGACGGCACCGCCGTCAACAGTAACGCACTTTTCAATAAGAGGCATACCTGTTGTAAGATAATTGCCGATAGCTGCGAGAGTAGTACAGTTTATTACGATGCAACCCGTGTCAATAGGTAACATTCCGAGTTTAACTATTCTTCCGGTTGTGTGATATATAAGTACCTTTTCACCACCCTGAGGATAAAGAGCAGGGAGAACCTTAACGTCAACTTTGCAAACGTCTGACATGTCTTGTGCAAAAGACTTCATAGAGGATATCGCTGTCTTGTTGTTACTTTCAACACCTACGATAACGTTTTTTATGCCAAAAAACTCGCAAATTATGCTGAGAGCAATCTTCATATCCTCGGTACGTGATACCATCGTAACAGTGTCGCTCGTTACATACGGCTCACACTCTGCACCGTTAATGATGAGATAGTCTATTTTCTCGGGATCAACGTTAAATTTTACGTGTGTAGGAAATCCTGCACCGCCAAGGCCTACGATACCACTTTCTTTGATAGCGGCTATAAGTGACTCTTTGGAATCGACAACGGGGGGGAAGATAGAGTCATCAACTGATCCCTCGCCGTCCGACTCAATGACGATAGCCTGTGTTGTCGAGCCATTGCTTAAAAGAAAATCTTTGATTTTCGTAACCTTTCCCGAGATGCTTGAATATATTGGAGCCGATACGTATCCTGTCGCCTCAGCAATTTTTGTGCCTGTTTTAACAGTATCTCCAATTTTTACTATGGGGGTAGCCGGTGCACCGATATGCATTGACATCGGAATTGTTACCGAGTCAGGAAGAGGCATACGGATGGTCGCCTTGTTTTGGGTATTTTTTCTGTGGGGTGTGTGAACCCCATTGAGAGAAAAAGCCATTATTTTCTACCTTTCTATAATTATTTTTGGAATTGTATTCAAAAATTAGAAAAAATTTTAGTAAAAATCTAAAAAAGATTTAAACTAATCCACCATATATTATACTTCATATATAGTGCATTGTCAACAATCAAATATATGGATATTTGCTAAATACCTAAAACGGAAGCCCCAAGTATTTTTGAGCTCGGTGCTTCCGTTATGTTTTGTTTTAAAATGGTTTAATTATCCCAATTAAATGAGCCTGAAAGCAAAATTACAATATCAGATGATACACTTAAAAGCCCTGCCTCGAGAGAAGCCGTTTTTACAGTTTCGTTATCAAGCTCGATTTTGCATTTGCAGGGAACTACTGATGTTACAAAAGGAATGTGTCCTGCCATAACGGCGAGCTCACCTTCTGTTCCTCTGAGGCTGATCTTTACGGCATCACCGTTAAAAATATCACCGTCGGGAGAAGAAATTTTCAGCTTAAAAGTTTTCATCGCGACACCTTTTTAGCCTTCTCAACTGCTTCGTCTATTGTGCCGACAAAAAGGAAGGCTGACTCGGGAAGACTGTCGTGTTTGCCCTCGATAATTTCTTTAAAGCCTCTTATTGTCTCGGAGAGAGGAACGTATGCACCGGGAATACCCGTGAACTTTTCCGACACGTCAAAGGGTTGCGACAAGAATCTTTGGATCTTTCTTGCCCTTTGAACAAGAAGCTTATCGTCGTCCGAAAGCTCATCCATACCCATAATTGCGATAATGTCCATAAGCTCTTTGTATCTTTGAAGAATACGTTGAACTTCACGTGCTACAAAATAATGCTCGTCACCGAGAACCTCAGGCGAGAGAATTCGGCTTGTGGATTCAAGGGGATCGACAGCGGGATAAATACCCTGTGACGCTATCGATCTTGAAAGAACGGTAGTTGCGTCAAGGTGTGCAAAGGTTGTAGCAGGAGCAGGGTCGGTAAGGTCGTCAGCAGGAACGTATACCGCTTGGATCGAGGTGATAGAGCCCTTCTTCGTCGACGTTATTCTTTCCTGAAGGTCGCCCATTTCGGTTGCAAGGGTAGGCTGATAACCAACTGCACTTGGCATACGTCCAAGAAGAGCAGAAACCTCGCTACCTGCCTGAGTGAAACGGAATATGTTGTCAATAAAAAGAAGAACGTCTTGATTTTCTTCGTCTCTGAAGTATTCAGCCATAGTAAGTCCCGAGAGAGCAACTCTCATTCTCGCTCCGGGGGGCTCGTTCATCTGTCCGTACACAAGAGTAGTGTTTGAAAGAACGCCTGATTCCTTCATTTCGTTATATAGGTCGTTACCCTCACGGGTACGTTCACCAACACCGGTAAAGACGGAAAGTCCACCGTGCTGCTTTGCAATATTGTTTATAAGCTCCATAATCAGAACAGTTTTACCAACACCTGCACCTCCAAAGAGACCTATTTTACCACCCTTTGAGTAAGGACAGATGAGGTCAATGACCTTTATACCTGTCTCAAGAACCTCGGTAGAGGTTGAAAGTTCGCTGTAGCTTGGAGCATTTCTGTGAATATTCCATCTTTCGTCGTTATATTCAAAAGGCAAATTATCAACGGTATCACCAAGAACGTTAAAAATTCTGCCAAGTGTTGCTCTGCCTACGGGAACGCTTATGGATTTTCCCGTGTCGGTTACCGGAGTACCTCTTTTTAGTCCATCGGTAGATGACATAGCAATACAACGTACAACGTTGTCACCGATATGCTGAGCGACTTCGACAGTAAGAGTCTTATCTCCGTTTTTCATTGTTAGAGCATTGTATATAGAGGGAAGAGAACCCTCTTCAAAGTATACGTCAACAACAGGACCCATTACCTGTGAGACGCTTCCTTTTGCTGTTTGTGACATTTTTTCTCCTTTCTCGGTTTATATTCCGCTGCCCGCGACGATCTCAGTGATCTCCTGAGTGATCGAACCTTGTCGTGCACGGTTGTATTCAAGACCGAGACGGTCTATCATTTCTTGAGCATTCTTTCCGGCACTATCCATAGCAACACGTCTTGCCGCTACTTCGGAAGCAAAGCTTTCTTTAACAGCCGAAATTATCATTCCTGCGACGTAGTCTGGGATAATTGAATTTAGAACCGTTATCTCATCGGGCTCAAAGATAGCACTTGCAGATTTGCTTTGCTCGTCTTTTGCGAGGGGAAGAACCCATTTTACATATGCCTCTTGAGACATAAGTGAATTGTATTTTGTGCAAACTATCCCGAACCTGTCAAATTTTTCATCAACAAAATCTTTGCAAATCGTGTCGGCAATTTCTTTTGCGTCTGCATACTTAAAGGCTTCAGCACCGATAAACTTATCGCCAAATCTTTCACAAGCACGTTTACCTATCGGGATAATATCTGCACCTTCAAATTCACGAAGTAACCTGAAAATGTTAGCGTTATATCCGCCCGCAAGACCTCTGTCACCTGCAATTACTACAAGGCAAAGCTTTTCATTCTCGGAACATCTATGTTTCATATAAGGACTCTTTTGGCATTCCTTGTATGAGGCAAGAAGTCCAACAGTTTCCTCGAAAGCATTAGCATACTGCTTGCCTTTGTTCATGGAATCGGTTGCTTTTCTGATCTTTGAAGAAGCAACAAGTCCCATTGCTTTTGTTAGGTGCAAGGTTGAATCGACACTTTTAATTCGTGTCCGCAGTTGTTTAATATCTGCTGCCATAGCTTACCTCTTCGAGCTAAGCTCGTTCAGTGCTGATTTGAGAGCTTCAATTTCACTCTCATCCCAATAATTTGCCTCAACGCGTTCAAGGAAGTCTGAATATTTGTTTTCGAGCAATTCATAAAGCTTTCTTTCGTATTCCTTGA
This sequence comes from Clostridia bacterium, assembly GCA_017503865.1. Lineage (GTDB taxonomy): Bacteria > Bacillota > Clostridia > Oscillospirales > CAG-272 > HGM12713. The sequence goes on along the minus strand of JAFVSI010000015.1, from coordinate 8,474 downwards.
CCTTAGAAACGGGTGTGTCATTGAGATAACCGTTAATTACCGCATAAACTATCGCAACCTGACAACCAACTCTTATAGGTGAATTTCTGCCTTGCTTTAGAACCTCAACTATTCTCTCACCAAGGGCAAGACGTGCCTTAGTATCAGCGTCAAGATCGCTTCCAAACTGTGCAAAAGCTTGAAGCTCTCTGTACTGAGAGTAGAGAAGCTTTAACTCACCCGCAACCTTTTTCATTCCCTTAAGCTGAGCAGAACCACCGACTCGGCTGACCGAAATTCCGGGGTTTATAGCAGGCATAACTCCTGCGTGGAAAAGCTCTGTTTCAAGAAATATCTGTCCATCTGTTATGGAAATTACGTTTGTGGGGATATATGCAGACACGTCGCCGGCTTGTGTTTCGATAAGCGGAAGAGCGGTAATAGAACCGCCGCCGTACTCGGGAGCAACGCAAGCTGCACGTTCAAGCAAGCGGGAGTGCAAATAAAACACGTCTCCGGGATATGCTTCACGTCCAGGGGGACGCCTGATAAGAAGCGAAAGGGCACGGTATGCGACCGCGTGCTTTGAAAGATCGTCGTATATGATAAGGACGTCCTTGCCTTGTTCTCTAAAGTATTCTGCCATTGCACAACCGGAATAAGGAGCAATGTATTGAAGCGGTGCGGACTCTGATGCCGATGCCGATACGATGATGGTATATTCCATAGCCCCCGATCTTGTAAGCTCGTTTGCAAGCTGGACGACAGAGCTGTTTTTCTGACCAATCGCTACGTATATACAAATAACACCGGTGTTCTTTTGGTTAATAATTGTGTCGATCGCTATTTCAGTTTTACCTGTTTGTCTGTCACCGATAATAAGCTCTCTTTGACCTCTTCCAATAGGTATCATACTGTCAATAGCTTTTATACCGGTCTGCAAGGGAACCGAAACACTCTTTCTTTCGATGATTCCCGGAGCCTCTGATTCTATAGGACGGGAAGTTGTTGTTATTATAGAGCCCTTGCCGTCAATTGCTTCGCCGAGAGCATTTACGACTCTTCCGAGCATAGCTTCTCCAACTGGCACGGAAAGAACTTTTCCCGTTCTTTTTACAACAGAGCCTTCACGAATGTTATTTGTATCTGAAAGAAGGGCAACAGAAACAGTTTCAGTCTCGAGATTTTGTGCCATTCCAAAGCTTCCGTCTTCAAACTCAAGAAGCTCGCTCGACATACAGTCACGAAGACCGTAAACGCGTGCGATTCCGTCACCGACAAGAATGACTGTGCCGGTTTCCTTCATTTCGATTTTTGATTTATAGTTTTTAATTTGTTCTTTAATTACGTTGCTGATCTCTTCAGGTCTTGTGCTCATAGTTCATCACTTCCTTTACTTCACGTAAGCGGTGGCGTAAGCTTCCGTCCATAATTTTGCCGTTGATCTCCACGATAAAGCCGCCAAGCAGTGTTTCATCAATTAGATAGTCGATGTTTACTACACCGTTATTCATTTTTTCAAGCTTCGCTTTAAGCTTTTCTTTTTCGGCTTGCGTCAGTTGAACTGCACTTGTAACAGTTGCGTTTGATATGCGTTCCGACGCATCAAGTAAAGCCCTATATTCCTTAGCAGACTCTAAAAAGCAGGATATCCTTCCTTTTTCGCATAGAAGCTCAAGGTACGATAGTAAATGCTCAGGAATCTTATCTGCAAAAGCCACTTCAACTGATGAAATTCTTTCACTTAAAGGAATACTTGGAGATGCGAGAAAAGTAAGATACTCGGGAGTATCGGCAAAAGCTGTTTCAATTGTATCGAGAGCATTTGAATATTCCTTTTTCTTGTCGCACTCACAAGCAAGCATGAAAAGGGCAGTGCCGTATTCTTTAGCAATATCAGTCATCGCCTTCACCTATTTCTTCTATAACGGAATCAATTATAGCTCTGTGGTCATCCTTGTTGATCTCACGTTCAAGCATTTTTTCAGCAAGAACACCCGAAACCTCAACGATTTCCTTTTTGATGTCCTCTTTTGCCTTGCGGCGTTCAAGCATAGCTTCAGCTTCGGCAACTTTTATTATGCTGTCAGCCTGTTGCTTTGCTTCTTCGATTATCTTATCGCCTCTGTATTTTGCGTTTTCGGTTGCTTTTTCAAGTATTGTGTCTGCTTCCTTATCAGCAGTAAGGAGCTTTTCTTCCCAAGCTGCCTTATTTTCATCAGCAATAGCTTGTGTCTCATCGGCTTTAGCATATTTTGAGTCAAGCTCGTCTTGACGTTTTTTTAGGACGTTTCTGACAGGTTTGAAGAGAAAATGCTTGAAAATCAGGAAAAGCAATAAGAGGTTAAGTAGAGAAATCAAAATCTGCCAAAGATTGACAGAAATGACATCTAAAGTTTGCATAACTTAATCTCCTTAATAACTTAAGCACCCATAACTCTTAAGAGAATGTTTACGAACATATTGGGAGCTACGAATATGAGAAGTATTGCGATAACGAGTGCGTAAATACCGGTGGTCTCTGCAATTGCACAACCCATAAGCATTGTACTTGTTACACTACCCTTTGATTCGGGCTGACGTCCAATAGCTTCACAAGCCTTAGCAACGGCATTACCTTCACCGATACCGGGACCGATACCTGCGATCATAGCGAGACCTGCACCGAGTGCACAGCATCCAAGAATAAATCCAATAGCGAGTTCCATAGTTAAATAACCTCCAGTTTTTCTTTTGTTGTAATTTTTTTATTTTTCTTTTTTTCTTTTCGTTTAAAATAATCTTCTGCAGGGAAAGCACCCGAGACGTACATCATTGTCAGCATCGCAAAGATATATGCTTGTAAACAACTGCTGAATACGTCAAAATAAGCGGAAAGTACAGCGGGAATACCTATTTGTAGGAAAGGGAATTCACCCAAAAATCCTGGTAACCAACCGAGAAGTATATTTGAAAGACCTTGAAGTCCCGTTGTTACCAAAACTGAAATAACAGTGCCCGACAGAACGTTTCCGTAATGACGGAATGCCATCGAAACCGGTGTTGCAATTTCGCTAATTAGGTTCATCGGTGCTAATATAACGATAGGCTCTGCAAAACCCTTTATATAATGCCAAGGTCCGCATTTAAGCTTGTAGTAGGTTATCAAAATAAACACAAGAAGAGCCCAGCCGCCTACGATATTTATGTCTGAAGTTGGTGGGAAAAGACCAAACAGGCACATTAGGCTTGAAAATGCTGAAAGTGCGATAATTGATGCAATAAACGGTGAAAATGCTGCAAAATATTCGCCCATATTCTGACCTACAAGTCCGTCGCATTTTTCCACTATCCATTCAAGTGCGTGCTGCCGCTTTGTGTCAGCCTTAACTTTAATTCCGTGAGTGAAGTACAAACATAAAGAAAAAATAGAAATGATTATAAGCCAAGAGTTGACTTGCGACTCAGTTATAACAAGAGGCTGTATCGGCATATTATCAAAAGTATATATAATACGGGCACCTGCGATATTGATTCCTTCACTTGGCGGCGTTATTAGAACTTTAATGCCAATAGCGACTGCAAGCGGTAAGATCATCATAATAATAAGTAGAACGTCGAGTGCCACAAATAAGCGGCTCTTGGTTTTCATATGCGATTTTCACCCCCTTTTAAAAATTTTAATTATGACATTTTTTTGTCAAAAAGCGGTCTGAAAGCAATAGCAATACGTGGAAAGATAAACGGAACGATTACCGCTATGCCGTTAAAGCAGGGAACGAGCATGCCTACTACCGCAACCGCAAAAAGCATAAGATTTCGATAGATCTGCGAAACTCTTATTGTGCTTTTAGCACTTTTTTCGTCTTTTGTTAAAACCGTTTGCACTGTTATTCCCATAAGGAAAAAATTGAGTACGGCAGCAGTTGAGCCGAGTATGTTTCCGAGTAAAACGGTGTAGTCCCATTTTATAAACAAAAAGACTGCTTCCATAACGACACTTAGTATTATTACCCAAAGAGCAATATATTTAGATTCCTTTAAGACCGTTGAGTCAATTTTTTTCATAGGTTGTATTTACTCCAAAATAGACATAAGGAGCCATACCTCTACAGACAGCTGGCTCCTAAAAATTATTATTAACTTTTCTAAAATTATATCATATATAATTCGGTATGTCAAGAATTATTATTATTTTATCAAAGTTTTTTCTTGTTTAAAATGAAATATTTGCTTGACATATAATTGCTAATGTGATATAATTCAGTTAATAATGTTTGATCAAGAACTAGTAACCAAAATTTCAGGTATCAGAGAGTTGTCGTATGGTGCGAGACAATTGCTTGGCTTTGGCGAATTCCTCTTGTTAGTTGCGGACTGAAAGTTTTTTAACGTGTAGGTTTTGCCGGTCGTGACCGTTATATCACAAGGGTTTTAAGACCTATTAAGGCTTTTGTCGTGAGGCAAAGCGAAGCAGAGTGGTAACACGCCAAATTTGTCGTCCCTGCGTTTTCCAAATCGGAAAACGCAGTTTTTTATTTGAAAAATATTTTAAAGAATGAGGATATAAAAATGAAAGAAAAATTAGAAGCACTACTTAGAGAAGGTACTGCTAAAATTGAAGCAACTCAATCAGAAGCGGAGCTTCAAGACGTTAAAGGTGCACTTCTCGGTAAGCAGGGAAGTATTACCGAGCTCCTTAAGGAGATACCTAAGCTTGACGTATCGCTTAGACCTGAAATGGGAAAAGCGATAAACAACGTTAAATCGCTTTTGACTGAGCAGATCGAAGGCAGAAGAGAAGCACTAAAGCTCAAAGCATCTGAGATCTCTCCCGATTTTGACTGTACTGTTCCCGGTTTTGAGCCAAAGATTGGCGGTCTTCACCCAATTACTCAAATGTGCTATGACCTTAACGACGCGTTTCGCTCGATGGGATTTGAGGTCTTTTCCGGTCCTGAAATAACAAGCGAATATTATGCGTTCGATAACTTGAATTTTCCGCCCAATCACCCTGCTCGTGAGAGTATGGATACTTATTGGCTTGAAGGACACGATTCGGGCGAGGCTAACGACAAGCTTTGCCTTCGTCCTCATCTCACGGGTGACAGTGTAAGATATATGCAGACTCACAAACCGCCCTACCGCTTTGTTTATCCGGGTAGAGTATATAGAAATGAGACGACAGATGCCCGTCACGAGCGTGCATTTTTCCAGTATGAAGCACTTATTGTTGACAAAGACTTCACTTATACTGCAGGAAAAGTTATGATAAAGAGCATACTTTCTAAGGTGTTCGGTCAGGACGTTCCCGTTCGTATGAGAGCAGGATTTTTCCCGTTCGTTGAGCCCGGATTTGAGATTGATATGGGTTGTCTCGTTTGCGGCGGTAAGGGTTGCAGTGTATGTAAGCACGTAGGTTGGATCGAAATAATGCCCGGCGGCACTCCCCATCCTAACGTTCTCCGTGCAGCAGGACTTGATCCTGACGAATATACAGGTTTTTACGTGAATATAGGTCTTGACAGACTTGTTATGATGCGTTACGGTGTTGATGACGTTCGTCTCTTCCACAGCACCGATCTCCGCTTCTTAAAGCAATTCCACTAATTTGAAGCGAAAGGAGAATAGAAAATGAAATTATCGTTAAATTGGATTAAAGATTACGTAAAGCTCCCTGATGATATGGACCTTACAAGACTTGCCTATGACCTTACGATGTCAACAGTTGAGGTCGAAGGTGCAGAGAGTCTTGCTGAGCGTTTTGATAAAATTATCGTTGGTGAAATTAAAGAAGTTCTTCCTCACCCCAATGCTGACAAGCTTCGTGTTTGCCGCGTTGATATTGGAGAAGAGGAGATAAAGGACATCGTTTGCGGTGGTTCAAACCTTGAAGCTGGAATGAAGGTTGTGGTTGCTTGTCCCGGTGCAATGGTTCGTTGGCACGGTGAGGGTGAGCCTGTTGAAATTAAGAATGCTAAGCTTCGCGGTGTTGCAAGCTTTGGTATGATTTGTGCCGCAGTTGAGGTTGGTCTTGCTGACCTTTTCCCCGCGAAAGATGACCACGAGATTATGGACGTTACCTCATTTGACGTTCCCGCAGGCACACCTATTTCAAAGGCACTCGGTCTTGATGACATTATTCTTGAAATAGATAATAAGTCAATGACAAATCGCCCCGACCTTTGGGGACACTACGGTATTGCGAGAGAAATTGCCGCACTTTATGACCTTCCTCTCGTTGAATTTAAGAAATATGAGCCTGATACCACCTGTGAATATGACGTTAGAATTATAGATTCCGAGAGATGTCCGAGATTTATAGGCGCTAAGGTTGAAGGACTTTCTATTAAACCCTCGCCCTTTGAGATGCAGAGCAGAATTTGGCGTGTCGGTATGCGTCCTATAAACGCACTCGTAGACATTACAAACTACGTTATGCTTGCGACTGGACAGCCCACACACGTTTACGATTCTAACCATATTATTGACCACATCGAGGTACGCCGTGCAAACGAAGGGGAGATCCTTCAGCTTCTCAACGATAAGGAGCTTGCACTTTCAACTGACGATCTTGTTATCTCTGATGCTGAAGGTGCCGTTGGTCTTGCAGGCGTTATGGGTGGTGCTAAGGATTCCGTTCTTCCCGAAACCGAGAGCGTGATTTTCGAGTGTGCTAACTTTGAGTCACGCGGAATAAGAAGAACAGCTCTTCGCTATGATAACAGAACTGAGGCTTCTTCGAGGTACGAAAAGGCGGTTGATCCCGAACGTTGCGATCAGGCTGTATCTCTTGCTATGAAGCTTTTTGCCGAACTTTATCCCAATATGAAGGTTACAGCCTACAAGGATCTTTACGTAAATAAGCTCCAGAAAAAAGAAATTGACGTTGATTTCGATTGGCTTGACAGACGCCTTGGCAAGAGAATTCCTCAAGAGGTTGTTGCACGTAAGCTCGGTGCTATGGGATATGACGTAATCTTTACAGATAAGGGAATGCATATCGTAGTTCCTACCTGGCGTTCGACAGGTGACGTTTCTATCAAGGCTGACATTATGGAAGAAGTTGCAAGAATGTATGGCTACGAGAATTTTGAAGCTACAACAATCACGACTTCTTTTGACGGTGCTATAAATCAGCTTGATGTTGACCTTGTACGTAAGATTAAGGAATATCTTGCATTTCGTTCGAATATGCAGGAAATATTCACATATCCTTGGATGACTGATGAGTTTGTAACCGCTCTTATGCCGAGTACTGACGGTATTCTTGCACTTGCAACCCCCCCCGCACCCAATGAGAGATTCATTCGCTCATCTCTTCTTCCCAACATTTGCAAGGCAATTGTAAAGAATGAGCGTAACTTTGATGAGTTTGATATTTTTGAGGAAGCTCAGATATTCCTCGACAAGGATTATACTTCTAACTATGAGGGTGAGAAGCTTCCTATGCAGAAGAAGCACCTCGGCTGTGCGTTTGTCGGAGCTTCCGATAACGTTACGGAGCTTTTCCGCAGAGCTAAGGGCGTAATTGGTTCAATGCCTCGTTATACTCATATGGAAGCATTTACTTTCGAGAAGATTGAAAAGCCTTATTGGGCAGATGAGACAGTATGGCTCAACATTATGCTTAACGGTAAGAAGATTGGAGACCTTGCTCTGCTTTCTAAGAAGGCTGCTCTTGCTTGCGGTATCAAGGTTCTTTCTGCTGTGCTTGTTGAGCTTGATATGGACGAGCTTGTACCTCTTAAGTCGAGAACAAACAGATATGTAAGAATGCACGAATTCCCGATGAATGAGTATGACCTTTCCTTCCTCGTTGATTCTATGATTAAGTGGGACGATGTTTATAGCTGTGTAATGGCAAAGAAGAACGAGCTTCTCCGTGACGTTAAGTTCGTTGACGAGTACAAGGGTAAGCAGATTCCCTCAGGTAAGAAGTCTGTTACCATTCGTCTTATTATAGGATCTGATGAAAAGACCTTGACAGGTGCTGAAATAGAGCAGGTTGCTAACAGCGTTCTTAAGAGATTGTCTAAGAATATTTCTGCTGAAATCCGTGCTTAAATTATAAAAAAACAAAAGAGAGGCATTGCCTCTCTTTTGTTTTTTTGTTGAGATGATAAGGTAGCTTCACTTCGCTGCGTGATACCGTTGCTAAGTGACCTTGAGGCTGCTTCGCAAACCAATCTGAATTTGAACACAACTATTAAAACAAAAGTGGAGTATACAATACTGTTTTCTGAAAAACAGTCAATCCCTATCTTCAACACGCAAAAATTGAGGTGCTGTAGTAAGAGAAAAGCCAAATCAGTTGAAAAGTTCATATAAATATGATATAATGAACTCATCGATAAATAAGAATTTGTAGGTGTTAATGATGAAAACTTTATATATGATTGGTGGCACTATGGGAGTTGGAAAAACAACTGTGTGCCAACAGCTCAAACAGGATTTACCGAATAGTGTATTTCTTGACGGAGATTGGTGTTGGGATGCAAATCCGTTCCAAGTAA